>NZ_QWDE01000001.1:1347722-1684652 GCF_003432065.1 Mucilaginibacter terrenus | reverse complement strand
GGCTGTACTGCCAGGCCGAGAGTGTAGTTGTATTTGGCCTTTACACCACGCAGGTTCAATCCAAAACGGTTAGTGATGAACTGATAGTTATATAAAGTGCTTAACGAATCGGTAAAGGTTTGCACGCCGGTAAGCGGATCAATGTTGAAGTTGTCACGTTCATTATCAGTATTGCTGCGGTTATAAGCATAATTTGCTTCCAAAAAATTACCGGCGACCAGCGGCTCTGTATAGGATAACGACACCCCAACCCGGGACGAGCTGTTGTTAGTATTTATTTGCTGATACAGCGGCGTTACAACGGTGTCCTGCCGGGTGGTGTACTGATCGTTTAGGTCCTGTGTGTTTTTTGAATAGTTAAGATTGGTATTGATGCTAAAGTTGCGCCCTTTCTTGCGGAACTTATGATTGTACAGCACGCTCACACCGCCGCTGGGAGATGTTGCGTTGGTAAGTGCAAGTTCGTTACCGGTTACAAGTGAATTGTTGCGGGTGTTGCTAAAGACATCCGAGGTGTTATCGTTTGATGAATTGTACGAAAAGCTAGGGTTTACCTTCAGGTAGTTGAGTGTATCTATGCGGTACTCGATGTTGAAGTCGAATCGGTGGTTAAGGTTATGTGTTTTGCTTTCGCTATTATCATTATTGATGATGGTACCCGATTGAAAGAGGTTTTGTTGCTGCGATGTAGTAGTTGCCAGCTTATCACGGTCGGCAAAACTGTAGCTGCCATAAGCAGTTATTTTCTTGCCCCATTCGTTGCGGTAGTTGAATCCCAGCGAGCGGTTTGTGGTGATACCATTAGCGGTACTTACCCCGCCGGAAGCGCCGGCGTTGCCTCCGCCACGTCCACCGCGCCCGCCACCACCTCCACCTGATCCAAGGTTAAAAGCGTTGGCATTGGTATTATTTATAGTACCAATAAGTGACAGTTGCTCATCTTCCTTAAAGGCATTTGCCGATGCACGTACAACATACCGGTCATCGTTACCTATCCCGGCGGTACCCTGGCCAAACTTGCCCGTACGTTTCCCTTTTTGTATAGTGATGTTTAATATCTTTTCAGGATCGCCCGTTTTAATGCCTGTAAGGTTAGCCTGGTCGCCGTAGTCATCAATCACCTGTATGTTCTCCACGATATCTGCCGGAAGGTTTTGCGTAGCGGTTTGTACATCCCCGCTAAAGTAATTTTTGCCGTTTACCCGCACCTTGGTAACTTGTTTCCCATGTGCAGTTACGTTGCCGTCCTTGTCTACTGATACGCCGGGCAACTTTTTTAACAAATCCTCAACCGGCGAGCCTTCCCGCACTTTGTAGGCAGCGGCTTTGTATTCAACAGTGTCTTCTTTTATGGTGATAGGGTTTATGGCCGTAACATTAACCGTGTTCAGCATGTTGGTTGCCATTATCAACCTTATGGGCTCCAAACGTATAGCGCCGGTATTATCATCCATAGCGTACCGCCTTGAGAACGCCTGGTAACCTAGCCCGCTTACCGTTATTTTAAAGTTTTTAGAAAATACAGCGCCAAAGACAAACGCACCCTTAATATCGCTCGCCACCACCACGCTGTCTTTCTCTGATGTGAGCTTCACCGTCATCCCCGGCACGGCACCTACGCTATCTACTAAAGATCCGCTAACAGATCTTGGCTGTTGGGCAGACACTTTTGCAGCAATAAATAATAATAACAACAAGGGGGCTAAACGTTTGATCATGATAAAGCAATTAACTCATCACATGACCATTAATGCGCTAACAGGTTTAAAAATCTGTTCTATGTCATACTATTGTTGCAGAGTATAGTACTTGTTAACTACTAGTTTAATTATATCTTAATATTTTTAAGAGTAAGTATGTGTTTTTTAAAATAAAGTTAGTATCTTTAAAACGCCCCCTAATAACTAAATTATAAACCGTTAATTTAAACTAACCTCCCGATACTGATGGCATTTATCCATGATGTGCTAGAGCGCCCTTCCTATGGCTGGAAGGATGAGAACGGCAACCTTGCCAAACCTGCTCCTGGCCAAATATTTAAAGAATTTTTTTCACGACTAAACATCTTTCGCAGCAAAAAGAACTGGCTTTCTTTTATGAGCTGGGCTATGGTAGCTGTATTGGCAGTGTTCCTGCTGCTGTTCGTTTTTAAATATTTCTCTCTGCAGGGCCTTATCATTGCTTTTGTATACAGCATGGTGGTAATGGGTACGCATGGCACCATCTGGTACCACAGGTACTGTACCCATGGCGCCTATAAGTTCAGCAATAATTTCTGGCGCTTTGTTACTCAAAATCTTACGTTGAAAATCATTCCTGAAGAGATTTACGCTATATCGCACCACGTGCACCACGCACTTTCAGATACCCCAGGCGATCCGTACAACGCGCAGGGAGGCTTTTTATACTGTTTCCTGGCAGATGTTAACCACCAGCCCATTAACCGCAACATGAACGAGAAGGATTATCAGCGTTGCCTTACCCTAATGAAGCACACCGGTGTTACCTGCAATAGTTACACACAATACCAAAAATGGGGATCGCTGGCTAAACCTTTTAATATGATATTAGGGGTAATTGCCAACTGGGCCTTCTGGTTCACGGTGTTTTACCTTATTGGCGGACCAGCGCTGGCTTGTGCCATATTTGGCGCTGCAGGGTTTTGGGCCGTAGGAGTACGTACATTTAACTATGAAGGCCACGGAAAGGGTGAAGATAAACGCCGCGAAGGTATTGATCATAACCGTAAGGACATGTCGGTAAATCAGCTTTGGCCTGGCCTTGTTGCCGGTGAGTGGCACAACAACCATCACCTGTTCCCTAAAAGCGCCCGCTCGGGTTTTAAGCCTTACCAGATAGACATGGCCTGGGTTTATATCAAATTGATGTATACGTTTGGTGCAGTTAGCCAGTATAAGGATAGCAAAGCCCAGTTCCTTAAAGAATATGTACAGCCGGCCTTACAGCCCGAACCTGTTTACTGTCCGCAAACCGGCAAGCAGATTTTTGCAACTAAGTAGGTTTTAACTTATCATGATATTATTTTACCGCCTCAAAATGGTAAATGTAAAAGGGATGTGACAGCATCCCTTTTTTTATTGCAAATGATTGGTTAAAAGCATGTTTTTTAAAATGATTAGCTAACTTAGTAAACCAATTATTTATCCTCCTGCTATGCTTAAGAGATTATCTTGCTTTTTAGTGGTTGTTGCTGCCCTGCAATTTACTGTTGCTGCTTGCGCACAAAATTCCGGCCCTGGTATTTTTGACAGCCATACCAATGTAGGTGCTGTAAAGCACAAAGGCGAGGTAATGTACAATGCTGCCAAACAGCAATATACCATCAGCGGATCGGGAACTAATATTTGGGCAAATACTGATGAGTTTCATTTTGTTTGGAAAAAACTAAAGGGCGACTTTATTCTGCGTACGAACGCGGAGTTTATAGGCAAAGGCGTAGAGCTGCACCGCAAGTGGGGCTTTATGGTACGTAAAACATTAGAGGGCAATTCTGCACACGTTAATGCTGTTGTACATGGCGACGGTTTAACCTCTTTGCAATACCGTAAAACAGCGGGTGCGGTAACTGAAGAACAAAAATCTACAGTGACGTTTGCAGGTGTGATACAACTGGAGCGAAAGGGAAATACTTACACTATGTCGGCAGCAAAAAAAGGCGATGTATTTGGTCCCGAGGAAAAGGTCGACCTTGATCTTGGAGATGAGGTATACGTCGGATTATTCGTTTGCTCGCACAATCCTGATGTTACCGAAAAGGCAATCTTCAGCAACGTTCGCATTGTGTCTCCGGCCCCTGCAGATCTTGTTCCATACAAAAAATATCTTGGCAGCGCTATTGAGATACTGGATATGGAAACTCAACACAGCCGGATCATCTACCAGTCGCCAAAATCATTACAGGCACCAAACTGGACAAAGGACAACAAATCCCTCATTTATAATAGTGACGGAACCTTGTACAAGTATAGCCTTGCTAGCAACACACCTGTACCATTAAATACAAACCCTGCTAAAAACAATAATAACGATCATGTTATATCTTTTGATGGCAAAATGCTTACCATCAGCAGCGGCGATGGCGGGCCCTCAATTGGTTATACTGTACCGGTAAACGGGGGCGAGGCCAAGGCTGTAACCACCAAAGGCGTTGGTGCTTCATATATGCACGGCTGGTCTCCTGATGGTAAATACCTGGTATTTTGTGGAGAGCGCAAGGGCGAATACGATGTGTACCGCATCCCTTCAGGCGGTGGTCCCGAAGAGCGCCTTACCACAACCCCGGGGCTTGACGACGGGCCTGAATATACGCCCAATGGTAAGTACATTTACTTCAACTCAGTGCGGTCTGGCCTGATGCAGGTGTGGCGAATGGATGCAGATGGCAAAAACCAGGTGCAGATTACTAATGATGATTATAACAACTGGTTTCCGCACGTTTCGCCGGACGGGAAGTGGATCGTTTACATCACATTCCTTAAAAACGAGGTTGCACCTGGCGATCATCCTTTTTACAAACATGTTTATATAAGAGTGATGCCTGTAACCGGCGGTCCGTCTAAAGTAGTTGCTTATCTTTACGGTGGGCAGGGTACTATAAATACACCATCCTGGTCGCCGGATAGTAAGCACATTGCCTTTGTAAGCAATTCAGACCTTTTATTTCCTGTGTTCCCGATAGCAAAAAACTAAATCTCAAAAATATGAATCCATCTCGCAGAAGCTTTATTAAAACCGGCGCCCTGGCGGTAACTGCCGCGGCTTTCTTACCTAAAAATGTATTGGCTGCACCAAAACTACAACGGGTAGGCTTACAGTTGTATTCCGTACGCGAGCGTATGAAAACCGATCCGTCTGGAACGCTGAAAAAGCTTGCAGATATGGGTTATGTATACGTAGAGCATGCCAATTATATCGACCGCAAGTTTTATGGCTGGAATGCAAAAGAGTTTAAAAAGGTATTAGATGATTTAGGATTAAAAATGCCTAGCGGGCATACCGTTATGACCGCCCAGCATTGGGACGCTGCTAAAAATGATTTTACCGATGCCTGGAAATATACTGTAGAAGACGCTGCTATTCTTGAGCAGAAATATGTGATAAGCCCGTGGATGGACGAAAGGGTGCGTACCGATAAAGATGCACTTAACCGAATCCTGGATCAGTTTAATAAGAGTGGTGAGCTTTGTAAGAAATCGGGGATGAAGTTTGGCTATCACAATCACGATTTTGAGTTTACCACCATGGTAGGCGATATAAGGCTGTTTGACTATATACTTCAGCATACCGATCCTTCCCTGGTGGCACAGCAGCTGGATATGGGCAACATGTACGGACGCGAAAATTCAGCAGTGTCTCTTATCAAAAAGTATCCGGGCAGGTTTGAGCTGATGCACGTAAAAGATGAAATTAAGAGTGCAGAGCACCCTAATGAAGGCACCGGATACGAAAGCTGTGTGTTGGGTAAAGGTGTATTGCCTGTACAAGATGTACTTAAAGCTGCCAAAAAAGACGGCAATACTACCTACTTGATTATTGAGCAGGAGTCGTACCAGGGAATGGACCCGATTGACTCTGTAAAAATTGATTTACAAACCATGAAAAAGTGGGGTTATTAGTAGTTTAACCGTACTTTTCAGCGTTAAGTATGTCGGGACAGCGCGCAAGCGTTCCCCTAACCGATCATTAAACTAAACATCGCTATAAATTGAACCTTCAAATGAACCGGCGAATAGCCATCCGCAACATGGCGCTTATTTTAGGCAGCGCGGCGGTACTACCATCCTGCTTTAACGACAAAAAAGGCAAGCCGGTAGTAGAACTTAAACATCTGGAGATAGATGCCGACCAGGAAAACCTGGTTACTAACCTTGCAGAAACCATTTTGCCTAGAACGAGTACCCCCGGTGCTAAAGAACTCGGTATAAATCTTTTTATATTAAAAATGATAGATGATTGTACGGGCAAAGAGCAGCAGGACGCTTTCAAAGCAGGCCTTAAAGAGTTTGACGAAGCAGCAGAAAAAAAATACGGCAAATCCTTCAATCAGCTAACTCAGCAGGAGCGTACCGCCTTTGTTGTTGACCTGGAGAAACAGGCTAAAGAAAGAGGTGCTAAGGAAGAAGCCGCAGTCAAGGCTGATAAGAACCACAAACCCGAAGAGCCGGCAAAGCTGGATACGTTTTACGGTATGGTGAAAGGCTATACAGTGTTTGGGTACACTACATCCCAATACTTCATGACCAAACAGGTAGTTTATGAATTAGTGCCGGGCAGGTACAACGCAATGTTCCCGGTTAAAAAGAAGGCAACAGCATAAGATGGCATTTTTAAATATAGATAGCGTAAAAGAACGCACGTTTGATGCCATAGTTATCGGCTCGGGCATGAGCGGTAGCTGGGCAGCAAAAGAACTTGGAGAAAAAGGGCTAAAAACGCTTGTGTTAGAGCGTGGCCGTGATGTTAAACATATAAAGGATTACCCTACAACCAATTTATATCCCTGGGAGTTTCCGCACCACGGTGTAATCCCCGAGGATGTTCAAAAGGCAAACCCCATAGTAAATCGTTGTTATGCCTTTGGTGAGGACGCTGCTCATTTCTTTGTTAAAGATGCTGAGCATCCTTACGTTCAGGAGAAACCGTTCGACTGGATTCGCGGATACCAGGTAGGCGGTAAATCCTTACTGTGGGCACGCCAAACCCAACGCTGGAGCGATTTTGATTTTGAAGGCCCTGCACGCGATGGTTTCGCGGTAGACTGGCCTATACGGTATAAAGACATTGCACCATGGTACAGCCATGTAGAAAAATTCGCTGGTATATCTGGTAATCGCGATGGCTTACCGCACTTGCCGGATGGTGAATTTTTACCGGCTTTCCCGTTAAATGCTGTAGAGAGTTACTTCAGCAAGCACGTAAAAACTAAATACAGCCGTGATGTTATAAGCGCCCGCTGCGCGCATTTGTCAAAGCCGAACCCGATCCATCTGCAACAGGGCAGGGCACAATGCCAGGAGCGTACCCTTTGCCAGCGTGGTTGTCCGTTTGGTGGCTATTTTAGTGCTAACTCGTCTACCATGCCGTGGGCGCTAAAAACCGGCAACGTTACACTTAGGCCGTTCTCGGTAGTTGAATCTATTATTTACAATGAAAAGCTGGGCAAAGCAACCGGCGTACGGGTTATAGACACTAATACTAAAGAAGCTATAGACTACCATGCCGATGTGATATTCCTTAATGCGGCGGCATTGAACAGTAATCTTGTGCTGCTTAATTCAACCTCCAATCGTTTCCCTAACGGTTTAGGTAATGATAGTGGCACACTGGGTAAATATGTTGCGTTTCATAATTATTCGGCGCACATCAGCGCCGAGGTAGAGGGTTTTGAAGAATGGGCAACCGACGGGCGCAATCCCGCGGGTGGTGGTTATATCCCGCGTTTCCGTAACTTACATAAACAAGAAACCAATTTCCTACGTGGTTATGGGGCTGGCTTAAGCGCTTACCGTGGCCGCACCAGCAGTGGCGAAGGTATTGGCGACGAATTGAAACAAAACCTTGCTAAAAAGGACCTTGGCCCTTGGCGTGTAGGATCGCACATGATGGGCGAAACCATCCCTAAGGAGAGTAACTATGTAGCGCTTGATAAGAGCAAGAAAGACCCCTGGGGTATACCGCAGCTTAAAATATCTGTGGATTATGACGATAACGATGCTAAGATGAAAGCCGATTACTTGGCGCAGCTGACAGAAATGTTCACTTCTGCCGGTTTCAAAAATATAAAAGGCGAAAGCGATCACCGTGCTCCCGGGCTGGATATCCATGAAATGGGTGGCGTGCGCATGGGTAACGATCCTAAGACATCAATGCTTGATAAATGGCACCGCTTGCATGCATGCCAAAATGTTTACGTGACCGACGGGGCGAGTATGACCTCAACATCATACCAAAACCCTTCGCTTACTTATATGGCATTTGCAGCACGCGCAGTAGATCATTACGTAGGAGAGAAAAAGAAACTGAACAGCTAAACGCCCGATCCTTAATTAGTTTAAGGATTATTGGACGGTGTATTATGCTGAATGTGTTTGCAAAACACAATGAAAAAAATTTGTAAGGTTATTTTTTGTTCATACATTAGGCGGAGTAACCAATACTAAACAAGATTTATTTTAACTCAATACTTTTATGTCTACAAACACTTATGACGCTATAGTCATTGGTTCAGGTATATCTGGCGGCTGGGCTGCTAAAGAACTGACCGAGAAGGGCTTGAAAACCATTATGTTGGAGCGCGGCAAGAATATAGAGCACATTAAGGATTATGTGAATGCCAACAAAGCCCCCTGGGAGTTCCCGCATCGTGGTGGCCGTACACAGCAAATGATAGAGGATTATCCGGTTTTAAAACGCGATTACCCTCTTAACGAAACTAACCTTGATTACTGGGTTAACGAAAAAGAAAGTCCTTATACTGAGATAAAACGTTTCGACTGGTTCCGTGGATATCACATGGGTGGCCGTTCACTAATGTGGGGCCGTCAGTCTTACCGCTGGCACGATACCGACTTTGAAGCTAACTTAAAAGACGGTATTGGTACAGATTGGCCTATCCGTTACAAAGATCTGGAGTCATGGTACGGCTATGCCGAGCGTTTCGCAGGTATTTCTGGCAGCAGGGATGGCGTTCCAATCCTTCCGGATGGCGACTTTATGCCACCTATGGAAATGAACGTTGTTGAAAAGGACGTAAAAAAACGTTTTAAAGAGTTTTATAAAGATCAGCGCCATTTTATTATTGGCCGTACAGCTAATATTACAGTACCACACAACAACCGTACAAATTGCCAGTACCGCAACAAGTGCTGGTTAGGATGTCCGTTTGGCGCATACTTCAGCACGCAGTCTGCCACTTTACCGGCAGCAATGGCAACCGGTAATCTTACCGTTCGCCCATGGTCAATTGTTACCAAGATCCTTTATGATAAGGATACCAAGAAAGCGAAAGGCGTAGAAGTACTGGATGCTGAAACAAACAAAACTTACGAGTTCTACGCTAAAATTGTGTTTGTTAATGCTTCTGCTTTAAACAGCGCTTGGGTGTTGATGAACTCTGCTACAGATATCTGGCCGGAAGGCTTAGGCAGCAGCAGCGGTCAGCTGGGCCACAACGTAATGGACCATCACCTTAACGTAGGTGCAGGTGGCCGTATAGAAGGTTTCCAGGATAAGTATTTCTTTGGCCGCAGGGCTAACGGCATCTATATACCACGTTACCGTAACTTAAATGGTGAAAAACGCGATTATATCCGTGGATTTGGCTACCAGGGTGGTGCAAGCCGCGGGGGCTGGAGCCGTGACATCGCCGAAATGAATATTGGTGGCGCCTTTAAAGACGCGCTGAGCGAACCAGGCGACTGGAGCATGGGTATAGGTGGTTTCGGTGAGACTTTACCGTATCATGAAAACCGCGTTTACCTGGATAAAAACAAGAAAGACAAATGGGGTTTGCCGGTACTGGCCGTTGATGCGGAAGTTAAAGATAACGAACGCAAAATGCGCATCGATATGATGAACGACGCCAAAGAAATGCTGGAAGCTGCCGGCGTTAAAGACGTGCAGACCTACAGCATGGAGCCGGTATTGGGGCGTGGTATTCATGAAATGGGTACAGCACGTATGGGCCGCGATCCGAAGGTGTCGGTATTGAACGAGTGGAACCAGGTTTGGGATGCTAAAAACGTATTTGTTACGGACGGCGCCGCAATGGCCTCAGCAGCTTGCCAGAACCCTTCATTAACTTACATGGCGCTTACCGCACGTGCAGCTGACTTCGCGGTTAAAGAGCTTAAAAAAGGAAACATCTAACATCTAAGAATAAAAAACATCATGACCGAGAAGAAAGACAACGTGCAGGAGCAAAATCAATCCAGGCGCGATTTTATCAAAACTGGTTCATTAGCCGCTGCAGGCTTCATGATCGTTCCGCGTTTTGTGCTGGGCGGCAAAGGTTTTATTGCCCCAAGTGACATGCTGAACGTAGCAGGCATTGGTGCCGGCGGTAAAGGCGAAAGCGACATTGCTGCATTCGCGAAAAGTGGAAAAGCTAACATCGCGTTCCTTTGCGACGTTGACGACCGCCGTGCTGCAAAATCACGTGCATCATTCCCGAAAGCTAAATATTACAAGGACTGGCGCGAGATGTACGACAAAGAGCACAAGAACTTTGATGCGGTTTCGGTATCAACCCCAGATCATAACCACGCTATTATAGCATACCATGCCATGCAAATGGGCAAGCACGTTTACGTGCAAAAACCACTCACCCATGATATTTGGGAGGCACGCTTGTTAACTGACGCAGCTAAAAAATACAAGGTGGTAACCCAAATGGGTAACCAGGGTGCATCTAACGATGGTACCCGCCTGATGTCCGAATGGTATGATGCCGACCTGATTGGCGATGTGCATACCGTATACTGCTGGACTAACCGTCCAGTGTGGCCTCAGGGCATCAAATGGCCCGAGCCAAGCCAAAACATTCCGAAAGAATTAGATTGGAATCTTTGGTTAGGTACAGCACCTAAAAAGGATTACGTAGAGAAACTGGTTCCGTTTAACTGGCGCGGCTGGTGGGATTACGGTACCGGCGCTTTAGGCGACATGGGCTGCCACCTGGTGGAAGCACCGTTCCGTGTACTGGGTATCCGTTATGCTAAAGATGTACAGGCAAGTGTAGGCAGTGTGTATGTTGATGAATTTAAACAAGGCCACTTCCCTGAAAGCTGCCCTCCATCAAGCCACATCACCTTAACTTTCCCTAAAACTGCTAAAACCAAAGGCGACGTTACGCTGCACTGGATGGACGGCGGTATACAGCCCGAAAGACCAATTGAGCTTGGCCCAAGTGAAAAATGGGGTGGTGAAGAAGGTAACGGTACGCTATTCATCGGTACTAAAGGTAAAATGTACGCCAGCACCTATTCAGATGCAGCTACGTTATTGCCGAAAGAGCGTACCGCAAGCGCAAACGCTCCGCAGAAGTACAAACGCGTTCCCGGCGGTGCAAACGGCCACTATGCACAGTGGGTTGAAGCATGTATTGCAGGCTACGGCAAGCAGGAAGTAAGCTCTCCGTTCGAGATAGCTGGTCCGCTTACAGAAGCGTTACTGATGGCTAACCTTGCAGTGCGTGGTCACGAACTAAAAGGTGGTAGCGTGAAGTTGATGTGGGATAATAACGCTATGAAGGTTACCAACTTTGATGATGTTAACCAGTACGTTAAACGCCAGTACCCTGCAGGCTTCGAGCTGAAGGCCTAGTGTTTGGCACAATAAAAGTAAACTCATAATTCTATAAAAAAATGAATAGAAGAGACGCAATAACCCGGGTGGGCTTAATCCTTGGGGGTACTGTAATAGGTGCCGAATTCTTCATCTCCGGTTGTAAATCGGGCAGTTCGGTTGATACAAGCGACCTTAAAAAGCCCGAAACTATAGCTTATATGGATGAGATAGGCGAAACTATTTTACCAGAAACCGGCACCCCCGGCGCTAAAGCTGCTAAAATAGGTGCGTTTATGGCAATAATGGTGAACGATTGCTACACTGCTGATGACCAGAAAGTGTTCAAGAAAGGTTTATCTGATCTTGACGAAGCCAGCAGCAAAAAGTACAGCAAGAAGTTTATGGAGGCTGATGCAAAACAGCGCACCGAACTGCTTACTGCGCTTGATAAGGAAGCTAAAGACTATAACAAAACCAAAAAGCCCGAAGATGCTAACCACTACTTCACTATGCTGAAGCAGTTAACCATCCTTGGCTACTTTACCTCGGAAGTTGGCGCTACCAAAGCGTTACGTTATGTTCCGGTGCCGGGAAAATACGTGGGCGACTTCCCTTACAAAAAGGGCGACCACGCCTGGGCTTTATCCTAACCGGTAATATTGCTACAATTATAACCCTCCCTGTAAAAGGGGAGGGCTTTTGTTTTGTGACAGCCGAAAGGTTGATAAGCAGATTACAGTAATTTTATGAATTACTGTTCAATAGTGTATATTAGACATTTATTAAAACTTTAAACAACAATTAACTAAGTATCCTTTCCGGAGGAGATTTAGGGGGAGCTTTTATGAGTAAAAGAAAATTACGCATGGGCATGATAGGTGGTGGTAAAGATGCCTTTATTGGCGCTATACACCGCATTGCCGCTAATATGGATGGCCAGATAGAGCTGGTTTGCGGCGCGTTAAGCGTTAACCCGGCAGTTGCCGAAGAGAGCGGCCGTATGCTGTTCCTGGACGAAAGCCGTATTTACACCAATTATGAGGACATGATTAAAACAGAGGCGCAGCTGCCTGCTGATAAACGCATGGACTTTGTTACTATTGTTACCCCAAATTTTGCCCACTTTGCACCGGCTATGCTGGCTTTGGAGAACGGCTTTAACGTAGTTGTAGAAAAACCTGTAACCTTTACCCTTGAAGAAGCACAGCAGCTTAAAGCAAAGGTTGAAGAAACCGGGCTGATGCTGTTGTTAACTCATACTTATGCCGGTTACCCAATGGTAAAAGAAGCTAAGCAGCTGGTTAAGAGCGGCGCGCTTGGTAAAGTGCGTAAGATATATGTAGAATACATACAAGGCTGGCTGAGCCGCCTGTCAGAGCGTGAGGGTAATGCCCAGGCTTCATGGCGTACCGATCCTTCTAAATCGGGCAAGAGCGGTTGCATGGGTGATATAGGCACACACGCCGCCCACCTTGCAGAGTATATCTCCGGTAAAAAGATCACGCAGCTTAATGCCTCTTTAAATATTGTTGTTGACGGCCGTATGCTGGACGATGATGGCGCGGTACTGCTGCGTTTTGAAGATGGCGTTACCGGCACGCTTACTGCATCGCAGGTTGCGGCAGGCGAGGAGAATGCGCTTAAAATACGTGTATATGGCGAAAACGGCAGTTTAGAGTGGAGGCAGGAAGAGCCAAATACCTTAAACCTGAAATGGCTGGATAAACCTGCTCAGGTATTACGTGCAGGCAGCGGTTATACTGATCGCCTGTCTACCTACGCTACCCACAACGCACGTACACCGGGAGGCCACCCTGAGGGCTACCTGGAGGCATTTGGTAATTTGTACCGCAACTTCGCACTGGCGCTAAGCGCTAAGATTGAAGGTGTAGAACCACAGCAGGAATGGCTTGACTTCCCTGGTATTGATGATGGTATCCGCGGCATGGCATTCATTAACAATGTGGTTGCCTCAAACCAAAGCAACGAAAAGTGGACCGACTACACTATCTAACGTATGAACACTATTAAAGGACCTGCTATATTTTTAGCACAATTCATAGGCAACGACGCCCCATTTAACAGCCTGGAAACCATTTGCAAATGGGCTGCAGGTTTGGGTTACAAAGGTGTACAGTTGCCAACAAACGATACCCGCTTTATTGATCTGCAAAAAGCTGCAGAAAGCAAGACCTATGCCGACGAGATAAAAGGCATTGTAAGCGCTGCCGGATTGGAGATCACCGAGCTATCTACCCACTTACAGGGGCAGCTGGTAGCGGTAAATCCGGCCTACGATTCGTTATTTGACGCTTTCGCGCCGGATGCTTATAAGAACAACCCTGCAGAGCGCCAGAAATGGGCTGTGCAGCAGTTAAAGTATGCTGCTAAAGCTTCACAAAATCTAGGTCTTAACGCGCATGTTACCTTTAGCGGAGCGCTTATCTGGCAAACCGTTTACCCGTGGCCACAACGCCCGGCCGGTTTGGTTGATGCTGCTTTTACAGAACTCGCAAAACGCTGGGAGCCTATCCTGAACGTTTTTGACGAGAACGGCATAGACCTGTGTTACGAGATACACCCGGGTGAAGACCTGCATGACGGCATCACTTACGAGATGTTTCTAGACAAGGTAAACCAGCATAAACGCGCTTGTTTACTTTACGATCCATCTCACTTTGTTTTACAGGCGCTTGACTACCTGGAGTACATCGACATCTATCACGAACGTATAAAAATGTTCCATGTGAAAGATGCTGAATTTAATCCTACAGGCCGCCAGGGTGTTTATGGGGGTTACCAGGATTGGATAAACCGCGCGGGCAGGTTCCGCTCTTTAGGAGACGGTCAGGTTGACTTTAAAGGAATTTTTAGCAAATTAACTCAATACGATTATAAAGGCTGGGCAGTGCTGGAGTGGGAGTGTGCTTTAAAGCACCCGGAAGATGGTGCAAGGGAAGGCGCCCAGTTTATTAAGGACCATATCATCAGGGTTACCGACCGTACGTTTGATGATTTTGCGGCATCTGGATCTGATGATGCGTTTAACCGTAAATTAATGGGGATTGAGTAATTAGGCGGTAGAAACCAACAAACCTGATTATAAAATGAGTACTATTAACCGCACCCAATTATTTAGTGCGAGCTGTCTTGCCCTGCTGGTTACTTCTTTGTCTTTCGGTATACGTGCCGGTATCTTAAACAAACTCGGTACAGATTTCGAGTTAGATAAAGCACAACTGGCCACCATTACAGCTACCGCATTTTGGGGCTTCCCGCTGGCCGTTATCGTCGGCGGAGTAATTGTTGACTTGATTGGTATGAAACGCTTGCTTATGCTGGCGTTCTTTTTTCATTTGGCAGGCATCCTGCTCACCGTATTTGCTACCGGTTTCTGGACGCTGTTCTTCTCTACCTTCCTTATCGGCGTTGCCAATGGTACGGTAGAAGCAGCCTGCAACCCACTGGTAACTTGTTTGTACACCGACGAAAAGGCAACCAAGCTTAGCCACTTTCACCTGTGGTTTCCCGGCGGCATCGTAATAGGTACGTTAATAGTATTATTGCTTAATAAAGTAGGCCTTGGATGGCAGGTACAGGTAGGCCTTATGTTGCTGCCTACGCTGCTTTACGGTTACCTGTTCTCCAAACTGGATTTTCCGGTTACCGAGCGTGTGGCATCCGGCGTATCTACCGCAGGTATGTACAAAGCATTGCTTAATCCTTTGTTCATTTTTATGTTTATCTGCATGTTTGGCACTGGTATAACCGAGCTGTTTACGGGCCAGTGGATAGATGTGCTGTTAAAAAATGTTACAGATAATGCTATCCTGATACTTACGCTTGATACAGGCGTAATGGTAGTAGGCAGGGCTTTTGCCAAACCTATCCTTAAACAGTTCTCTCCGCAGGTGGTGCTGTTAATGTCTACCATTTTGGCGGCTGTGGGTATGTACTTATTGGGTACGTTAACCGGCAACGCTGTGTTTTTTGCGGCACTGATATTTGGTATGGGAGTTTGCTTCTTCTGGCCAATGATGCTGGGCTTCGTAAACACCAATCTGCCAAAAACCGGCGCGTTAGGGTTAAACCTTATGGGTGGGGCAGGCATGTTCTCGGTATCTATCTATACCGTTTTTATGGGCAGGTATTACGATAGGATAGTGGCCGATGCAGGTGGCGACAGCAGCCACGCCGGGCAGCAGGTTTTGCAAACAACACTGGTAATACCTATAGTACTTATTGTAGCTTTTACAGGGTTGGTAATTTATATGCGCAGCCGCAACAAAACAGCACCTGCGCCTGTTGTAACAGTTTAAATAAATAATTCATCTGAAAGTAAAAAATCGTACTTTTCGGGAGTTTAATAATTCTATAATAACATTGTAATCCATGAAAAAAGTATTCATCGTTTTAGGTATTAGTTTAGTGATAGCAGCATGTGGAGGCCCAAAACCGGGCGAAACTGAAGAAGGTACTGCCGATAGCGCAAATGCTGCGCAGCAATCAGCCGTTGCACACCAAAGCGATGCCGCACAAGACACTGCCGTATCAAAGATCGGTACCGAAAAAGCAGCAGGTACTGCAGACAATAAAGGCCAGCAGTTAATGGCTTCACTTGATTGTAACACCTGCCATAAAGAGCACGAGAAAGTAATAGGCCCTGCGTTTGCAGACATTGCTAAGAAGTATACGTCGGCTGACGAAGAAATGCTTGCAAAGAAGGTTATTGCAGGCGGCAGCGGCAACTGGGGTACAGTACCAATGACGGCTCACCCTGACCTGAAGCTTGAAGATGCTAAAGAGATGGTTAAATACGTACTGTCGGTTAAATAGCCCTTTTCTGAACTTCTGCGTACTAACCAATTATAACCAAATTAAATTATGACCTTAACTACACGCGTCAAGTTGTCTACCATGATGTTTCTCCAGTTTTTTATCTGGGGATCATGGTTTGTAACAATGGGGACGTATTTAGGTAAAACACTTGCGGCAAGCGGCACGCAAAACGCCACCGCTTATTCAAGCCAGTCTTGGGGCGCAATTATAGCTCCTTTCATAATCGGCTTAATTGCCGACCGTTTCTTTTCAGCACAAAAGGTATTGGGCGTTTTACACCTGATAGGCGCCGCCCTGCTTTATTACATTACAACCATACCCAATTTCGATGGGTTCCTTCCGGTAATATTTGCTTACATGATCGCCTATATGCCAACCCTTGCGCTGGTAAACTCGGTATCGTTCAAGCAAATGACCAATCCAAGTAAAGAATTCCCGCCTATCCGTATCTTGGGTACGTTAGGTTGGATAGTTGCCGGCCTGCTAATTGGCTGGTTAGGATGGGAGCAAAGCAATTCACTGGTGCTTACCTTTAAGATGGCTGCTATCGCGTCTTTAATCTTAGGCTTGCTTAGCTTCGCTTTGCCGTCAACTCCTCCTGCGAAAAAAGGTCAGAAAACAACCATGAGCGACATCATGGGATTGGATTCGATAGGGTTGTTGAAAAACACATCGTATCTTATTTTCTTCATTGCTTCTGTTGCTATATGTATACCGCTGGCATTTTATTACAATTTCACCAACCCTTTTCTTAACGAATTGAAGATGGAAGGTGCTGCTGCAAAGCAATCTATCGGGCAAATGTCTGAACTTGCCTTTATGGCATTAATGCCTTTGTTCTTTGTTAGGCTGGGTGTTAAAAAGATGCTTGCCGTAGGTATGCTTGCCTGGGTGCTGCGTTATGTATTCTTTGCTTACGGAGACATAGGTTCTAATTACTGGATGCTGATTGCGGGTATTGTGCTGCATGGTATCTGTTACGACTTTTTCTTCGTTACCGGTCAGATCTATACAGATAACCTTGCCGGCGAGCGTTTTAAGAGCGCGGCACAGGGCTTTATCACCTTAGCGACTTACGGTGTGGGTATGCTAATAGGATCGTACATGTCGGGCCCGATAGTTGACCATTGGAAAACTGCAGAAGGCCACAACTGGCAAACCATCTGGTTAATACCTGCAGGTATTGCCGGTGTAGTATTGCTTGTGTTCATCATTTTCTTTAAGGATACTAACCAAATACAAAACAAGCCGGGCCTTGATATTGAAGAACCAGCTGAAGGCCGTTTAGAAGTATAAACCATGGCATCAAACCACAACAGACGAACCGCTATTAAAAGCATGCTTGCAGGTACTGCGGCAATAGGGGCATCAGGCATGATCTCCTCTTTCACCGCAGATAACTCAAAATCACCTATGGCCGAAAAGCTGAAAGGAAACATAAACCACGCGGTTTGCCGCTGGTGTTATGGCGATATTACAGTAGAGAACCTTTGCATTGCTGCAAAGGAGATCGGCATAAAGGGTATAGACCTGGTTGGTCCGTTGGACTGGCCTACGCTGAAGAAGCATGGTTTATACTCCTCGATGTGTAATGGTGCGGAAATTAACCTTACAGACGGTTTTGGTGATAAAGAGTTCCACGCGCAACTGCATAAGAACTATACCGAGATGATCCCTAAAGTGGCAGCTGCGGGTTACAAAAACCTTATCTGCTTCAGCGGTAGCCGTCGCGGTAAGGACAACGAAACCGGTTGGAACAACTGTGTAGAAGGCCTTAAACCAATGGTAGCCCTCGCCGAAAAACATGGTGTGGTATTGGTGATGGAACTGCTTAACAGCAAGATTGACCATAAAGACTACCAGGCGGACAGGGTAGAGTGGGGTGCAGAACTTTGCAAGCGCTTAGGATCTGAAAACTTCAAGCTGTTGTTTGACATCTATCACATGCAGATAGACGAGGGTGACGTAATCCGTAACATCCGTCAGTATCACCAGTACATCAATCACTATCATACAGGTGGTGTACCGGGACGTAACGAGATAGACGAAACCCAGGAACTATACTACCCTGCAATTATGCGCGCCATTGTTGAAGTGGGCCACAAAGGGTTTGTAGCACAGGAATTTATACCAAAACAAAAAGACAAGATAGCTTCCTTACGCAAGGCAGTACAGATCTGCGACGTTTAAACCTTTAAACGTTGGCAGTGTCTCAAGTCGGATGATAAACCAGTAATAAATGACAACCAGGAGAAAATTTTTAGCCCAGGCTGGCTTGATGTCGGCCGGAATTATGCTTGCGCCACAATTATTGTCGGCAAAGAGCAAAAACGGTGTTGGCCTGCAATTATACAGCCTTCGCCAGCAATTACCTAAAGACGTAAAAGGCGTAATTGCCGAAGTAGCAAAAGCAGGTTACCAGGAAGTAGAAACTTTTGGTTACTCAAAGACTAATGGTTTTTGGGGCCTTAGCGCCAAGGAATTCAGCGAATTGCTTAAAGCAAATAACCTGAAGACTCCAAGCGGTCACTACGGCCTCGACGAGTTTTTTAGCACCGGTAAAATGGACCAGTTTGATGCGTACATCGAAGCAGCTTTGGCAACAGGCCAAACCTACGTTATTGTACCATCATTAAACCATAACCTGATTAAAACCGCTGCGGATTTTAAGACCATTGCCGAAAAACTGAACAAAGCTGCCGAGGTGTTAAAAACACACGGATTAAAGCTGGGCTACCACAACCACAACTTTGAGTGGACCGAAACTGAAGGTACTACCTTTTACGACACCATACTGAACGCAACCGACCCTAAGCTGGTGAACATGGAGCTGGACCTGTACTGGGTAGTTCGCGCTGGTCATGACCCGATCGAATTGTTCAAGAAACATCCGGGACGCTTCAAGTTTGTGCACGTGAAGGATATGGATAAAACCAACAACAACCTAAACACAGAGATTGGTACCGGTACCATTGATTTCAAGAGCATATTTGCACAGGCGAAACTCGCAGGCATAGAGCACTACATTGTAGAGCAGGAAAATTATACCAATATCGATCCTTACAAGAGCATCGCACAAAGCAGCGGCTACATCAAAAACACGCTGAAAGTTTAATTATCTACCAATAACTATAGTGAAAATGAAACACAAACTAATACTTACCGCTTTACTGTCAGGAGGCTTTTATATGGCTAATGCACAGCAAGGCGCAAAACCTGAAGACACAGAGAAATGGGAGCCGGTACCAAAGGTGGTAACCGCAGGCAAAACGGGCTCCGAAGCTCCGTCTGACGCTGTTGTTCTGTTTGACGGTAAGAACCTGGACGAGTGGGTTGACGTACAAAGCGGTTCACCCGCAAAATGGGACGTTAAGGACGGCATCCTGACCGTTAACAAGTCAACTGGTAACATCGAAACCAAAAAGAAATTCGGCAACTACCAGCTGCACATCGAGTGGAAAGTACCTGCAAACATCACCGGTACAGGCCAGGCACGTGGTAACAGCGGTATCTTTCTTGCTTCAATTGGCAAGGGCGATGCAGGTTACGAGCTTCAGGTGCTTGACTCCTACAACAACAAAACTTACGTAAATGGAATGGCTGGTAGTATTTACAAACAGTTCATCCCGCTTGCAAACCCGACCCGTCCTCCGGGTAGCTGGAACGTTTACGATGTGATCTGGACCGCGCCTACCTTCAAAGCTGATGGAAGTTTGAACACTCCGGCACGTGTAACCGTTATGTTTAACGGTGTATTGGTAGAGAACAACATTGAGTTATTGGGCCCTACACAGTACATTGGTGCTCCAGGCTACCGCCAAGCACACGGTGCATCGCCAATTAAGCTACAGGCTCACGGCGACAAAAGCGAGCCGCTTAGCTTCCGCAACATCTGGGTACGTGAATTATAGTAGCAGTTACCATATTAAAATACAAAGCCGGCACTTTACAGAGTGTCGGCTTTTTTGTTCTTTGTTCTTATTGCAATAATTTTGATATACGGAACCGATGAACCCATCAACACCCTTTATTGCGACCTCAGAACAGGCGAGTAGCAGAGCTTTCTTCATTTCAGGCAAACTTCCTATCTTCCGCCATGCTGTCTCTTAGATATACTTTGATATTCATCCTGGCATCTTTTACTACCTCTTTAGCGCAGCCACAGTGGAAAGTACTAAATCAGGAACTCCTGTTTACCGATCCGCCGTTCAAGAACTGCCATGCATCTACCATAATGCAAACTAAAACAGGCAGGCTACTGGTTGCGTGTTTTGGCGGATCGCAGGAGAGCAAGCCTGACGTTACCATATGGTTGCGCGACCTCAACGCTACCAAACAGCAGCCCGTTATGGTAGCCGATGGCGTTATCAATGATACCCTCCGGTATCCGTGTTGGAACCCGGTGCTCTTTCAATCCCGCAGCGGCAAGCTGTTCCTGTTTTACAAAGTTGGGCCAAACCCGCGCGAATGGTGGGGTATGCTTAAAACCTCCGCCGACGATGGTCGCACCTGGAGCGCTGCCCGGCGTTTGCCCGATGGTATACTCGGCCCGATTAAGAATAAGCCTGTACAGCTAAGCAATGGCGTTATACTGGCACCATCCAGTACTGAGGAGAACAGCGGCAGGTGGAAGGCGCATATAGAAAGCTCTGCCGATGATGGCAACACCTGGACGTCTGCTCCCGTAGATACTACCGGCGCGTTCGACGTTATACAGCCGAGCATATTGAGTTACAAAGGCGGGCGGCTGCAGTTGCTTTGTCGCAGCAAACAGGGCGCTGTTGTACAGGCATGGTCGGCAGATGGGGGCCGGAACTGGGGAAAGCTCAGCAAAACCAGCTTGCTTAACCCGAACTCCGGTACAGATGCGGTTACCCTCAGGAGCGGCACACAACTGATTGTATACAACCCCGACGTACCGGGAAAAGACTGGTATAATGGCCGCGGTAAGCTGCGCGTAGCCGTTTCAAAAGACGGGCAAACCTGGCGCGATATAGCCATGCTGGAAAACGGCAGTAAGGAGGAATACAGTTACCCTGCCGTTATACAAACGCGCGACGGCCTCATACACATCACTTACACCTACAACCGTGTGAATATTAAACACGTGGTATTGCAGGAGGGTAAATAACCATACACTTTTGTCTCTCAGCTTACTTTGCCGACAACCGCCGCACTTCTTCGCGCAGTTGCTTTATCTCTGCCTGTTGTTCCTGTATGGCGCTTACCAGTAAGGGTATCAGCACCTCGTGGTTGGCAGTGCTTACACTGGTGGCTACCTGCTGGTTTTTGCCTGCGGTGTGCCAAATGTTCTTTTCGGTAAGCAGGCCGGGTACCTGGGTAGGTGTTTGCGCGAAGCCGTACTGGCTGCCGGCCGTAAGTTTAAGTGAAGGATATTTCTTCGCGTCGAACTGGTAGGTAACCGGCTGCAGGGCGTTTATCACCGGTAAAGCATTTTGTACGGGTTGCTGTGTAGCTTGCTGGGCATAGGAAGTACCGGCTATTAATGAAAAGCCGAATGCGGCTGCCAGTGCAATATTGTATTTCAGTTTCATATTCGTGACGTAAAATCGCTGTAATTATAACGAGTGGCAAGCAAATTAGTTGCATGCCGGGTTCTTCAGCGGTGCTACATATTGAGACTGAATGCGTTTATTTTTAAGTATGCAGCCGATCGGATACACCCGCTACCCGGGCACAAAAAAGCCCGCCTCTTGTACAAGAGGCAGGCTGCTTAGTTTATAGCGTTATAGTTTATTGTATTTCACCAGAGCCGCTGTAATCGCTCCATTGGGCTACGCCTTTTGGCTGCGGGGCGCTAACCTCTTCGCTCTTGGTTTTGCTCAGCTCCTTGTTCATTTTCTCGGTTTGGGCAAGCTGTTTGTCCATTCCTTTGTCTTTGGTGGTCAGGCCTTGTGTTTCCTGCACGTGTGCAATAGGGTCTGCAATATATTCCCATTCTTTACCGGTTTCCGGCATGGTGCCTTCGTTCCATGGGCCGCGTGCGCTGTTAGCAGGCGACATATTAAAGTACTGCTGCGTAAAGCGCGGATCGGCCTGTAACACACCCGGCGGGAAGTTAGGCTCTATTGTATCCAGCGCCGCTTTAAACATGTTATAGTGCGATACCTCACGTGTCATCAGGAACGATAGGGTATCCTTAACATACGGGTCATCGGTAAACTGCATCAGGTATTCGTACACCAGCTTGGCTCTCGATTCTGATGCCAGGTTGCTGCGAAGGTCTACCGTAAGGTCGCCGTTAGAGTGTATGTACGATGCGCACCATGGTATGCCCTGGCTATTGGTCAAACGCGGACCACCGCCGCTTAGCGTCAGGAATTGCGGGTTTGCAAGCGCTTCGTGTATAATGTTTTCCTTTGCAGCTTTGCCATCCATCACCTGCATAATTTCCGATTGGTCCGCGGCGTCTTTCAGTTCGCCGTTAACGCCTTTCAGCAGCATTTGTATAGTGGCACCCACAATTTCAAGGTGGCTAAACTCTTCGGTCGCAATATCCATCAGCATATCGTACTTGTCCGGATAAGGCACTTTGGCGCCGTAGGCCTGGGTAAAGTACTGCATGGCCGCGGCCAGCTCGCCGTTTTCGCCGCCAAATTGTTCTAGTAACAAGTTAGCAAAGCGTGGGTCGGGACGCGACACCCGGGCGTTAAATTGAAGGTCTTTTACGTGATGGAACATATCTGGAATTTTTTAAGGTAAATGAAAATAATTTAGTTACTAAGTAAACCATAAAACAATACGGAATGTTTCAGTTGATTGACATTATATATTTTAGATAATTTTCTTAAACGTTAAATCATTATAAAGCGGACAGTTGGCAGGAGTTGAATAGGTTTAATCCCCTCCCGGGAGGCGGGGGAAAGAAGGTAGGCATGGATGCGTCCTTCAGCCCAAGGGATAAGTTCCTTCTCAAGAGGGAGTGCGCCGGAATACACCGCGTCATTGCGAGGAACGAAGCAATCCTCGAGCGACATGTAGCCGACATGCATGTCGATGATTGCCACGCTATCGCTCGCAATGACGAACCTGTTTGTCGTCTGGTAAGCTCTCGCGTCATTGCGAGGAACGAAGCAATCTCGAGCGACATGTAGCCGACATGCATGTCGATGATTGCCACGCTATCGCTCGCAATGACGAACCTGTTTGTCGTCTGGTAAGCTCTCGCGTCATTGCGAGGAACGAAGCAATCTCGAGCGACATGTAGTCGGCATGCATGTCGATGATTGCCACGCTATCGCTCGCAATGACGAACCTGTTTGTCGTCTGGTAAGCTCTCGCGTCATTGCGAGGAACGAAGCAATCCTCGTGCGACATGTAGCCGCCATGCATGTCGTGAATTTCCGCGCTATCGCTGCAAAGACTTCGAAATATGGAATGCTTTAACCCACCGCGTCATTGCGATGAACGATGCAATCACCAAGCGATATGTACCATTCCCCTCTTGAGAGGGGGTGCGGCGGATAGCGAAAGGGCAGGGGTGTGTCTTTCCGCTTTGAGCTCTCTGCTCTCAGCCCATCTACCACTTTATGCTTTCACCTTTCAGCTCTCCGCTCTCTCACCACTCACTAAATCTCACCAAATACAAACATTTAATTAAAAAATTTCTTCTTTGGTTAACAAAATTATCAAAATACTAGTTTTTATAACCACTCACAACAACGCTATCTAATGAAAAAGAACTTCGTTAAAGCAGCTTTTATGGCAGCGCTTATGCTGGCCGCCACGCAGCTGCCGGCCTGTAAAGGCAAAGACAAAACCAACAATGCCGACACGGCTACTAACACAACAGCAGCACCTGCCGACACCACCCCAACCGCGCCGGTTGTTGTTGCCGAAGACAGCAAGTTAAAAACTGATGTTACAGACGCTACCAAAGACTTCCCCGGCGTCACCGCCAGCGTAGACAGCGGCGTAGTAACCCTAACAGGTAACATTACGCGCGACAAGCTGCAAAGGCTGATGATGAACCTGAACGCGCTGCACCCAAAAAAGATAAACAACAACTTAACCATCAGCAAATAACACCATGGCACTACAAGAGAAATATGCCGAGCTGATACAGCAGGCAAAAACAGGTGGTATTACCAACCTGCAGGTGCGCGAACAAGACAACGTGTTGTACATTGATGGCAGCACCAGCAGCGGCGAACTTAAGGACAAGCTGTGGGATACCTATAACAAAATAGACCCGGACTACCGCGCAGGCGACCTGGTCCTGAACATAGATGCCACCGCGGCACCGGGCACAAAGGCAAAGGTTACTACGGAATCTTCTAACTTAAACATCCGCAAAGGGCCAGGTACCGATCAGCAGGTGCTGGGCAAAGCAGCCCATAACGAAGAGGTGACGGTATTAAGCCGCCCTAACGAACAATGGAGCCTGGTACGCACCGCTCATGGCGTAGAAGGCTACGCGTACAGCCAGTATTTAACACAGGTATAAACCAATATAAAACAGAAACAATATGTTCGACGAAATATTGAATATGGTGAAGGGCCAGATAGGCGGTCACCCCGAAATAGCATCATCCATTCCCCCGCAGCAGGCAGACGCCGTGCACCACGAGATTGCCACACACATAAACAACGGGCTGCAGAGCCAGGTAGCGCAGCAGGGCGGTGTAGGCGGCCTGCTCGATTCGTTGTCTAACGCGGCGACATCCGGCAGCCCTGTAACCAGCGCCATAGAAGGCGGGCTGGTAGGCAGCCTGGGCAGCAAGTTCGGCCTGTCGCCGGCAGTAACCGGCGCTATATCTGCCGCCTTACCTGGCTTGCTGCAAAAGTTTGCCCACAAAGCCAAAGACCCTAACGACCCAAGCATTACACCCGACAGCATCAGCGGCGGACTTGGCGGCATGCTGAAGAATATTTTTTAAGCACTGATTCTTATAATACGTAAGGCAGGTACAGTAATGTGCCTGCCTTTTTTGTTGGATAACAATTACGCTTAGCTACATATATACATACACCATGGCGCCTCGTTGCGAGGTACGAAGCAATCTTCGATAGAAAAGTAAGGACAAGCATGTCGAAGATTGCCACGCTATCGCTCGCAATGACGTTGGATGAGTTGCCATTAGTTAGATGCGCCATTGGGAGGTACGAAGCAATTTTCCAGAGGGTAGACTGCCAGATCTGACGACTTCTGATTTAGCAATTGGGGCACACAAACGCAAGAAAAACACAAGCGACAACTCGCATAAGAAAATAAAGGAATTCAGTTTTGAAAAAGGAAAGAGGCTTTTTTCTTAAAAGGCATTGATATAATACTACAAAGATGAAAGTTAAAAATAACAGTATATCAATAAAACCAAAGTAAAATAGATACATGCCAATTGGGGTGTAGTATTTTCCGCCGATCAGGACGGATATAGTCGTTAGAACAGCTAAGACCGCTGTTGTTGAAAATACAATTCTTAAAGTAGTTTTATAAAGTGCCAAAATTTAATAATAGTGATTGTCAAAGTGACAATGTTTTTTGCAATATAATAAGTATTTAGATTCATTGATTGCTTTCTCGATCTGTTTCTAACCTTCTGCAAACCGGAAGGAGGACGCTTCCGATAACATAGCGGAGATAAAAGCTATAAACCACTTATGTTCTATGAAAATCATGTCTATATAAATAACTTGTTTTAATTATATTTGACTACAACCTAAACAAGTATCGTGTACAATTCCCTTCTTGTTTAGATATCACATTTAATTATTACCAAGGTGGGAGAACTGTCTAAAAAAATTGGAGAATTTGGAGAACAAGTTGTTGACGACTTTTTGCAGGAAATTGGGTGGGTGCAGGCACAAAAAGGTATACAGCTAAACAATATATTCAAAGATAAGTATAACAAAACAACATACGGAATCGACTTTCTGGTATCTTACGAATGCCCGTTAGTGGATAATTCAATCAAAAATATTTTAGTCTCTGTTAAATACCATAAAGACAAGTATCCTGACAATTTAAAATCTTTAGCCAAGTCTCACTTGATTGAGCTTTCCGAAATGATGCATTCGTTCGATTTTTCTAATGAAAAATCAGCAGCTGACGAAATGTTGGTTGGCAATATTGTTGAGGACATTGGATTATTGATTTGGTTGTGCCATAAAGATTCCAAAATAGACTTACGTAGTGAATTAAGCAACATAAGAGTCGATTTACCTTTCGAAAGAACCAAAATCATCTTGCTGGATAATACGCAAGTCGACTTTTTACTATCTTCAATAACATTTATCAAAACGGTTTTTGATAAAGATGGGTTCGAATTTTATTACCCAAACACAGGTCAAAATATCAACCCCCTAACCAAAATTAACTCCGGTCTTGTATTACCAATAGAATTTATCTCAAGTGCGATCCTACCGTTTAAAACTACTGACAGCAATAATGTTATAACTTTATCAATCGTTAGTGGAGAGAACTTTAGCAACAGTAGCTTACGACGAATTATCGGGCTTGCTCAAGATTTATCAACGAACTTAACCAACCAAATCTTACTAGCGTTTCCGGATTATGACGAATTGGAACACTTGAATGATTTCAATAAGGTCAAGGGAGAGTTTTCAAACAACAACTTTGTTAAGAAAATATACGTCGCTAATTACAACAATAATCGATTTAGAATAAAATGAGAAAGAATCTAAAATCAGTTGATAAAATACTTCCCTATGGAGAAGCTATAAGAGGATTTCTAAATCAGTCTTTTCTTACCGAAACGGATATTAAAGTTTTCCTAAAGAATAGAGGAGTATTTTTGTATGATTATTCAAAAGGTAACTCGGTGCCTTTTATTACCTCTACATTGCTGAGTCCTGGAGAATTTGATTCATTAAAAGAATCACAGGGTACTCGAGAAGATAATCCAAAAAGAACCAATGAGATATTTGAATGGCATGGAGAGCAAACGTTAAAGGATGCAATTACAGAAAACAAAAGTCAAATCCTAAGTTCTTTAATTCCAAATAATTGCAATTTTAGACTTTTAAATAACCCTATAATTCATTTTGACCCAGATAAAAACAATGAAGCAAAAATCATTTTTGAAATAGAACGCGATGATCTAAATAAAAGTTGGTATGAGTCAAGAAGTTCTTTTAAAGCGGAAGTCTATTTAAATCTAAATACGACGAAAAAACAACTTCAACTAACTAAGACATATACATCTGATGAAACTAAGCAAGTTCTTACATTGCTTAGTAAGAACTTGAAAAACTCGTTCAGCGAAAAAGGTTATTTAGATAACTCACAAAAATCACAAAGTATTATCTTCAAAGACTTTTCGAACCAAAATCGGTTTTATTTTTTGTTCAACTTAGCAACCAATCTCCATAATAACGTCTTAGCAGTAGAGCATAAGGACATTAGCGATATTGAATTTAAGCCTGATCCAAATATCAACCTTCCTGATGACTTAAAATGGATGAACGATAAGTCAAAAGTTATTTTAAAAGGTAAGTCGATTCAGAAAACTGATTTTCTTACGAAAGTGGATAATTATCAATTATTAATATTATGGAGTGTGGAGGCTTTATACAGATTTGATATCGGAGGAATTCAAGGCACCTTAACTTTGCAAATAGGATTTCCAGATTACTCGAGAAACAATTACGAAGATGCAGAATTGACAATTGTTCCTAACAAGTGCTACATTTTCGACAGGTCTCATGCAATGAAAAAAAACGAAGTTACAAAAAGACTTCTTGATGAGATCGACAAAATTAAATTCGACATTTACGATCAATTTAAATCTTAGCCAGTTAGAAAAATCAATTTAATAATCCTGACTGGTCCAAATCTAACAACTTGCACCCAAATACCCGGACGCTTCCAGTTTCCGTGCAGTGTAAAAGCCTTACGACCTTTTAAACCTGCTGAACAATCCTTTGCTGCAATTAGCTTCGCCGCTTAGCGCAAGCCCGATGCCGGCACCAAGCGCGGTACCTACAGCCACGTTATGGAGTGCAACGCCCATTGCAATGCCGATGCCCAGGCCGATAACAAACAGGTTCTGGTTCTTTTTCATAGTATGATTTGCTAAATACTTTTGTTGAAATTAGATAAGTGCGGGCACCGGTTGTTACAGGGCTGCACAACAATATTCGCTAAAAAGCAGGAGGCTGGGTACGCTTACACCACCTCGTAAAAGCTGATGCCGTTTGCACCGTAGTTGCGCAGTACGTCTACCGCTTCCTGGGCCAGGCGGGCAGTAGGAGTGGCAATGTTCATGATAACGGCGGTACCCAGCGCGGCAGGGATCAGCTCGATATCGGTTTCCTCAAAGTCGTTAGAGAGCAGGTATTCTTTCGCGTCTTCGGCGTGGCTGTTATCGTCTAAGGTTCCGGTGGCAATGTGTGGGGTCATATGAGCGGGTATCTGTTGGTATGAAGGGCTAACAGCACCGCGGCAAATTTGTTCTGCAGGGTAGCAGAACATGGGTTGCCATCGGCTATTAAAAAAATGTGGTTTTTGCAGATTTTGGTCAGCCAAAACCAACTCCGGCACGCTCCGGCGCGCGGTTGTTGCAGGGTGTAAACAGGGCAGGGGCATTGCCGGTACAATCATCTATATGCCACATTTGCCCCGTGGCGGGGTGTCCCGGTAACCTTCAGCCGGGACACCAAGCGGTATTCATAACTCACTGGTAATTAGAATCTTGCATATTAAGCGTATTTTTCAAGGTGTCCCAAAGTGTCCCGCTTTTGCAAAAATAAAACCGTAAGTAGCTGATAGTCAATAATAGGGTGTCCTAAAGTGTCCCGGGTGTCCCGCTCTCAAAGCGGGACACTCTGGGGTCTTGATTCTTGTCTCTTAACTTCTTGTCTCTTGACTCTTAAGTTCTTGAAAACTAAATTCTTTTTCTTATTTTTCAACTTATTTATACGCCCTCCGTATAAGTACGAACCAATTATTTTTAAACTTCTTGAGAACCTATTTCACCAGATTAGCCTGCAGGGGCGTTTTACTTATATGCCTGCTGCTGAACTGTATAACTACAATTGCGCAAGATCAGAGCCTCAAATTTGAGCACCTGGGCAAAAAGGAAGGGCTTTCGCAGATAAACGTGAGCTGCCTTTTGCAGGATAGCCGGGGCTTTATTTGGGTAGGTACCCGCGACGGCCTTAGCAAATACGACGGTTACACTTTCACCAGCTACAAGCACGATTCGCAGGATGCGGCATCGCTCAGCAGCAGCATGGTGTCGGATATTGCCGAGGATAAAGCAGGGAATATCTGGATAGCTACCATCATCGGCCTCAACAAGCTCGACGGTCGTACCGGCGCCATTACCAAGTACTTACATAACGATAAAGACCCGCGGTCGTTATCGGATAACATCCTCAACAAACTTGTTGTAGACGAGAAGAACAACGTTTGGGTGGCCAGCCAGGGCGGCCTGGACTACCTCGACACCAAAACCAACACCTTTACCAAGCACTATAAGCACCAGCCCGGCAACCCGCAAAGCATCAGTGAAAATAAGGTAAGCTACATTGTGATGGACGACGCGCGGCGCCTGTGGATAGGCACTACCGGCGGCGGCCTGGACATGCTGGACACCCGCACAGGTAAGTTTACCTCGCGTAAGTTTGATGCTAGAGATGCAGGCACAATCGGCGAAAACTTCATTGCGAGCCTCTATGTTGATAAAAGCGCCCGTTTGTGGGTTGGCCTGGTAAACAATGGGCTCAACCGTATAGACCTCGCCACCGGCGCCGTGACCCGCTACCCGCACGATGGCGGTACCAACAGCCCCAAACTGGGTACCATTTACAGCCTAAACATGGACGAGAACCGTAACCTGTGGATAGGCAGCGAGAACGGTGGCCTCCGCATCTTAAACCCGGAGACTGGTAAGTTCTACACCTACCTGCACGATGATATAGACAAGAACAGCATCAACGGTAACACCCTTTACAGCATTTTAAAGGATAACCACGGTAACATGTGGCTGGGCGCTTTTAGCGGTGGTATCAACCTGTATAAGCGCAGTACGGGGAGCTTCACGCATTACAGGCATAACTCATCGGCTAATAGCTTGAGTAATGATTTTGTGCTGTCGCTCTACGAAGACGCCGACAAGAATATATGGGCAGGTACCGATGGCGGCGGCGTGAACAAGTTCGACTTTAAAACTGGTCAGGTAACTCATTATGAAAAAAAACACGGCAAAAACAGTATTACCGGCAACTATGTACTTACAGTAAACCAGGACTGGGAAGGCAATTTCTGGATGGGGACCTGGGCGGATGGGGTAAGCATTTTTAACCCAAAAACAGGCGTTTTCAGGAACATCAAGAGCGAGGCAGGCAAGCCGGGTACCCTGAGCGGTAACAACATCTACGCGTTGATACACGCACGCGATAAAACCACCTGGATAGGCACCTACAACGACGGCCTGAACCATTATAATAAGAAGACCGGGGAAATGACTGTTTATCACCATGATAACAGTAACGCTAGCAGCGTAAGCAGCGACCGAATTTATTCCTTACTGGAGGATAGCCACGGCAACCTTTGGGTAGGTACGTTTGATGGTGGCCTGAACTTATTTAATAAAAACGATAGCACTTTCACCCGCTTTCAGCATGATCCTAAAAAGAACAGCCTGAGCGATAATAACGTCCCCGACATTTATGAGGACCATAAAGGCGGACTCTGGATAAGCACCTTCAACGGCCTCAATTTATTTGATCCGATTAGCCACCATTTCACTGTATTTACCAAAAAGGATGGTTTACCAAGCGATATCATCTACGCAGCCCGGGAGGATGATGACGGTAAAATATGGATTAGTACCAACAACGGATTGTCGGTATATGATCCTTCTACACACAAGTTTAAGAATTATACCGTGGAAGATGGGCTTCAGGAAGATGAGTTTAAATCGCATTCGGCCTACAAAGGTGCATCTGGCAGGCTTTACTTTGGTGGAGTGAACGGCTTTAACGCTTTCTCGCCAAGGCAGATACTAAAGCCGGAGGGGTTTTCGCCGCTGGTGATCACGTCTTTCCAGATATTTAACAAAAAGGTGGTGCCCGCTAAAAGCGCCGATGATCCGTCGCCATTAAAGCAGGACATAGCTGATACCAAAACCATTAAGCTGGATCATAAACAATCAGTTATTTCACTTGAATTTGCTGCGCTTGATTATACATCAGCAGATAAAAAAAGCTACGCTTACATCCTTGAAGGTTTTGATAACGATTGGAATTATGTGGGCTCGCGCCATTCCGCAACATATACCAATTTGCCTGCCGGCACATACACATTCAAGGTGAAATATCGTAACAGCGCAGGTGATTGGTCGCCTGTCACCAGTGGATTGCAGATTATTACCGAGCCGCCATTCTGGCTTACCTGGTGGTTTAAAACGCTTGCAGTTCTATTCGTAGCAGGTGGAGTTATTACTGTGTTCCGTTTACGGGTGCGTGCTATTAAAGCGCAAAAAGCCATTCTTGAAGAGCAGGTCGAGGAACGAACTGAACGCTTGAAAGAGATGAGCAAGGAGGAGCGTATATTGCGTGAAGAGGCAGAAAAAGCACGCGAAGAGGCTGAGAAAGCTAATAAAGCCAAAAGCATCTTCCTGGCGACAATGAGCCACGAGATCCGCACGCCTATGAATGGTGTTATGGGTATGGCTACCTTGCTGTCTAATACTCCACTGAACGAGGAACAACGGGAGTTTACCGAAACCATTAAGAACTGCGGTGATGCATTGTTGAACGTGATAAACGATATACTGGATTTCTCAAAGATTGAATCTGGTAATATGGAACTGGATGAACAGGATTTCGACCTCCGCGATTGTATTGAAAGTGTGCTGGATATTTTTGCGGAAAAAGCGTCCCGTACCAACATCGACCTGGTATATCAGGTGGAGCATAACGTACCTGCGCAAATAATTGCTGATTCACTCCGCTTAAGGCAGATACTGATTAATTTAGTTGGCAACGCGGTTAAATTTACCGCTAAAGGGGAAATTTTTATTTGCGCTACGCTAAAGAGCCATAAAGATGATCGGTTAGAACTAATGTTCGAGATACGAGATACCGGTATTGGTATACCAGCTAATAAGCTCAACAGGCTGTTCAAAGCCTTCTCCCAGGTAGATTCCAGTACAACCCGTAAGTATGGCGGTACCGGTCTTGGTTTGGCCATCAGCGAGAAGCTGGTGAATCTAATGGGTGGCGACATCAGCGTTAAAAGCCAGGTAGGTAAGGGCACCACATTTTCGTTTACCATACTTACAAAGCCGGGCACCACATCGCAGCGCAACTATGTTCACTTAAATGTGGAGCAGGTGCAAAATAAGCGCATTTTAGTTGTAGACGATAACTCAACCAACCGGGATATTCTGGAGGAGCAGCTTAGGCAGTGGAATTTTGTGCCGGTAATGGCGGAGTCGGGCGAGGCTGCCCTTAAGGAGCTTACGTCCGGAGAGCCGGTGCACCTGGTAATATCAGACATGAACATGCCGGAGATGGATGGCATTCATCTTGCCCAGCAAATACGGCAGCATGATGCTGATTTGCCTATAATCCTCCTTACATCAATGGGGAACGAGCAAAGCAAGAAGAACGCGCATTTGTTTAATGCATCATTAACAAAGCCTACTAAACACCAGGTGCTGTACCGCCACATTATAGAACAGCTAAAGTTAAGCGAAGGAGTTAAGCAAGAGCCACAGACTGTACCATCGCCTTTCTCAGAGGAATTTGCTAAACAGCATCCGATGAATATCCTTATTGCTGAAGATAACGCCATTAATCAAAAGCTTGCAAAATACATTTTGAACAAACTTGGCTACAAGCCGGATATGGTTGAGAATGGGCACGAGTGTCTGAACGCCATCGTTAACAAAAAGTATGACATGGTTTTAATGGACGTGCAAATGCCCGAAATGGACGGCCTGGAAGCCACCCGGTTTATCAGGCAGAACATGGACGCTCAACCGGTGATAATTGCGATGACCGCAAATGCAATGTCAGAGGATAAAGACCAATGCCTTAAAGCCGGTATGGATGACTACCTGAGCAAACCACTTAAACTGCCGGAGATTATGGCCGCCCTGGAAAAATGGAAACCAACAAGCGTGTAACGAAATCGTTGTAGTGATACTGATGCTAATATTTGTTGTTTTTAGCACTGTATAGCTATATTTACCTCATCCATTATAACCTCAATGAAAAAACTTTCTACCCTGTTGGCCGCGTTGCTTCTGGCGTTTGTTAGTATGTCAAGCGCAAGCGCATCTGTACATTATTACCGTTTAAGAGTATATCACTTTAAAACTCCTGCACAGGAGAGACTTATTGAGAACTACCTCAAGGACGCTTACTTGCCAGCTCTTCACCGGCAAACCACCTCGCCTGTTGGTGTTTTTAAAACAATGGAACAGGATACGGACAAACGCGTATACGTGCTGCTTACTTACGACAACCTGAAAAAAGCGGTTGAGGCGGATGCCGAATTGGAAAAAGATAAGCAATACCTGCTGGCGGCTAAAGATTACCTGAACGCTGCTTACAACGCCACACCATATACCCGTTTTGAAGACATCTTGCTGAAAGCCTTTGACAAATGGCCGGATACAACAGTTCCGCAATTAAAGTCGCCTAAAGCAGAAAGGGTTTACGAACTGCGTAGCTATGAGGGCCCTACCGAAGCCTTTTATAAGAACAAGGTACAGATGTTTAACGCAGGAGGGGAGACGGTGCTTTTTAACCGTTTAAAGTTTAATGCTGTTTTTTACGCCGGTGTGCTGGCGGGAAGCCGTATGCCTAACCTGATGTATATGACCACTTTTGAGAACAAAGCTGATCGTGATAAACATTGGGAGGTGTTCTCCAACGATGCAGAATGGAAGAACTTGTCTTCAAGACCCGAGTATCAGCATAATGTATCTAAAGCGGATATTATCTTCCTTCATCCGACGGAATATTCTGACCTCTAAGCCATAGCTGATGAAGTATTTTAAACACTGCCTTATAGCGGCCGGACTTTTTGTATCCTGTTCTTTGTTTGCTCAGCAAAGAAATACATTTAAGCCACAGAAGGCATTGCTGGACACCATAGATAATAACATAAAGTTGTCGGTATCCCAGTACAAGTACATGGCTGCGCAATTGCCGCAGGGGCAGTTCCCAAAAACTTTCTACCCTGCTACAAACAAGGCGGAAACAAGTAACTCTGGCTGGTGGTGCAGCGGTTTTTACCCGGGCACCCTGTTGGAACTTTATGAACAAACCCATGACGTTGCCCTTAAAACTGAGGCAGACAGAATATTAAAGCTGCTGGAAAAGGAGCAATATAACACGCATACGCATGACCTTGGTTTTATGATGTATTGCAGCTTTGGTAATGCCAACAGGTTGTCGCCGAACTCTCAATACAAGCAAATATTATTAAATAGTGCTAAAAGCCTGTCTACCCGCTTTAACCCTGCCGTTGGCTGCATTAAATCGTGGGATTCAAAACCCTCGGATTTCCTGGTGATCATCGACAATATGATGAACCTTGAGCTGCTGTTTTGGGCGACGCGCGAGACAGGTGACTCGAGTTTTTACAAGATAGCCGTTACTCATGCCAATACCACCATGAAGAACCACTACCGCCCGGATTACAGCTCTTATCATGTTATCAACTACGATGCGCAAACAGGTGCTGTAAAAGAGAAGAAAACTGCACAAGGCTTTGCAAATGAATCTGCATGGGCAAGGGGACAGGCATGGGGCCTGTACGGTTTTACGGTGATGTACCGCGAAACGAAGGATAAAAAGTATCTGGATGAAGCTAATAGGATCGCCGGGTTCATCCTGAATAATCCAAACCTGCCTGCCGATAAAATACCCTATTGGGACTTTAACGCAACCAACATTCCAAATGCACTTCGCGATGCTTCTGCCGGCGCTATAATGGCTTCGGCACTGCTTGAACTTGCCAGGTACACCGATAAACAAGATGGCAGGAAATACTTCAATGCCGCTGAAATTGTCCTTAAATCATTATCTTCACCGCAATACAAAGCAAAACCAGGTACAAACGGCGGCTTTATTCTACAACACAGTGTAGGCCATTTTCCTGCCGGTACCGAGGTAGATGTACCGCTAACTTATGCCGACTATTATTTTTTAGAGGCGATGGAACGGTATAAAGCATTTGCCGCGAGATAGATTAAAATATGGGTAAAGGGCGCATAGAGGCTTTTAGCGATGGGGTTATAGCGATTATTATCACCATTATGGTTCTTGAACTGAAGGTTCCGCATGATGCAACTATAGAAGGTCTGCGCCCTTTGCTGCCGGTTTTTGTAAGTTATTTGCTAAGCTTTATATATGTAGGCATCTACTGGAACAATCATCACCACATGTTCCAGGCGGTAAAATCTGTTAATGGTGCAGTAATGTGGGCAAATCTGAACCTGCTGTTCTGGCTTTCACTTATCCCTTTTGTTACCGGTTGGATGGGCGAGAACCATTTTGCGCAATGGCCGGTGATCTGCTATGGCTTTGTGCTTATTATGTGCGCGGTCGCTTACAGTATACTGGTGCAGGTGCTTATCAGGCGACACGGAGAGCATTCGCTGCTTGCTCGTGCCTTGGGTAACGATTTTAAAGGAAAAGTATCGGTGGCTATTTATGTGATATCTGTAGCCGTATCCTTTTGGCAATCGTGGATTGCTTTTGCACTATACGTAGTGGTTGCCTGTATCTGGTTTATACCAGACCGGCGAATAGAAAAACGCATCGGCAGTGATGAACTGCACGAACAAAGTTAAGCCAGTTGAATTCAGCTTAGCTCTTTCATCAACTTATCAAAAGCTTCCTTTAACTCGGCCAATTCGTTTTCCACTTTGCTCAAGCGGCTTTCCAGATCAGTACTTCCACGACGAACTGGTTCATCTATCGCGTCATCCGCCGGAACGGTGCCGCCCAGCAGATGCCGGTATCTAACTTCTTTTTGGCCGGGGCGTTTTGGCATTTGCTCCACATAAGGCACATCACCACCGGCAAGTTTTTCCAATATGGACTGAACTTCGTCGAGGTTTTCAAATTCATATAAACGTCCCGAATTAGAGTTGATCTCGCCGGGCGTTAATGGTCCGCGCAATATCAGCAGGCACAATATGGATACTTCTGCCGGAACAACAGGGAACACAATAGCAAAGTTGTGCTTGTACTTTATGACGCGGCTGCTGCCCCCCGTTGCAGTGGAAATCAGTCCCTTTCTTTTCAGCGTGTCTAGCGCAATGGTCACCTCGTTCTCGCTGTACTCAACAACCGGCTTACGCGACGACTTTTGATTACATGCCGCGGTAAGGCTGTTCAGCGTCATGGGGTAGTAGTCGGGCGTGGTTTTGCTTTTTTCCATCAGCGAGCCCATCACGCGCAGCTCGGTGTCATTCAATACAGGTAAAGATTGCGGTGTATCCATGCGCAAATATAATATTGTTTGATTTGATGCCAACGCTTATATCAGCACCGAAACATTGCCAAAGGCTTATTATCTTCGTCTCATGACAATTAGTATTCTGGGCTGTGGGTGGTATGGCTTTGCGCTAGCAAAGCAACTTATTTCGGAGGGTATGTCCGTTAAGGGTTCCACCACTTCTGCCGACAAAGTAGCAACGCTTACTGAAGCGGGCATAACTGCCTTCCTGATAGATACAGGGTTAGATACCGAACTCCCGGGTGAGTTTTTCAGCTGCGATGTCCTCATCATTTCTATCCCCCCTAAAACCAGGAAGGGGGAAGGTGACGGCTATATTACAAAGCTGCAAAAGGTTATTGCGGCATCAGAATCCTATGAAGTTAAAAAGGTAATATTCATAAGTTCGACAGGGGTGTATGCCGACCAGAGTAATACTGTAACCGAAACGTCCAACCCTCAACCTGACACACCATCAGGTGTAATTCTGCTGGCGGCCGAGCAGTTGTTTACTGATAATAAAACGTTTAAAACTACCATCATCAGATTTGGTGGACTAGTTGGTCCTGGACGTGATCCGGGCAGGTTCTTTGCCGGAAAGAAAGATATTCCCAATGGGCTAGCTCCTGTAAACTTGATTCACCTGGACGATTGTATCGGTATAACAAAGGCTGTATTAATGCAAGATAAATTCGGCTGCACTATTAATGCCTGCACGCCGCATCATCCCGCAAAGTTTATCTATTACACTCAGTCGGCGCGGAAATCCGGGTTGGAGTTGCCGCAGTTTGTGCCCGAGTTAAAACAGTGGAAAATAGTTACCAGCGAAGTAGTGGGCAAAATGATAAAGTATGATTCTACGTTAACCAATTGGTATGACTGGATTGGTTACCCTATTGAATATTGAACTTGTTTTGTTTAATATAGGCAATCTTATGCTCAAACATCTCCGCCATTTTCCCGGCGCGCCACTTAGCTTCATCTGCTTTAGCGCCGGTGAATAACTCATCAACAGTAGCTGTAAACAACGCCAGCCATGTTGCAAAATGTTCGTGATCAACCGGCAGTTGAGCATGAGGTGGAAACGGGCGACCGCCGTAAGTATACTCTTCAAGTAATACGGTTTGCCAAAATCGGTACATCTTCTCCAGGTGTATTGGCCATCGGTCTTGTATTCGCTCGTTAAATATCGGGCCGAGTAGTTCGTCCGCCTGTATCCGCTGGTAAAATGTATCTACCAGCAGTCTAATGTCGTCCAGACCTGCTATTTCGTGCCTTGTTTCCATGTTAATACAAAGCTAAAACGTTTTTTGCTGCTTGTGAAGTATATGTTTTTATCTTACGGTAAACTGGTAATTACCTGCTGTTATTTGATAAATGTTTGCAACGGCCTTGCCGTTCAGGTACCCTTTTGTTCCTGCAGGGAAACGCACCTCGCCGGTTGAGTTTGCAGGAACTGTAACGGTGTAGGTAACATCATTAGCATTGCGTTTCCAGGAGGACATGATTTTACCGTATGGCCCCGTATGCTCCGCCTCGAAATGTGCCAGGCCGGGTACAAAGTTTGGCTGTAATATCACGTTCTTAAAGCCGGGTTGCCGTTCATCCGGAATAATGCCGCCAACGCCTTTATACAACCAGGCTCCAATACCGCCAAACATGATGTGATTAAGAGAGATGTCAGACTTGGCATCTATCTTCCAGTTCTCGTAAAGCGTAGTAGCACCGTTCACCATCCACCAGCCCCATGATGGATACGTTTCCTGTGAAGCTATTTTGTAGGCTACGTCTGCATGGCCGTTATCACTTAAAGCATTCAGGATGGCTTTGCCTCCAAGTATACCCACGTCTAAATGGAAGTTGTCGGCTTCAACCCGCTTAGCCAGGTTGTCTGCTACACGGGCTTTAAAATCGTCGGGAACCAGGCCCCAATACAGCGGAACACTAAGTTCGGTTTGCAGGCCTTTGTTGTACATAGCGGTTTCCCGGTTAAGGTACTTGTTGTTAAAAGCGGTCTTAATTTTCAAGCCAAGCTGGTTGTATTTGTCAGCATCTGCCGTTTTGCCCAGCAGTTTCGCAATGCGCGCAAGTATGGTTACGTCCGCGTAGTAATAAGCGGTAGAGGTCATCTCCACGGGCGATACAGACTTTACCGGAACCCAGTCACCTAATCCCCAACTGGTAAGCCCGGTAGGGTATAGGTCGTTAATATGGTTTACATACCTGCGGATATTGTCGTAGTTGTCGGCCAGGATCTTTGTATCGCCATAGAACATATAAATATTCCATGGGATAAGTGCCACAGTGCTGGTCCAGTCAGGTCCGTTGCCCCATTCGTAGCCCCAGCCAGCAGTCGGAATTATAGATGGTAATACCCCGTTGGGCTGTTGCTCGTCGCGGTGGTCGGCCATCCATTTTTCATATACAGTTATGGCGTCAAAACTGTATAAACCTGTTTCTATAGCGATGTGCGCGTCGCCGGTCCAGCCGTTCTTCTCCCGTTGCGGGCAATCAGTAGGATAGCCGAAGAGGTTACTTAAATAGCTGTTGTTGGTTGCATACCATATTTTGTCGATGATCGGGTTTGCACTACTTACGTTGCCCACTGGCGATACATCACTGTGCATAAAGTAACCGGTGAGGCTCTCTTTGGTGACCTCTACAGGTTCGCTGCTACTAACTTCTACATATTGGAAGCCCTTGTAATTGAACCTCGGCATAAAGCTTTCTTCTCCCTTACCGCTCAGTATAAACTCATCTACCTGGAACGGATCTTTGTCGTCGGTCGGGCGGTAGTGAATATCAATGTTTGAAAGATCGACGTGGCCGTTCTTGTACAGGCGCTCGCCGTGCTTAAGGTGGATAATTGTTCCTGCTTTCCCTTTAACTGTTATCTTGCTAACCCCCGAGATGTTCCGACCGATATCAAATACGTAGTTGCCGTCATCCAGCTTTGTTACGGATTTTGAATAAATGGTTTCTACCGCGCGTATAGGCACCACCTGCTGAGCCACGATGTTTTGCGAAGGCGTTGGCCGCGCAAAAGCAGGCTTCCACTTGGTGTCGTCGAAATTGATGGTGTTCCAGTCGGCTTGCTCCAGTCGTGCGTCATAGTGCTCAGCGGTGTAAATGCTGTTGAGTGTTATTGGGCTCAGTGCTGTTTTCCAATGCTCGTTACTGCTTATGGTTTCAATGGTGCCATCTTCATAAGTGATGCGCAGGTCGAGGCAAAACGTAGGCCGTGCGCGCCATGATGCTAAGTGGAAGTCCCATACGGCGGTACTCTGGTGGTTGTACCAGCCGTTGCCTAAGAGTACGCCGATTGCATTTTTTCCGGCTAATATTTGTTTGGTTACGTCGAAAGTAACATAGATCGTGCGTCTGTCAAACCTCGTGTACATAGGGTCTAACCGGTGGTTACCTACCTTTTCCCCATTTAAAGAAAGCTCAAACAAGCCTGCGGCAGCAATGTATGCCCTTGCCGATTTTACCTTTTTACCGGTGCCGAATGTAGTGCGGAAATAAGGCGCAGGCTTAACATTATAGCCCTGCTCGTCGCTTATCCAGGTGCCCTTCCAGTTGTCCATCTGCATAACGCCTGTCTCAAAACTGGCTATGGCAGATGGCGTTGCTTTAACACCATTTTGATCCCATGTTTCTACCTTCCAATAATATTTTGTGTAAGGTTGCAGCTCGCTACCTTCATAGCTTATCAGAATTGCCGGCGATGGCACTCTGTCTGTAGTCCACTTGTTGCCTTTGCCTGATAACACTGCGAGAGAATCTGTACCCACCACCAGTCTGTAAGCAGTTTGCTTAGCACCCTGACGTGAATCGTTCAGCATCCAGGTGAAGCGCGGATGTGTTGCATCTATACCCAGCGGATTTACCAGGTACTCGCAGCGTAAATTTACCGGCTGTGCTGCTTTAGCCGCAGGCAACATCGATAAGAATAAAGTAAATAGGAGGGCAAAGCGGTAAAGTGTTTTCATGGAATGGCTAATATCGAAATTACAAGCGTAATTTCACCACGGAAACACTCTTCTAAGTCTGTTGCTTATAGTTTTCTTATCTTGATATTCCGGTACCAAACATCGGCGCCATGATCCTGAAGAGCAATATGGCCTTTGCGAAACGTTCCGAAGTCTGGCCACTCTTTAAATTTACTTGAGGCAACTAGCTTCTTCCAATCGTCGGTCCAAAGCTTTGTAGTAAGTACCTGCTCGTTGTTTAGTAAAATATTAACCACGCCATCCTTCAGGATAATGGTAGTTTTGTTCCATTGGTCATAAGGCTTGGCTACATCCTTTGAAATGGAGATGAGATCATAAAGTTCACCTGTGCGGTGTTTTGGTATCTGGCCGTCTTCATTAAACTGATTGTCGACCACCTGTGTTTCTATTCCCGTATACCAGCAGTACTCGTACTTTTTCGGGTCTTCCTTAACGTTAAAGATAATGCCGCTGTTTCCTGCTTTGGATATCTTCCATTCTGTAGTAAACTCATAGTTCTCAAATTCGTCGTTCGTAAGCAGGTCACCGCCATCCTTGGTTTGCCAGTCGGCTTTTTGCCGCGCATCAAGATGTAAAATGCCATCTTCAGCTTTCCAGGCCTTACCCGGTTCTGTTTTGCCGTATGTATGCCAGCCGTTAGTTGTCTTACCATCAAATAGTACTGTCCAGGATGTGTCGGCGGCAGTATTAACACTGTCTTGCGGAACAGATTTAGTGTTTGACGATGAGTTACAACCTGCCATTGCAATGGCGGCTATTATGGTAACAAGAACGGTTTTCATGATTGACAAGAGTTACTGTTTGAGAAATATTAAAGCTTACCTTCTTTCATTTGGTTAACTGCATAGGTTGCCGCCCGGGCGGTTAAAGCCATATACAATATAGACGGACTTTGATTGCCTGTACTGGCCATGCAGGCCCCATCCGTAACAAATACGTTTTTGCAGAGGTGCAACTGGTTCCATTCATTTAGTAACGATGTTTTTGGGTCTTTACCCATACGCACGCCGCCCATCTCGTGGATGTCCAGCCCGGGTGCTTGTTTGGTGTTGTGTGTTTGTATGTTCTTGCAGCCGGCTTTTTCCAGCATCTGCGACGTTTGCGTGTGAAAGTCTGCAATCATCCGGTCGTCGTTGTCATCATACGCTACGGAGGTAACCAACAACGGGATCCCCCACTGATCTTTTTTGTCATCGCTCAGGCGCACATGGTTGCTTTCTTTAGGTACGGTTTCGCCCTGTAAATAAGCAAACACATGCCAGCTGCCGGGCTCACAAAGCTCGTCCTTATATTTCGCGCCTATCTGTTCTGTGGTTTTTTCAGAATGTTGATCACGATACGCATTCATGAAAGTGGTGTAACCACCCTTAAAATCAGTTTCCTGTTTGTGCAGGTTGCGGAAGTTAACCAGGATAAGATCCGTAGGGTTGCGGCCGTAATAGTAGCTGTCCAGGTAACCGTCCAGGTCTGCCGTTACCGAGGCTCGATAATTATGAAAAGCGATGTATTTACCCATTAAACCATTGTCGTTGCCTAAACCATTAGGAAAACGCTTTGATTTTGAATTAAGCAGTACAAGGTTGCTGTTTAGTGCAGATGCATTGAGGAAGATGATACGTGCCTTGTATTCTATTACTTGCTTTGTCTCAGCATCGATCACCCGCACGCCGGATGCTTTACCCAACTGTTCGTCGTAAATGATGGAATGTACTACAGAATGCGGGCGAATGGTGAGGTTGCCTGTCTTTTTTGCCCAGGGAAGCGTAGAACTTACCGAACTAAAGTATCCTCCGAATGGGCAGCCTCTCATGCACATATTACGTGCCTGGCATTTGCCCCTCCCTTGCTGCAGGTGTACTTCACCTGGTTCCGTGAGGTGTGCCCAGCGGGCGTGTACCAGGTGCCGGTCGGTATAGTTTTGTTTAAGCGATTCACGGATGTGTTTTAAGGGCGCATTCATCTCAAACGGTGTCATGAATTCGCCATCGGGCATTGCCTCCAGGCCATCTTTGTTACCGCAGATGCCTATAAATTTTTCTACATGGGAGTACCAGGGTGCAACGTCTTTGTAACCAATTGGCCAGCCTATACCATAACCAAAGCGCTCAGGAGCGGTAAATTCAAATTCGCTCCAGCGTTGGGTAGCGCGGCCCCAGGTGAGCGATTTGCCACCAACCTGGTATCCGCGGATCCAATCAAAAGGTTTTTCCTGTACATAAGGGTGATCTGCATCCTTTACAAAAAAGTGATCGCAGTCGTCGCCGTAACCCGCAGCCTTGGTTATAAGCGGGTTTTCTTCCTGCTGTGCACGGTTAATACTTCCACGATACCTGAATTCCCATGGCGGGGTTGCAGCAGTAGGGTAGTCCTTAATGTGTTCTACGTTGCGGCCGCGTTCCAGCACCAGGGTCTTGAGGCCCTGTTCGCAAAGCTCCTTAGCGGCCCAGCCGCCACTTATTCCTGAACCGATAACAATGGCATCAAACGTGAGCGACGCAGTATCGCCCGGGGTTGTATTTACAGACATGAAGAAGTATAATTGGTATTATAAAGATGCTGATATTTTCTGAGATAAATACCCAACCAACGTACTAATTGCAGGGCTTTCGCCGGTATTTATGTAACAATTTGATACGCTGTTTGCGAGGATGAGCGCCAAACCGGCATCTAAACCTAAAAGGCTACCGAGGCAATAACCAGCGTTGAAGTTGTCCCCGGCGCCCGTAGAAATAAGTGGATTGTCAATAAACTGCGGAACATCAACATAATTGCCATTTACATCCCAAGCCAGGGAGATTTTGGAAGTATGAATGATGAGGGTAGATACTTTAAGCAAACTAAACAAGTCCTTACCAACCTGTCCAAGATCCTGCGGGATTTGCTCATTAACCAGGATCCTGTACAGTATGCCTGCCTCATTGCGGTTAAGGCTCAAGGTTGCCTTGCCATAGCGGCCAAACTCTGCTATAAGCTTTAGTGCGGTTGTGATAGCTTCGCTACTGCGTTTAGAACAATCGGACAGGTCGAAGAAGAACTGCTTCGGATCGGTAGTGGGCGGTGCATTTGAGAATACATCTTTCAGTAAACCCTGCCAAATGGCATTGGAGTGTTCCAATTCGCTCCAGTTTACCAGGCATATTAAATCTGCGCTTAAAAAAATGTCCTTTAACTGGGTTAGGCCGATTGCATTATCAATGGTATTCCAGTCGGCATGGTTAAGGTCGGTCATCTGCGCGAGCATGATCTTGCCATCGGCAAACTCCATTGCCGTGGTAAACCCCGGGTTGGTAAAACTGTATAGACTGCAGGCTGGATGCATGGCGGCAAACGCGGGACTTAAGGCAGGCACACCGAAAGCGCCTACACAGCTCACGCTAGCGCCAAGGGCACCCAGCGCATTACTCATGATGGGCATGTTACCGCCAAGCTTCTGTACAAGTTCCTCACTTTCCAGGCTGAAGCCCGAACCGCTCTTTGCCGAGATATAGTTTCCAAACTCTTTAATAGTTTGGAAAAACACCGTAATGCCTTCAATAGTTTTGTTGTTGACCACCTTTACAATGGAGTCTACAAATCCGTCAAACCCGGCAGCTACCTTTTTACCAGATAAAAGTGCAGGCGCATTGTTTAACGCCGTAATTAACTGCGACAACTGCTGATTCATCAGGATGCGCGCTCCAGTTCGGAAGCCGCAAACTTGTCCAGCAGGATGCGGGCATGCGGAAGCGTTTGCAAAATAGTAGCCGGAACATCAACGCTGATATGCCCTTGTAGCGAGTCGGCAATGATGCCGGCCTTTTTGGTGCCTGCTGCTATTAATATAGGTTGTTTAGCTTCCTGCAAGTGCTTTAAGCCAAGTGTAATGCCTTTTGTTAAAGCTGTTTCTTCCTGGAAGTATTTCTGACCTACCTGCACTGTTATAGGATCCAGGTCAGACACATGGGCATACAGGTCCCAGTCAGTTCCTGGTTCGTTTAAGCCGAGGTGGCCGTTCATACCAACACCTACCATCATAATATCCAACCCGCCTTTACTACTGATAAAGTTGTTTATACGCTCGCATTCGGCTTCCAAGTCATCTGCCTTGGCGTTGAACATCACCACGCGCTCCGGATCAATGTCCAGATGGTTAAAGAAGTTTGTGTGCAGGTAATGCTTGCAGCTACCGTGGTTGCTTTCATCCATGCCCACCCATTCGTCTAATCCTACTATATAGCAGCGGCTCAGGTCGGCAGTGCCCTCATGAGCATATTGCACCAGGTAGCGTAACATGCCGGTAGGCGATTCGCCGGATGGGAAACAGATAACGGAATCAGGCTTTTCTTGTAGTTGCTGTACCACGAGGTCGGCAGCTGCTTTAGACATTTCGTCGTTAGTGTCGTATATTTTTATTTTCATTGTTATTCTTGTGTAGGGTTTAACCAAAGATCGACCGGTTTTTTCACTTGGGCAGAATAAGGAAGCATGATTTTTTTGCCGAGCCCGGCAGAAGCGTAAGCAGCGTAGATCATTTCCATTACGGCGCGACCATCCTCACCGGTAACCAGCGGGGTTTTGTCCTCGCGGACGCATTCAATAAAGTGCTTTAATTCGTGTGGATAACCCTGGTTAAACACTTCTTCAAAAATGGTAAATGTCCACCCGGCGGTAGTGTCGGCTTTTTCCATAGCATAGCCATAACCCTCACGGCTGTAAGTAAGTGCCGAGTTACCCAGAAATAAGTCGGCGTAAATTACTCCACCGGTACCATATACCTCACACTTGTCATCCATGCCGCCGTGCTTGGCCCAGCTGCTTTCTGCTATGCAGGTTACGCCGTTCTCAAATTCTACAACAACCACGGCATTGTCCTCGCCTTTGGTGCGGCCTTTGTGAAACACCGTTGCCATGGTTGCGTAAACGCTTTTAGGCATTGCATGATTGGTCATCCACCTGAACCAGCCCAGCGCGTGGCATCCCATGTCCATTAATACGCCTCCACCAGCCAGATCAATGTCATAGAACCAATCTGTATGAGGGCCGCTGTGCTTTTCAGACTGCTTTAGCATGTATACCTCGCCCACGGCTCCTTCATTAACCAGGTGCCGGGCACGCTCGTATTTAGGTGCAAAACATAGCTCTTCTGCGTACATCAGTTTAACGTTGTTTGCTTTGCATGCGGCAATCATTTTATCTGCTTCTTCAAGCGTTACAGCCAGCGGCTTTTCTATGATAATGTGCTTGCCTGCATTTGCTGCTTTAATGCAGTATTCCGCATGCAGGTAGTTTGGTACGCATATATCCACCACATCGCAATCAGTATTTGAAAGCAGTTCATCAACACTGGTGAACGATTGCGCTATGTGGTACTTTGCAGCAAATGCGCTGGCCTTTTCCGCACTGCGGGCGTAAACAGCCACTACTTCAGCTTCGGGAATAAAGCGGTGATATGATTCCAGATGTATGTCGGATATAAAGCCGGCGCCAAGAATGGCTACTTTTGTTTTAGTCATAGCAAGTTTACAGGTACTTGAGTTTTTTTAGATAAGCCACCCAAATTTCATAAGCAGCAGGTTTAAGATGCAGGCCCTCGGCGGTAAGCTCCGCTTTTAAAAGCCCGCTCTTGTCTGCAAAAATGGGCCACAGATTTATGTAGGTGTAGTTTAAAGCCGTGGCATTTGCCTGCAGCATTTTGTTAATACGTGGGATATGTTCGGCTTTGTCGTAATGCTGCGGAAAATGCGGCATTGTTGGATTAAGCGGTAAAATACTCTCTACATAAATCTTGGTATCGGGGCTCTTAGCATGTATTTCCCGCACGATCATAGCGTGATTGTAAGCAATCACCGAGTCGGGTATGTCCTTGCCTATGTCGTTTATCCCAATAAGCAGGAAGATCTTTTTAGGCTTGCGAATGGTAACATCATCTAATCGTTTTAGTAAACCATAAGTGATATCACCACCAATGCCGCGGTTTACTACCGTGGTGTCTTTCAGGATGCCGGCCCAGTTGCCCATTTCCGTGATACTGTTCCCCAGGAACATAATACCGCCGGTGGTCACAGGATGTTTCTTAAACTCGGCAAGCCTTTGCACGGTATGCTCCGGTATGAACGCTATGGTATCAAACAGATTTTGGTTTGTAGGCTTATGCTGCGCCATTGCAAACAAGGGCACAAACATCAGCAGGAAAATGTATTTCATTGATAGTTTACTTGGCAGCTAAAATTAACAAATTACAAACGGGATTAAACAGTTATTTTAATTTGAACGAACTCACCAACTCACCCCGGCGTCGCTACCGCTTGCCGACCCTCTCTACGCTGCGCGTAAAGAGGGTGAGGAGAAAAAGGTTAGAAGATAAAATATGATCCGCTAACAGCACCCCCTCTTTCCGCAAAGCGGAGAGAGGGGGCAGGGGTTCTGAAGCCTCCAAAATATTTTCCTACCTTGTAGATAGAACTGCTTTAAAATCCTATTTTTAGCCCCTCAATTGCAGCAGCGTGTTAGCTGCGGTTGGTTAATAGCACAAGTAGATGAAAGTTTTAAAATTTGGCGGTACATCGGTCGGCAGTCCCGCCCGTATGAAAAAGTTGCTGGATATCATTAATCCTGCAGAGCGCCAGATAGTGGTGCTATCCGCAGTATCGGGAACCACTAATAGCCTGGTAGAAATTGGCCAGGCTTACCTAAGCGGTGATAAGCAAAAGGCAGCTAACCTGATCACTATACTTAAAGATAAGTACGAGGTGTTCATCACCGAACTCTTAGAGAAACCTGAGTTTTACGAGCAGGGCAAAGAAGTAATAGATTACCACTTCAGGTTGCTTAACAACCTGGCTAATGATCTGTTCACTACAATAGAAGATAAGATCATATTAGCTCAGGGCGAGTTGCTTTCTACCACATTGTATCATATATACCTGAAGGAGATAGGCGTGCCATCTGTACTGTTGCCTGCGCTTGACTTCATGAAAATAGATGAAGATAACGAACCTGTTGTTGACCACATCACATCAGAATTAACTCCATTGCTGGAGCAGCACCCGGATAATAACCTGTTTATAACACAGGGCTTTATATGTCGTAATTCTTTTGGCGAGATAGATAACCTGCGCCGCGGTGGCAGCGATTATACTGCATCATTAATAGGTGCGGGCATCAAGAGCGAGGAAGTGCAAATATGGACCGACATTGACGGTATGCACAATAACGATCCACGCATTGTTAAAGGTACCACGCCAATAGCGCAGCTATCTTTTGACGAGGCTGCTGAACTGGCCTACTTTGGCGCCAAAATACTGCACCCGCAAAGTGTGTTCCCGGCGCAGAAATATAAGATTCCCGTGAGGTTGCTTAACACGATGGACCCGCAGGCGCTTGGTACACTAATTACCAACGATAGCGAGAAAGACCGGATCAAGTCAATAGCTGCTAAGGACGACATTACTGCTATTAAAATACAAAGCAGCCGCATGCTGCTGGCGCATGGCTTTTTACGCCGGGTTTTTGAAGTATTTGAGCGTTACCGCACCAGTATAGATATGATCACCACATCTGAGGTGGCGGTATCATTAACTATTGATGATACCACTTACTTGGGCGAGATCACCAAAGAGCTGGCTGCATTTGGAACAGTGGAAATTGATGTGAACCATACTATTATATGCGTTGTAGGTGATTTTGGTGCGGAAAAGCATGGCTACGCAGCCCGTGTTCTTGAAGCGTTGAAGCACATCCCAATCAGGATGATATCTTACGGCGGCAGCGACCACAACATGAGCCTGCTGGTGAAAACCGAAGACAAGGTGGAGGCACTAAGGAGCTTGCATAACAGGTTGTTTTAGACCATCACACTAACACAAACACGTTGTCGAAAGATGACAAGCAATCTTGGATTAGCATGTTTATCAGGGAACGATAACCCTATAGCTAAGAGATTGCTTCGTTCCCCGCAATGACGAAGTTGATAACAAAGAGAAAAGATGTTCACACAAGATACCATAGAACGCTTTAAAGAACTGGAAACACCGTTCTATTACTACGATACAGAAGTGCTGCGCAGCACGCTGAACGCCTGCCGCGATGCATCATCAAAATACGGCTTTCATGTGCATTATGCGATGAAGGCAAACTTTAACCCGGCAGTGGTTGATGCCATACAATCTTATGGGTTTGGTGCCGATTGCGTAAGCGGCGGCGAAGTACGTTACGCTATTGAACATGGCTTTGATAAAAGCAAGGTGGTGTTTGCAGGTGTGGGAAAATCTGACAAGGAGATAAACGAAGCGCTTGATGCAGCTATCTTCTGTTTTAATGTGGAATCTGTACAGGAACTAGAGATTATAAATGAGCTAGCCGCAGCCAGGGGTAAAGTTGCGGGTGTAGCCATCCGTATAAACCCTAATGTTGATGCCCATACGCATCATTTTATAACTACAGGTTTAGACGAGAACAAATTTGGTGTAAATACCTGGCAGTTGAACGATGTAGTTGCTGCATTGCGTAAATCCGCCAATCTTAAGTTCCTTGGCATACATTTTCATATAGGTTCGCAGATAACCGATATGGAGGTTTACAAAAGCCTTTGCATCCGCATAAACGAAATGCAGGACTGGTTTGAAGATCACGGCTTCCAGATAAAAGTTTTAAATACAGGCGGCGGCCTTGGCGTTGATTACCACAACCCGGACAGCAACGGCATAGCTGACTTTGAGAGTTACTTTGCCGTCTTTAAAAAGTTCCTTAATGTTAAACCTGGCCAGGAAGTTCATTTTGAGCTTGGCCGGGCAATGGTAGCACAATGTGCTTCACTGATATCACGCGTGCTGTACGTTAAAATGGGGCAGAAGAAGAACTTCCTGGTGCTGGATGCCGGCATGACCGAACTGATCCGCCCGATGCTTTACCAGGCGTACCATCAAATAGAGAACCTAAGTCGTACAACAGGAGCCGAAGATCAGGAGACTAACTCACACCTTCATTACGACGTGGTCGGCCCCATTTGCGAAAGCACAGACTGTTTCCGTAAAGATGTGGAGCTTCCGGTATCTCAACGTGGTGACCTGATAGCCGTGCGTACAGCAGGTGCTTACGGCGAGGTGATGGCATCAAACTACAACCTGCGCGAAAGGGCGCCATCCGTTTACGCTTAAAATTTATAGGCTAGGCCAAACTGTACTGCCCCGCTTATATCTCCAACGGTTGATCCGGAAGCCATAGTAGTGTGAAAGTTGAAGTGCTTGTAACCTACAAAAGACGTTATGCCCAACATAGCGCTGCTCTCTGTATGCACGTGTAAATCCTCGTCCACACGGTTTAGGTCGCGGGTTATATTGCCTGGCGTTTGGTTTAAAAACAGTTTGAAGCCGAAATTGGTGTTTGCATCAGGCTTTATGATAACCTCTGTGAAGATGCCGTAACTAAACATGCCTGACTGCGCTGCACTGGATACATTAGGCTGGCCTACCTGCGCTTTTCTAAACGCTAGAAAACTACCGCTTTCATGCGAATAGGTCAGGTCAATTCCTATTATCCGGAAATCCGTCTTTCTTGTACTGAGGTAAAATGACCCTGATCCGTTTAAGCCATACCCGTAAAAAGATTTATTTACAAGCGGACTGATAGTGCCATTATCTTCTGTTTTGGTGCGGCTGTATACGCCGGTATAGCCCAGTGCACCGTAACTGAGGTTGAAATGACGTAGCGTGTGGGATCGGTAAACATTAAGCAATCCGCTTTGAGAACCGCCCTGACTGCCAGCGCCATTTTGAGCCAGGTAAACACCGGATGCGTAAACCCTTGTTTTTACCGAATCTTTCGAATGCGGTTTAATCATGAATTGTACATCGTTATGGTAAAGCCCGGGTGCGTAATAGCTCTTGCTACAGGATGAAACTGCGGCTGTAGTTAAAATAAAGGCGGTAAGGTTTAGGTACTTTTTCAATGTGGTTTTAGGTTTGTATCAGTTGTTTTATTTTAAGGTCGTTAAAATCTGCTGCGAAGCCCAGGATGTTTTCCCGGTCTTCAAAGTCTTCCGGATCATGCGTAGTTGTAAGTATACAGGCTCTCATTCCTGCATTCTTTGCAGCTTCGGCACCTTTAGGTACGTCTTCAAACACAACACAATCCTCCGGAGCTACACCCATCATTTTTGCCGGTTTTATAAAGGTCTCCGGATCTGGTTTGCTGTGGGTAACATCATCAGCGCTAACAATTGCTTTAAAGTAATGCCGTATGTTAAGATTATCCAACACAAAATCAATATTAGCTGTTATAGCGGCAGATCCTATTGCCATAGGTATGCCTGCCTGGTAAGCGTCCTCTAAAAATTCCTTCAGGCCGGGGAGTAATTCCATATGGCCCTTATATTCCAACCGGTATTGTTCCTCTTTGTCATTGGAGTACTTTTCTGCCTCATCATGGCTAAACTTGCCTTCTCCAAAAAGCCTTGCCAGTACTTCAGGGTTTTTGCCGTATATATTTGCTTTTATCTGGTCTTCGCTAAAGCCCGCGTGTAATTCTTCGTTCAATAGCCGTGTCCATGCTTTGGCGTGGTAAGGCATATCGTTTACCATGGTACCGTTAAGGTCAAAAATAAATGCTTTCATCAGTGGTAAAAATAACCTTTATAGCCAAAACCACGCAATTGTAATCGTCGTATATCAAATAGCTTACGACTTTTACATTTTATATGATACAATATGGCCAAATATTAATAGCTGCGCTTGGTGGTGGGTATGCGTGTTATTAATGATTTGGTAAGCCCCATGGCAAAAGCCCAGGGGCTTTTTTGTTGGTATTTTTCTACGTATATAAACCCCTGATATATACCTATAGATGCTGATGCAAATACTTAAGCTTAAGGCAATTGCCTTGTAATTAAAGTGAGGTTAAAGTGGTGGTTAAATTTGCATTTACCACAAACTGTTTAAACATTTATTTGTATAATGCTGCAATGAAATATACCGAGGAGGAACGCCTAACGGCTGTCAGCAGATTCATGAGTCCGGATGATGGTATCGCCAAGGATTTAAATGACCTGGTGAATCTGGTCGCGGAAATTTGTGAAACGCCCGTTGCTTTGGTCACGCTTCTTGACAAGGACACCCAGTGGTTTAAGGCAGCTAAAGGCACCGATCTGGAATGTACCGACCGTGGTGTATCGTTTTGCAATTACACAATTGAGCAGGAAGAAGTGCTGGTAATACCTGACATGTTGCTGGATATCACTTTTAACACAAACCCTTTAGTTACCGGTGAGCCAAACGTGCGTTTTTATGCCGGTGCACCATTGATAACTAAAGATGGATATGCCTTGGGCAGCCTTTGTGTAGTGGATATGGAGCCGAGGCAGCTTACCCAGCACCAGTTAACCTCTATAAAGATATTGGCCAAACAAGTGGTAAACCTAATGGAATTACACTGGAGCTTGGGTTCACTTGATGTACAATATCGCCGGGAACAGGAGATGGCTGCTGCCCATCGCGAGTCGGAGATAAAGCTGAAAGCAATATTCGACAGCTCGGTAGATGATCATATTTTGGCAGGGCGAAATTTTGAGATTTTGGCGTTCAATCGTGCTGCAGCTTTATTTGTGCGTACACATCACCAGCATAAGCTGGCCACGGGTGACAATTTGCTGGCCTACACCGATCGTAATATACTTTCCCAATTTAAAAAATACTACACCATAGCACTTTCTGGTCGATCTATTAAGCGCGAATGGTTGCTTTCATCCGGTACAGCTAACGAGTGCTGGAAAGTTACCACCTTTATTCCGGTGCGCGATACAGATGGCGAAGTAATAGGAGTGGCCCTGAACTCTACCGACATAACGCACCGTAAACATCAGGAAGCTTATATAAACGTACAGAACGAAGCATTGCAGCGTATTGCTATTATGCAGTCGCACGAGCTACGCCGCCCTGTAGCATCTTTATTAGGCATTATGGACCTTTTGAAAATGGAGGAGGTTGAGTTTAATTATCTTGACATGATGGAAGTTACTATTAACGAGCTGGACGAAAAGATCCGCGGAATAGTTAAAGACTCTGAAGATACCCTTCACGGTCGCCGTTTGTCTATCGTAGCCTAAAAGTTGCTTTTGCTACAACAACCGTGTTTTTACTGAACATTTTTGGTGTAAACACTCTTGTATTGCTAAAAATATTAGCTATATTTATGTAAATATTTATAGCAATGAAAACCATCCCTGAACCTTATGCCTGGGTTGCTAAAGAACCCGGCCCCAAAATGCTGAAAGAAGCGCTAACCCATTATGGTTTACTGGAGCACAAAGGCACCGGTAGTAATCCCGACATTATGAAATGGGCTAAAGAAGTTGGCGTGGCCGGCTGGTATACCGACGACAGCGTACCGTGGTGCGGCCTTTTTATGGGCATTTGTGCCCAGCGTGCAGGCTTCCCGTACAACACGCAGCTGCTTTCGGCATTGGCATGGGCCAAATGGGGCAAACATGTTGATGATGACAAAGCCATGCTGGGCGATACACTGGTGTTTATACGCCCCGGCGGCGGCCACGTTGCCTTTTACATAGGCGAGAGCAAAGAGAATTACTTGATATATGGCGGCAACCAGGGCGACACTGTTGGGTTTACCTGGATAGCAAAAAGCCGGTTGTTTGCGGTACGTCGCGCTATCTGGAAAGTATCGCAGCCGGAAAATGTCCGCAAGATATTCCTGAACACCACAGGAGTTGTACTAAGCAGTAACGAGCAATAGAGTGGCCCTATAGCTTGCCTGTACACCAGCTACAAAGCAACTATTGCTTTTAAATTATACCATTGCCGATTATTATGCCTACCTTGCGCACTTTAATAAAATATACAATGCAAAAAGGAACAGTAAAATTTTTCAATGAAACAAAGGGTTTTGGCTTTATTATCCCTTCAGAAGGTGGCCAGGAAGTATTTGTTCATTCTACAGGCTTAATCGATCAGATCCGCGAAAACGATAGCGTTGAATTTGACGTGGAGAACGGCCGCAAAGGTTTAAACGCAGTGAATGTAAAAGTTGTTTAATTATAATAATACAATTTAGCGTAAAAACGCCCCGCAATTTGCGGGGCGTTTTTTGTTTATAGGAATCACTATAAAGTATAATTTATAGTGAGTTATGCTTTATCTGTGCGGAACACAGCTACATTTTGCGGGTAAAGTAGTATAAGCAGGAAGATGGATGAAATGCCTAACTCCAGCAGCTCGGAGTTTTTAGAGCTTGGGATAATACCAATGCAAACGAACAGCGCAATAGCGGCAATGATCTGTACACGGTGTGGCACAGGGATACCTGCCCAATCTATAAAACGCTTAACGCCTGGCTTTTTAGCGTAAAGCCATGGTAGCAGGAAAAGGTATAAAGCCACTGTTAAACCAAGCAACCAGGTAAAAACAATCTTGTTCACCTTTTCGCCATCTACAACCATGTTATGCAGGTTGGTTTCATGCTGTGCATTGTTCTCCAAAAAAAACTCAGATGATTCCACATGAAATATTCGCTGACCCCAGCTTATTTCTTCGCCTGCTACAAAAAAGCCGAACAGCGCAGCCACGCTCATACACAGGATAAACATCCAGCTGCGTTTGCTTGCCAGCTTAACCAGGTAAACTATAGCAGTGACTACAGCTACGGATAATGGGAAAACGGTAAAGTTCTCTATAAAGCCGTCTTCGCTGGTATATACATCCTCAAACCACTGCTTGTTTACAAAGCAAATCACAATTCCTGCTATTACCAGTGCAAAAACAATGGTCAGCATTGCAATTTCTATTTTGTTGATCTTTCGGCTTGAAGTAGCCGGCTTGCTTAACTCAGGCATGATGTGTAGTTGATGCTAATTTAACATGCAAACCTAACACACTCCCGCTTTTAATTTGACAGTTTATTGTAAAACGTTAACAGGGTGACGTTAGAATGCCTCGTTCAACCCAAGGAAAAACCCTCTGGAACCGTACTTACCCCACGCATAATCCAGGCATAAGTTGGTGCGGGTAGCCTTATTAAACAGCACGCGCAAACCTGCACCGCCGCCAGGCTGCCATACTTCAAACAAATTGGTTCCAAGGTTATCGGCAGCGGTTTGCATGCTGAAGAAGGTAACACCGCTCAGGAACTTGTTCCTGGTGATAGGGAAACGGTACTCCACCTCGCCATCAAAGTACTTGGTGCCTTTAAAGTAGCCAACAGTATAACCCCTGGCGCTCCTGAAGTTGGGGTCCTTGCCGGAGCCGGGTAGCTCAAGTAAAGGCAGGTCGCCGCTAAGCAGGTACGAACCCCAAGCCCAGAAAGCAATAACATGCTCCGGGTGCGAATGGGATAAGCTGATATACTTTCTTAGGTCCACTGTTAATTGTGCTGCATTTTTACTACTGCCCAAAAAAGTTTCATTCAAACGGATGCCCGCATCAGCATAAATGCCCTTATAGGCACGGTTCTGGTTATCACGGGTGGTATATTGTACGTTGAACAGCATCCCGTTGGCACTGTAACCGTTTCTATTAAAACCGTGCTGATCACTGTAAACATAATATGGTGTAAGCGCGGTAGGTTCAGATCGTTTATCTTCAATGTTACGGCGCAGTTCAAAAGATAAGCCACCCCCAACAAACAGGTGTTCGGCTACTTCCTTATAAACCTTTTCGCTAAAGCGGAAATACAATGCATTAAGCGCATATCCCTTACGGTCAGGATTGGTTAGCGCGATAGCTTCCGGGCTGCTGAAGTTGCCCCGACCAATGCCGATACCAAAGTCCGGCGTAACGGTTTTTGCTGCCACCAGGCTGCCTTGCAGGTTCCATTTGTTGCCGTTGGTGAACACGTTGTGCGTTACGTAAAAATAGATGATGTTTTTGGTGGTGATAGATGCGGATGTTGCTGCTACCGACAACAACGTGCTTGGATCGGTACCTAACACCCTTCCGGCAACTGCTTTTATACCCAACTGAAAACCTATACTGGGGTTTGATGCAATATTGGGAATCACCGTTATACCGGACGGCTTTTTGGTAGTATCAGGCTGTTTATTTGGATGCAGCAGGTCACGCGCAAGGTCGCCAATGTCATATTGCGAGGCAAGCCCCGGATTGGGCGGGTACACCTTCTTGTGATTGCGTAAAGAATCAGCCTTGAGGGAATCGATAGGCGGGGCCACTTGTGCCTTTACAGTCCTGGCGCCAGCTATAACCGACAACAGGAGAACGCCCGAAAACAGATATTTGTGAATGCTTTTTTGCACAGGATTTGTGTTTGGTAACCACAGGTATAACCGTGTGTATTATAAATTGTTTACCATCAAATTGTCAGGAGGTCGTCTAACTATTTCCAGCAATTAGCCTCAATTCAAAAGATGTAGAGCTTTTGTTCCGACCGATAGTTAGACATTATGTTCGTCCTGTAGCCAGCATCGTTTACCACCTTGTCTTAGTGAGCCTGTCGAACCATTAGCGAGGCGTATAGGTCTTCGACAAGCTCAGACTGACGGTGTGAGCGGCTTGTATTATTTTATCAATTTATAATTACTGCAAAGCAAAAATGCAGCATGTTGAACAGGTTTGTTATTATTGTATGAACCAGCTTAACCACGCTCCATGAACTTCAGAAACTTATATCTATCACTAGTCGCTGTTTGCCTCTGTACTGCTGCGTTTGCAAACGCTCCTGCAGACACGCTTTACGCTAAAAAGTTGAACCCTTATGGCCGATATCACTACAACGATAAAAAGCAGCTGGAGCTCATTAGTTCCGCTGTGCATTTCGGTTTCAGTTTTGAGGGTAATAAGTGCGCTTTGTATGTTTCCCTTAACGACGAAAACGGACATGGTTACCTCCAGTACGAACTAGATGGCGTGTACCAGAAGCGTATCCGGGTGGATGGTAGTTCAACCGATCCGCTGATCATTACCGCTCCGACTAGTGGCAAACACGAGATGTGGATATACAAGGCTACCGAGGCGCATACAGGTGCCATAATTGTTAGCAAGGTAGTTGCAGAAAAGATAAAGCCATTAAAGGTGTCAAATGCACCGCTGATAGAGTTTATCGGTAACAGTATTACCTGTGGTGCCGCCTCAGATGCGTCGGAATACGCATGCGGCACGGGCGACTACCAGGATCAGCACAACGCCTATATGGCTTATGGTCCGCGGGTTGCACGGGCGCTGGGTGCAAACTTTATGCTGAGCAGCGTTAGTGGTATAGGCATGTACCGTAACTGGAACACGCTTAGCCCAACCATGCCACAAGTTTATGAGAAAGCGGATTTCCAGGTAAATAGTACGGTAAAGTGGGATTTTAATACTTACAGCCCTAAGGTAGTGAGCATAGCCCTGGGCACAAACGACTTTAGCAGGGGTGACGGTAAATCGCCACGCAAGCCTTTTGACCCGGAAGCTTTCACAGCGGCTTACGTTAAATTTGTGCACCTGGTTAAAACCAAGTACCCTAAAGCCCGCATAGCATTACTGAGCAGCCCTATGGTTAAAGGTGCAGATGCCAAAACGCTGGAAAGCTGCCTTGCTGCCGTAAAAAAGAAAATTGATGCCGATTACCCGTCAGACAAGCCAGTGGAAACTTTCTTTTTCCCGCCAATGGAAGGCCGCGGCTGCGGAGGCCACCCCAGTGTAGAAGACCATGGCATTATGGCGGATGAAGTAACGCTGTTTTTTAAGAAGATATTAGGAGAGTAGTAGGCTGTTTTTAGTTCGAGGTAAATATTTAATAAAGAAGAAGGCACAAGTACACAGCCGCTTGCTGTGCTGAATACTTGCGCTAGAGTGGTAATCAAGAATAACTAAAACGTATTAATGAGATGAGCTTGTACTTCGGGCGGCTATTAAGAGACATTGGGCTGGTGCTGATTTACCTTTTCTTATTGATTCAAAACAAATTAAAAGGAAAGCCGCTCCTCTCATTTAAAGAACATCGCAGACTATCTTATTATGAATACAAGTACTTTTTGGTAGGCTTGGGTATATTGTTGCTAGCCGCGTTAATAATTGATAGAGTATATCGCTAATTTAGGCACAACTACGCCATCACCACTCTCGCACCGGAGAATTTCACCGGCGGAAGGTTCCCATTTATTTTTAAATCAAATAGCATGGTTTTTATAAAACGTATTGAATTTATGGACGATTATGCTTCTGAAGCATGTGTGACGATTTCTGACGGTTTATTCGAGTTGATAGTATTTAAGCACCCGTTTAAATTTGAAAAGATAGAGGTCGACATCCACGAACTGACGGCATTGCATTCGGATAAAATTTATAGGGCCAATACGTATGTATATTCAATTAAAAAGTTAGATGGTTTTTTTGAATATGAATTAACCGGATTAGTTATAGATAGACAGAAGGATTTAGTACGTGTTGGAGAATTCGTTATTGAACTGGACGGCATTATTCCTGGAGATATTTTAGAAGGGGAATTTGTAAGTTGTAGATGCGGCCGCATTGATTGTTAATGTTCTCCATTTGCGACGTGACAACAACTATTTTTTGTTTAAAGAACAGCGGCGGGTGGCGCTCTAGGAGCTAATAAACAGGCACTAAGTGGAACAAGGACAATTATATAGGAACTGGTTCAATCAAGCGAATAGCTGTATGAAAAATTAAGTGATAGTAGCTAATGATTAATAAATTTTTGTATGCGCTATATTTTTGTTTGCTGGATGGTTTGATAAATTTATTTATAAATCTGTTCACAGGCAATCCATCCGTAGTTATTGTTATTTCAACGCTTGTGAGAGCATCTGTCTTTTTGTTATTATTACCAATTACATTCTATCTTATAGCTATTATCATTAACAGGCCGCTAGCCAAAACATGGCATCTGGTGGTAGTACATTTATTAATATACATTGCCATCCCTGTAGCTATTTATGTTCTTAAAGAAAGCAAATCCAGCCTTTATCAAGTGGTTCTTGACCTCCATACCAAGCCTAATTTACTCATTTCGATTTACCTGCCATTTATACTTTCGTCTGCGATCGCTATAATTTTCGCAAGAAGATATAAGTTAGTTATTATATGACTCGCACTGATCCTATGCCGGTGCATGCAGTTCTCCGGCTGCCAAGTATGCAACTGGAGCGAACCATTGTGTACTTGTTGCCCTTAAATTAACCAGCGTGCATTGCACAATTTAAGTGTTACAAACACTTGCGCTCCAAACGTATCAGCCAAAATATTTCGAAAATTTGCTATAACGATGTAGTTGGCTTTTAGGCCGATCTCAATCATCTGTTTTGCCTTGCGCAGCAGGCGTATCAACGCATTTAGCCGTTTGCAAACTGCTGGTTTTTCTTCCAAGCTTTGTATTGTACGGCTTGCATATGGTGTTGCCAATTTACCTGTGCCTGCTGCATTTAAACCAATAACACCTATTTTATGAACACAAAAAAACTAAAGCTTTTGCTATGCTCGCTTATGGGCATTGCAGTTGCCGCCGCAATGGTACAGTGTACCAAAAGCGAAGCGGTATCCAACAACATTAAACCCGACAAACTTGCTGTTACGGCGCAGCCCGCTGCTGCACTGGCCACTACATTTGTGCACCCGGGTATCCTGAACACGCAGGCCAGCCTCACACAGATTGCCAGCGAGGCCAACGCCAATAATGCCGAACGCCTGGCCGCTTACCAGAAAGTGCTTGATTATTGCAACAGCCATAGCCCCAGCAATGGTTATAAGGCAACTATATCGGTAGCATCAAGCGCGGGCACTACAGACGAAACTAACTTTAAAGGCGATGCCCTGCTGTCGTACGCGCTTGCACTGCGCTGGGCAAAAACCGGCGATAACAACTATGCGGTTACCGTTAAACAAATTTTAGATGGCTGGGCCAACGTTTTCCAGGGGATTGTGGTTACCGGCAGTAACCCTAACCCAAACCAGGGCGCGCTTGAAGCTGCCTGGGCAGCGCCTACCTTTGCCGCCGCTGCAGAAATTATTAAGCATTTTAAACTGCCCAACGGCCAAACCGGCGGGTGGACAACCGCTGAGGATAACCAGTTTAAAAGCTTTTTGAACAAGCTTAAGGATAACTATATCAACAACACCCCAAACTACCATAACAACTGGGTGGTGTCTCAGGGGTATGCTAAAATGGCCATCGGTATTTTTGAGGATAGCCAGACGGTTTATAATAATGGCTTAGCGCTGATTAAAACAGTTATACCGGAGATTATAGCAACAGACGGATCTATGAACGGAGAGATATGTGGCCACAGCGATTATACGCACTTTCAATATTCGCTTACCGGCATTACTTACGCGGCTAACCTGGCTGCCATGCAGTTTAACGATATTTCGGTTTACACGGCATCAAACAGCCGTTTGCTGGCCGGCTACAATTATCAGTACAAACTGATCAAGGGAACGGTATCGCCGGGTTGCAACGTTAACGGTTCGCCGTCGAGCCCGATATGGCCGGGTATAGAGATTGCCGACCGCCGCTACCACACTACCGAAACAAGCTTTATACGGAATATTAGTCCGCCATACGGTTTACCGGGCGGCGATGTAGGCTTCCTGGGATGGACATCCTATACACATCATAACGTTTACTAACTTACAAGAGGGCTGCCCATTTCGGCAGCCCTCTTGTTTTTGACCTCGGTGCGCTTACAAGCCGTCAAACACAAAAATTTCTTTCTTTAGCGGTTTACGTGGCAGCATAGTAGGGCGCATGCTGGTTTGATAAACAAACGATGCTACAATAATGGCTGCCTGTTTAAGGTCGGGCATGCTCAGGTGGTCATAATCGTCCAGGTTGCTATGATGGGTGCGGGTTTCATAATCCAGCTCGTCCTGTACAAACTGGAAGCCCGGTATTCCGGCCCAATCAAAACTCTGATGATCGGTAGATCCTGTGTTGCTCATCGTTACTGTTGTAGCGCCGAGATCATGAAATGGCTTAAACCACTCTTTAAAAATTGCGGCGGCAGCAGTATTTCCCTGCGCGTAAATACCCCTTATTTTACCCGTACCGTTATCCAGGTTAAAGTATGCGGATACTTTGCCCTGCTCAGGCTTTGGGGTAAAGGTGGGCGCATCTATAAAGTGGTTTTTAACATAGTTGTAAGAGCCATACAGCCCTTGTTCCTCCCCGCCCCACAGCGCAATACGGATGGTACGTTTTGGTTTAATGCCCAGCGAATCCAGCAGGCGCGCGGCCTCCAGCATTACTATGCATCCCGCGGCATTGTCGGTAGCGCCTGTAGCGCCGGACCACGAATCGAGGTGGCCGCCAAGCATTACCACTTCTGCTTTTAATTTAGGGTCGGTGCCCGGTATCTCACCAATAACGTTATAACCTTTGGTGTCGCTGGTAGATGTAGTGCCTTGCAGGTTTATGGCTATCTCTACTTTTTGTCCTGATGCTATGAGCCGCTTTATCTTTTGTGCATCCTCAAGGGAAATGTCTACCTGCGGAATGGTTTCAGGGTCGGTAATCTTGTGGCCGTACTGCGATTGAACAAACACGGTACCATTGACATTTCTTCTGCCGCCGGAGATAAGCGTAAGTACACCTGCTTTTTTAAGTATCAGGTCTATTTTACGGAACATGGCCATGTAGTTGAAAGCGCCTTCAATTTCTTTCCGGCTTACGAGGTAAGAATCTTTAAGATTAGCCAGGGAGGTGTCTGCTAGCCGGGTAGCTGTTGGTTTAAAATTTCCCTCTCCATTGTAAGGGCCGCCGGTTATCAAAAGGATTTTACCTTTAAATTCTGCAGCGTGCCCGGCAAGATAGGTGGTATCTATAGATTGCTGAGGCGTTAGTATTACCACACTGCCGCGCTGCATACCATTTGTATTTGCACTCCATGGAACGGGGTAAGCGCGGAGTTGTGCTGAGTAAGGCGCAGTCATGCTGATGCTGAAGTCGTTAATCTCCCACTGCTTGCCAAACTCGCCCCAGGGCTCCAGCGTGGTGTTGGCCAATCCCCATTTTTTCATGGTAGCTACTGCCCAATCGGCGGCGCGTTTATAGCCGGGCGAGTTGGTTAGCCTCGGGCCGGATACATCAGTAAGGTAATGTGCAATTTGCGGTATTTGTGAGCTGTTCATCTCTGCGTTGCGGATACGACGGAACACGGCAGTATCAGGGTTTTCCTGTTGTGCCATTGTAATTGTACTGCAGGCGGCAAGTGCCAGGCCGGTGAGGATTAGGTTTAGTTTCATTATATGGTAAGTGTCTGGTTTTTATAAAGATAGGTAATGTATTTAAAAACAAAAGAAGAAATACAACACAATACAGTTGGTGAGTGTAAGGTAGGTCGGTAAACTGTACGGAAGTTTGAACACTACACGTTTTGAGTAAATCTACCAAACTAAAATTGCTGTAATACAGGAAATTATAAAATTTTGGAGTGCTGTTGGATGTTTTGGCACAGCTTTGGTTATAAACCCAATATGAAAGTAGTACACTTAAACGCTGGTACACCAGTTAAAACCACCACCAACGCTATTGTAGATCTGTTTACAAAACAAAGGATCACTTTAAAAACAATTCACGAGCGCTTGGTAGCTGCTGCTTCAGGAACTCAGACATCGCAATTTACAGGCTTCATTGCCTGATCTACATATATACTTATGAAAACATGAAGAGTCTTTTTACAAGGGCTCTTTTTTTTGTCTGTTTTTTTTCGAGTAGATAATCAGGAAAAAACCTCACAAGTTGAAAACTTAATTGGAGTTGATTAGCTTATATATAGTACGCAAGAATAGATAATGATAAAGAACAAACAAACAGAAAGTGACGAGCCGCTACTCGCAGGTGAAGAGCAGGAGAGTGGCGCCGACAAGGATAGTTTAAGCCAGGAAGATATCAACAACGGGGTAAATACTTTTAAGGAAAGTAACCAACCCCATGCCGCGCTGGAAACACCCGAGGGAAAAAACAATGGTGCCCGGCCTGCCGCTTATGACCATCAGCAAACTTATCATCCATAAAGTTCGGTTCAACTTAATAGTACGGTTATGAAAGATAGCAAAGACACCAAGACCATGCAACCTCCTCCACCGCACACCAAACAGGCCGGTACCCGTAAGAAGAAGGTAAGCACATCTGCCAACGAAAGCAACCTTCGCGCCGATCAAAAGAACAGTCAGCATAACGGTACAGACACCGGCCACTAACACCTGTTCATCCCAGAAAGTCAGGAAAGTTTTCTGGTTGTCAAAAGCCGTAAAAAACGAGTGTTTTGCAAATTTTAGCGAACTGAATCTTTAATGTGTTTTCCAGACGGATTTAGGAAATAAAAAAATGTGGTTTTTGCAGATTTTTGCTCATGAAAAAGGCGGTTGTTGGCGCTGATTTTATAATTTCTGATTACCGCAATAACGGCATTTTTTCTGGGTAATCTGCTGACACTAGTTTGTCACTGTCCGGTAAACATGATGAGCATCCAAATAAAACATCTCAATTTATTTTAAGGAACGATTAATCGTGTTATTTTTGCGGAAGATACATGAGGTTCGTTTTCATCCTTTTATTGTCACTGTGCCACCTTATTACAAAGGCTCATGATCATACCGGCGGGGCTAAAAATAGCCGCCTGGTAATCCATCCTCTTTTCAGTGGCGACAGTCAGCAAGATGCTCATATTCAGTCGGGTATCGAGAGTGATCAGGATGATCTTGTTGTCGTTTTAGACGATGACGATAACGATACTGTATCTGCCAGGAGGTATGTATTATTGGTAAAATCGCCAATAGTTCAATACTATTTACAGCTTTTCTCAGGATTTTATCAAGACCCAGATAACAAACAGTTTAGCTATTCCGGATCGTTAATTACCTTCACAGACAGGTATATAACCCAACGGGTTTTAAGAATCTGAAGCATTCCCGCGCATCAGATTTCGCACGAGGTACAATGTAATTTGTACCGTTTCGTGTGTAAAAGCGACATTTTCTAGATATCAAACCGGTTATTCTGTTGCTGCTGTGTATTACGCAGCTGATGCCTTTTAACTTCTACAACCGCTTTGTTGCCAGCCATCAAAATTAATTTTTTAATATACCATGAATAGGAATGTGATGTTCATTGCGCTGTGTGCTCTTTTATATAACACAAGCTGTAACTCGAACAAGGAAGAAAAAACGGAAGAAACTGCAACTTACACTGCAACTAGCCCTTTAAAAATTGATACATCCTACACCAAGGAGTATGTATCGCAGATAAAATCTGTGCGTAACATTGAAGTACGGGCACAGGAGAAAGGATACCTTCAAAAAATCTATGTGGATGAAGGTCAGTTTGTTAAAGCAGGTCAGCCGCTTTTTAGGATAATGCCACAAGCTTTCGAGGCCGAATTACAGAAAGCTGAAGCCGAGACACGTTCTGCTGAAATTGAATTACAGAACACCAAAACGCTGGCGGACAAAAATATCGTATCAAAAAATGAGTACCTGTTAGGTCAGGCTAAACTTGACCAAGCCAAGGCAGAACGTGCACTCGCTAAAATGCACCTTGCATTCACGGAGATTAAAGCACCCTTTGACGGAATTATTGATCGTATTCCTTTAAAGCTTGGCAGCCTTGTGGATGAGGGTGCACTGCTGACAAGCCTGTCAGACAACAATCAGATGTTTGCGTATTTTAATGTGTCAGAGCCTGAATATTTGAACTATCAAACAGATGTTAAAGACAGGGGCGAACGCAAAGTAGACTTGCTGCTCGCAAATGGCCAGCCATTTAAATACAAAGGCGATGTTGAGACCGTAGAAAGTGAATTCAACAGCGAAACGGGAAACATAGCTTTTAGGGCGAGGTTCAACAACCCTGAAAAACTGCTTAGGAATGGCGAAACCGGTAAAGTATTAATGACGGTTCCTTTTAAAAATGCCTTGGTTATTCCACAGAAAGCCACTTATGAAGTGCAGGATAAAACTTACGTGTTTGTAATTGATGATAAAAACGTGGTTAGATCAACCAATATTGAGATAGGTGCCCGTATGCCTGACTTGTATGTTGTTCAAAGCGGAATATCTGCTCGTGACAAAATTCTGCTTGACGGCGTGCAAAAGGTGCGTGATAATGATATAATTAAGTACAAATTCCAGAAGCCTGAAGAGGTTATCTCTCAATTGAAATTAAAAGCGGAATAATCACACTCAATTCTTAATCAAGTAATTAAATGTTTAATAAATTTATTCAAAGGCCGGTTCTGTCGATAGTAATATCGCTCATGATCGTCTTTTTAGGGGTGCTTGCTATCACAACGTTGCCGGTAACGCAGTTCCCATCCATTTCTCCGCCAAAGGTGAATGTAACGGCCGATTACCCTGGTGCAAACGGAGAACTGATGATCAAATCTGTAGTTATTCCGCTGGAAAGAGCTCTGAACGGTGTGCCGGGTATGAAGTACATGACGTCAGATGCTGGTAACGACGGCGAGGCATCTGTACAAATCATATTCAACCTTGGCACCGACCCTAATCAGGCAGCACTAAACGTGCAAAACCGTGTAGCATCTGTCGTAAACAAACTGCCACCATTGGTAGTGCGCGAGGGTGTGAAGATCACCCGGGAAGAATCTAACATGCTGATGTATGTTAACCTTTACAGTAAGGATAAGTCCATGGATCAGAAGTTCTTATACAACTTCTCAGAGATTAATATCCTGTCTGAATTAAAAAGGGTCAACGGTGTAGGCTTTGCAGATATTTTGGGTAACAGGGATTACGCCATGAGAATATGGCTAAAGCCCGACCGTATGCTGGCTTACAAAATTTCGGCAGACGAAGTGATGGAGGCGCTGGCAGCACAAAGTTTAGAGGCTTCGCCAGGTAAAACCGGTGAAAGCTCGGGCAAAAAGTCACAAACTTTTGAGTACGTTCTGAAGTATTCCGGTAGGTTTACTACTAAGGAACAATACGAAAATGTTGGCTTAAGGGCTAATGCTAACGGCGAGATACTGCGATTGAAAGATGTAGCTGATATTGAATTTGGCAGCTCCATGTACGATATCTATTCTAACCTGAATGGCAGGTCATCAGCAGCTATTGTACTAAAACAGTCTTACGGAAGCAATGCCAGCCAGGTTATTAAAGACGTTAAGGCTAAAATGGAGGAGATCAAAAAAACATCTTTCCCGAAAGGTGTAGATTACGAGATCAGCTATGACGTTTCGAAATTTTTGGATGCCTCGATAGAGAAGGTAATTCACACCCTGGTGGAAGCTTTTATATTGGTGGGGCTTGTAGTATTCCTGTTCTTGGGCGACTGGCGCTCCACTATAATTCCGGCCATGGCCGTTCCTGTGTCACTTATCGGGACGTTTGTCTTCATGCAGTTCTTCGGTATTACACTCAACCTAATTACCCTTTTTGCATTGGTTTTGGCCATTGGTGTGGTTGTGGATGACGCCATCGTGGTGATTGAAGCCGTGCACGCTAAAATGGAAGAGGAGCATCTTTCGCCATTAAATGCAACCAAAAAAGCAATGCATGAGATAGCCGGGGCTATTATAGCCATCACATTTTTGATGGCAGCGGTATTTGTGCCTGTAGCGTTCATGTCTGGTCCGGTAGGTATTTTCTACCGGCAGTTCTCCATTACCATGGCGACAGCCATTGTATTATCAGGTATTGTAGCGCTCACGTTAACACCTGCTTTATGCGCCATGATCCTGAAGAACAATCACGGCAAGCCAAGAAAAAAGACGCCCGTAAACATGTTTTTAGATGGCTTCAATAACAGATTCAACAAAACTCAGGATAAATATCAAAGTCTGTTAGGGCGTATTGTAAGCCGCAGATCGGTGACTTTTGTTAGCCTTATTGTTTTTTGTGCGGGCATTTATTTGTTAAACAATACAGTTCCGACAGGTTTTATCCCGAATGAAGACCAGGGGATGTTTTATGCCATCATCCAAACGCCGCCCGGCTCTTCACTGGAACGAACCAATGACATTGCATTAAAATTGCAAAAAGTTGCTGAAACGGTTGATGGTGTGCAGTCTGTATCTGCATTAGCAGGTTATGAGATACTTACAGAAGGTACCGGGTCTAACTCGGGTACGTGTTTAATTAACTTGAAAGATTGGGATCAACGCAAGCACTCCGTACAGGAGATCATAAACGAATTGGAGGAGAAGTCCAAAGATATACCAGGGGCAAACATAGAGTTCTTTCAGCCGCCTGCTGTACCGGGTTATGGTGCTGCGGGTGGTTTCGAGTTGCGTTTACTTGATAAAGCTGGGTCGGGTGATTACAAGCTGATGGAAACTGTAAACAACGACTTTGTAAAAGAGCTGAGCAAACGCAAGGAGCTTTCGTCGGTATTTAGCTTTTATAGCGCCAGTTTCCCGCAGTACATGTTAAAGATCGATAATGATCTGGCCTTACAAAAAGGAGTAACCGTTGATAATGCAATGAATACCCTTTCTACACTGGTGGGTAGTAATTACGAGATCAGTTTCATAAAATTTGGTATCAATTATAAAGTAATTGTGCAATCAGGTCCCGAGTACCGTGCACAGCCAGACGATATCCTGAAGTTGTATGTTAAGAACAACCGTGATGAAATGGTGCCTTACTCTGATTTCATGAAGTTGGAGAAAGTTTATGGCCTCTCGGAAATTACAAGACATAACATGTATAACTCATCCGAGATTAGCGGTTCTGCCGCACCCGGATACAGTAGCGGAACAGCAATAAAAGTTATACAGGAAGTAGCAGAGAAAACTCTGCCACGCGGCTTCGGTATTGGTTGGGCTGGTATCTCTGCGGATGAGGTTGCCCAGGGTAACCAGGCGGTGTACATATTTTTAATTTGTTTGGGCTTTGTTTATCTCATTCTTGCCGCGCAATACGAAAGCTTTATTCTTCCGCTATCGGTAATCATCTCTTTACCCGCGGGTATTTTCGGCGCCTTTCTGTTGCTTAAACTAACCGGGCTGGAAAACAACATATATGCGCAGGTGGCCATGGTAATGCTCATTGGTCTGTTAGGTAAAAATGCTGTATTGATAGTAGAATTTGCTGTACAGCGCCATGCTGCAGGTAGGTCTGTATTAGAGGCAGCAATGGAGGGCTCCAAAGCCAGGTTCCGCCCAATTCTGATGACATCTTTCGCATTTATTGCCGGCTTAATCCCACTGGTAATTGCTTCCGGACCTGGTAAGGTAGGAAACAGAACCATTGGTACAGCAGCTGCAGGCGGTATGCTTTTGGGTACCATTTGCGGCGTATTTGTTATACCGGGTTTGTACTACATATTCGGCACCATAGCAGAAAAAAGCAGGCTTGCTAAGTATGAAGATGAAAATCCGTTTACCGAAGAAATAGACAATAATCATGTATAATCTAAATAAATATAAAGGTATTGTTGTACTGGCGGTTTGCCTTGGAATTGCCAGCTGCAAAGTGCCTGCAATTACGCAGGTAGGTGAAAACAAGCCTCTGCCGGGAATGTACGGCAATAGTGCCGACACCACCAATATCGCCGCCATGCAGTGGCGCAATTTTTTTACAGATGCTAACTTGGTAAGCCTGATAGATACTGCATTAAAGAATAACCAAGAGTTGATGACTACACTGCAGGAGATTCAAATTGCCCGAAATGATATTGGAATACGGCAAGGCCAGCTATCACCAACAGTTGGTTTGAGGGCAGGGGCAGGGCTGGAGAAAACTGGGCGTTATACCAGCCAGGGAGCAGGCGATGCATCTACGGATATTACACCAGGTCAGGAAGTGCCCGACCCGTTAGCTGACTATACGGTAGCCGCTTACGCGAATTGGGAAATTGATATCTGGAAAAAGCTGCACAATGCGAAAAAAGCAGCTGTAACCCGGTACCTGTCCTCGGTAGAAGGAAGAAATTTTGTAGTTACTAATTTGATCAGCGAGATTGCCAACGCTTATTACGAACTGCAATCGTTAGATTGCCAGCTTGCAATTGTAAGGCAGAGCATCCAGTTACAAAAGAATGCACTCGAGATTGTAAAAGTGCAAAAGGATGCGGCCAGGGTTACCGAATTGGCTGTGCAGAAGTTTCAGGCAGAAGTATTAAGTTCACAGGGACTTGAATTTGAAACACTGCAGAAAATAAGGGAGACAGAAAATGATCTTAACTTGTTACTCGGGCGTTATCCGCAGGAAATAAAACGAGACACAAGCAATTTCTTAACCCTTACACCCGCAGCCGTCTACACAGGTATTCCGTCGCAGTTGCTGGCGAACAGGCCAGATGTTAAAAGGGCAGAGCTTGACCTAATAGCCGCTAAGCTGGATGTAAAGGTTGCACGGGCAGAGTTTTACCCCTCATTCAGTATTTCGGCTGCGTTGGGATTTCAGGCGTTTAAGCCAAGTTACCTGTTTAAGTACCCGGGATCGCTGCTCTACTCTATAGCCGGAGATATTGCCGCGCCTCTTGTAAACAGGGCTGGTATAAAAGCTGAGTTCAACAGTGCTAACGCACGTCAGCTGCAGGCCATGTATAACTATCAAAAAACAATTTTAAACGCCTACATTGAAGTAAACACGCAACTTTACGCTATCGATAATTTGCAGAAACGCTATAGCTTAAAGACAAAAGAAGCCGATGCACTTACAAAATCAGTAGACATTTCTAACGCGCTGTTTAAATCTGCCCGGGCAGATTACTTTGAGGTATTGATGACCCAAAGGGATGCGCTCGCGACAAAACTAGAACTAGTGGAAACTAAAAAAGCGCAGTTTACTGCTGTAAACACCATTTACCGCAATCTTGGCGGTGGCTGGAGATAAACTACGTTTTTAGGAAACCAGAGTCGATAATATTATATCCCTACTTAAGCCTAATTAGCTATTATAGCTAGTTAGGCTTTGTTTTTCAACAGCGGTGGATTTTCAGCATTGGATGTCATACTAGTTGATATAAATCAACTTATTTCTTATGATACGTCAATGTGCGGGTTAGTCAAACATGCCAATTTTGTGGAGTTAACAATAACATAAAAACATAAAAATAAAGTCATGAAAACCGCAAAAGAATTATTACTGGATTATTTAGAAAATATAGGGAATCCGGATTTTCAGATTGAACTGTTCGCCGATGATGCTGTATTTGAATTACCTTACCTGGCAAGCCTAGGCATATCAACGCGTTGGGAAGGACGCGAAACATTGTACAACTTTTTAAGCAACTTGCCAAAAACCTTCCCAGGCTTCAAGTTTAAAAACATCCAAATTCATATAGACACTCCTGACCAGGCTTTTGGTGAATACGAAGCTACCGCTACAATTGCTTCCAACGGAAAAGAATATGCTCAACACTATATGGGCCGTGTAGTTGCAGAAAACGGGAAAATTAAACTAATCCGCGAGGCACTTAACATGGTTCCCGTTATAAGGGATATTAGAGGAATCTCCCTTAACTAACCTTTAAATACCCGTAAAGACCTCAGGCGGTAAGTAGCTTGGGGTTTTTTATTTGTCGATTTTAAATTCCAAATCAAAGTGCATGTGAGAGATATTTAATATGCTTAGTTTTGGTGATCAGCACGTCATCAGTTAATGATCTTCAGTTTTAACTCAACACCCGGGTTTGATTTCATGACCTATTTTGCCAGGCATATCGGGGCGAATATAGATAATGATTTGCTGGTCATTCCCGACAACATTGGTACTGGATATATTCGAAAGTTGTCGTTTAGTGCAGAATTCAAGATCACTATGCACCATTATGTGCTAAAAGAGGACCTGATTATTAAACGCAACACCTCCGGCTTGGGCAATGAACTAATTACAATCTTTTTTTACAGTAATGAGCAAACGCTCGGTATCGCGTTTGACAATAACCCAGATATCCAGTTTTCCGAACGGGATGACTCCGCCATCCAAGTTACCTCTAACAACCTGAACTCGACTATACGTTTCCCAGCTGGGCATATCATACGGTATGCGGTAATTGCCATCATGCCAGCTTATCTTAAAAACCTGCTGGCTCTTAATAAACTTAACTCTACGCTTGAAACAATAACCAGCCCAGGTAGTACATTCCTTTTTTTCGAGAACATGACGGCAGAGGCTAAGTTGCTGCTCAAAAATTTAAGTGCAGTAGATATGAGTGACGGGTTAAGCCAGTTCTACATGCAAATTAAAGTACAGGAGCTGCTTTACCTGCTTTTTCATAAGCTGTCCAAACGCGAAAGTTTACCGCACCAGAGTATCAACAGTTCGGATGTGGCGAGGCTTCTGCATATCCGTAACGAAGTTATCAGTGACTTAGGCACTCCTCCGGTCCTGGCCGAACTGGCACAAATTGCCACCATGAGCGAAACCAAGCTTAAACAACTCTTTAAGCAGGCCTTTGGCGATACTATTTACAATTACTATCAACGCGCCCGGATGGAGGAAGCTGCTTTTCTTTTAAAGCAAGGTAAACGGTCGGTTGCTGAAGTTGGCTATGAGCTGGGTTTTACAAACCTTAGTCACTTTAGCAGGCTGTTCCAAAAACATTATGGCTTTACCCCTAAGCGGTTTTCGTCGCAAACTTAAATCTATTTGTCGCATCGGACTGATTTTAAACCCTATTCAGCTATTATCAGCTTAGTGTAAGGTGCAATTTTGCTTTGTAAATAAAAACAAAAGCAAAATGAAAAAATTATTTGAGCCTTATAATAAAGCTTTTCTTCAGTTGAAGAACCATGTAGTGATGGCTCCCATGACCAGAAGCCGTGCCATTGGCAATGTGCCTAATGCTATGATGGCCACCTACTACAAGCAGCGTTCAGGTGCCGGAATGATCATTACCGAAGGTACTTCACCCAGTCCAGAAGGTTTAGGCTATCCTCGCATTCCGGGTATTTTTACAGATGCCCAGATAGAAGGTTGGAAACTGGTAACCGATGCTGTTCATGATGGAGGTTCCAGGATATTTCTGCAACTGATGCATACCGGCAGAATAGCGCACAGCTCTAACTTGCCGGAGGGCCACCACGTTGTAGGAATGTCAGCCATTAAAGCAACTGGCGAAATTTATACAGATGCCGGCATGTTTGAATACTCAGCTCCAAAAGCCTTAGATGAGAGTGGCATAGCTCGTATCGTACAAGATCATATCAAGGCAGCCGAAAATGCTATTGCCGCTGGCTTTGACGGTGTTGAATTGCACGGAGCACACGGATATCTGCTCGAGCAATCCTTAAATCCGCACATAAATAACCGTACAGATAATTATGGCGGATCCATAGAGAACCGTAGCAGGTTGATACTGGAAATTGTACAAAAAATAGCAGCTTCCATAGGAGCAGATAAGGTTGGCCTACGCATATCACCTTTTCTAACTTCTAACGATATGCCCGCCTACGAAGATGCTGAGGTTCATGAAACCTACATTCACCTTGCCCTACAAGTAAACCAGTTGGGTATTGCATACCTGCATATTTCAAACAATCCGGGCATTCCCGAAAAAACGCATCAGGATATTCGCAAGTCCTTCGCCAATACAATCATCTATTGCAATGGATTTACGGCAGAAACCTCTGAGGCCAAATTACAGGATGGGTCCGCGGATCTTGTTGCTTTTGGCAGAAGCTTTTTAGCTAATCCTGATTTTATGAGGAGGATTGAAAAAAACGCCCCCCTAAACCAGCTGGATTATAATACACTTTACACTCCCGGTGAAGAAGGCTACACAGATTATCCAGAATTAAACTGATTATCAACTACTGAAAAAACATACAACATGAAAATTACAACAACAGGCTCATTAGGAAATGTAGCCAAACCATTAGTTAAAAAATTGATAGCAGCCGGTCACCACGTAACCGTGATCAGCACCAACAATGACCGTAAAGAAGAAATTGAGGCTTTAGGTGCAAAGGCTGCAGTTGGCTCTATAAGTGACGAGGTATTTTTGACTGAAGCTTTCAAAGGTGCAGACGCCGTGTATACCATGATGCCGCCATCAATGGGGCCGGGTAACATGATAGAGAACATTGCTAAAGCCGGACACGCTTATGCGAATGCTATTAAGGCTGCAGGTGTAAAACGCGTAGTAATGCTGAGCAGCATTGGTGCAGACGCTAGTCAAGGTACGGGCCCAATACAAGGTGTACATCGGGTTGAGCGTATATTGCAAGGCTTAGATGGTGTAAATGTTACTGTTTTAAGGTCCGGATTCTTCTATATCAATTTTTTGAGAGATATACCTCTGATCAAAAGCAAAGGCATATTCGGCAATAATTATAACGGTGACGACCGGTTGGCGCTTACACATCCAGGGGATCTATCCACGGCTCTAGCGCAAGAATTACAAGCCAAAGGAAACGGCTTTGAAGTACGATACGTTGTAAGTAATATATCTACAGGAGCAAAATTAGCAGCAGTATTGGGTCAAGCTATCGGTAAGCCAGAATTGGTTTGGACAAATATCCCTGATGAACAATTAAAAAAGGGCATGCTTGCAGGAGGATTACCCGAGGAGCTGGTCGGCCTTATTGTTGAAATGGGACAAGGTGTAAGGGCCGGTATAATCACCAGGGACTTTTTTGCAAGCGGAGCAAAAGTTACCGGGCGGATTAAACTGGAAAACTTTGCAGAAGAGTTTAAGGCGGCGTATTTGCGCAGTTAAGTAGCTGATTTATATCAACAATGCATCAGGAGCTGCCTATGCCAGCTTATGAAAACCATTGCCCTGCTTAGGAAGTACAACGAAGTGTAAAGGCCGTTTGTAGAGACCGTACATACGCGTGTAGACCGCTTGATATATTTACCCTAAATGCAGGAAGAGTTGTAGGCATCCTTCGAAGCCTAGACTAGAAGCAATTATAGTACAAAGGTCCGATAATCACTACCGGACCTTTTGTTACAATTCGTAGGCCATTTGGGCCATTTGTAAATTGGCGTTCAGTGATATTATCCCACTGTAGGCAACGATCCACCGTCAATTGCATAGATAGTACCTGTAAGGTATGCAGCAGAGGGTGATACCAAAAAGTGTACAAGGTGTGCAACTTCTTCCGGCTCGGCCATGCGGCCCATGGGTATTCCACCGGTTTGTGCCATTAGTTGTTTCATGCCTTCCTCTGGCGTAATGCCTGCTGAAGTTGCGTAGTCATTTAAAAATTTGACCATCGGTTCTGTTCTGGTAGCGCCCGGTGAAACTGTTAATACACGTACACCTTTGTCGGCCAGTTCGGTAGCTAGTGCTTTGCTGTAACTGTTCAACGCTGCCTTTGAAACAGCATAAGCCAGGTTCAGGTTCCACAATGCCTGTTTACCTGCAACTGAAGAGATATGGATGATTACTCCGCTTTTTTGTTTGATCATTTGCGGCAGCAAAATCCTGTCAAGCCTAATAGCTGAGATCAGGTTCAAGTCCAATTCCTGCTGCCAGTGCGCATCGGTCAATGTACTATGCCCGCCGCCAGGTGTTGTTAGCCCGCCAACGTTGTTGATCAATATGTCAATGCCGCCAAAAGCATCCTCTATCTTCTGGGCAAGCGTCGCCGTCTGGCCGGCATCGGTCAGGTCAGCCGCAATAAAGTGGTGAGCCGTATTCTCAGGCTTTGTCCTGGCGCTGACAATAACAGTTGCGCCTGCTTCTGCTAGCTCGTCGGCAATTGCTTTGCCGATACCTTTTGTACCACCGGTAACCAGTGCCCTTTTCCCTTTGATATCTTTCAATTCCATGGTTTTAATGATTAATATTCTGAAACAAATGTTTCAGAATTCGATAAAAAAATTATTTAGTTAATTGTTTAATAAAATATTCAGCCATGCGTTTAATCTTGACCGGGTCTTTGTGCAAAATGTAAGATTCATACCAGCCTGTCCAGGTGCTATTGAAATAGTCGGCTAATAAAGCCGGATCTTCATCATCGCGGATTTCGCGTTCCTCCATGGCCTTTTTAATAAGATCATGTAAGAACTGGTAAGAACGCTGGTCATCTGCTGCCAGTATTTGCTTAACCCGTTCGTCATTCGTGGCTACCTCGAATGCACTCTTAACAGCCATACAACTGTCTTCACCATTAATAATGATATTAACTGCTTCGTGGATGTAATCTGTTAGTACAGCTAATGGTGATCTTTTGCTTGCTAAGCGCTTGTCCCAATCTTGTTTCCTGAGGTCGGTATAGTGCTGTACACAACGCACGAAAAGTTCTTGCTTATCGCCAATAGTATTATACAAGCTGCTACTATTGATCTGCATGGCATCAGTGAGGTCGCGAAGTGATGTAGCATTATAGCCTTTCTTCCAGAAAACTTCCATTGCTTTCTGGATCGCAAGTGATTCGTCAAATTCTACATTCCTGGCCATAACATAACAAAGGTAAGCAAATCTGAAACAATTGTTTCAGATTTGCGTCAATTTTAGCATAATCAACAAGTTGCCAGCATCTCAGAAGCTTTGATTAGTATTACTTTTGCGTCTGGTGACGTACTCTATGGCAAATCGATGATCCCTGTTGTGGATTTTTGCGAGACCTAAGTTACAAAAGTGCAAACAGGTCTCGATTAGGTTTCCCGAAACATGCATTTAAATGAATTCTTTCAGACTGGAATTCAAAAAAAACGCTATAAAACCGGGTTTTATAGCGTTTTGGCCTGTTTTGAGGCTGTAAAAGTGGAGCCGGAGGGATTCGAACCCTCGTCCAAACATGGTATAAAGTAAGCTTTCTACATGCTTAGCTTCTGTTAAATTGTCGGGAAGGGGAAGGCCAGTTGCTTGCCTGTACCGTCTTCCGTAGGTGCTTTATCTCGCCTGCTTATCACACCCTAAGCGAGCCAGTTCCGTTTGTCGATGCCCCTGATGCCGGCTCAATGGAACCGAAAACCGGCGGGACAAAAGCTATGCTAATTCTAAATTAGGCAGCTAAGGCGTAGTTATTTTCGCCGTTTGTGTGTTTGAGTGTTCAGATTAGAGCGCTAATTCACCCAACGCGCTGCATGCTTACTTATTCATCTCCATCCTGTCAATTCCGGTCGACCCCATTTGTTGAGCCTGCTTTTATTGCTGCAGTGAGCGGATAATAATGCAAATATACGATTTAATTGGCAAAGCCCTTGTATAATGCACCTTCTATAACAAAGCAAAATCCTTACCAAAGCATAACCTGACAAGGGTGCAGTTAAACTATTCCACAAGATATTTTAATAGCGGTATTTTACGCATCACCCATATTAATAGCCATGAAATTAGAAAGCATGCCAGGGCAATGGTAGGGATGCTTACAATAGAATTAAAGGCTGCGTAAGTAATTCTGTTTAATTCAAAAAAATTGAGAACCAAAGGGTGACAAAAGTAGATGCCTAAAGTGCTTTTGCTTGCATTATCTAAAAACACTTGTATGGGTTGCGCTATCTTGACAACCGTGTTTTTAGCTTTAATCAATGCACTTGCAGAAAGCAATATCACAAAAGGGCCAAGTGGTTCATAAAAGTAGGTGCTTAGTTCATGAAACTTAACCTGACGATAATATGTTCCAGCAGCTATAATAGTGGCTAAACAAATGAAAAGTAATGCAGCGATAAGTTCGATGCCGTAAAGCCTGACCTTTTTGTTAGATACGTAATAACCCAACACCATATAGCCGATGTAACCGCTGAAGTTATGCAGATCTACAGCGGTCTCTAATGAGCTCAGGTAAGGACGACTAAAAAGCATTGCGAAAAACCACACTGCTAAAAAGTAAAGTAGCTCTTTTTCTGTTGCATTGCGCACGAATTTACTTAGCACAGGGATGAATAAGTACAAACCAATAAGTTGGTATATGTACCACATGTGGTAATAACTACCTGTTTTTAACTGGTGCAGAACAAAACGTACATCTGTCCAAATTTTACCGGTGAAAACGAATTCTTCGTTGTAGTAGCGATAAGTGATATATACTAAGCTCCAAAATAGAAAAGGCAGGATCAACCTGCCTAAACGTTTTCGTAAAAAAACAAACAGGTCATATTCGCGACCAAGGAGTAGAGCCCCCGTTATCATCACAAACACAGGAACCGCGAAGCGGGTAAGTGCGTTATAAAGGTCGCCCGCAATCCAATCTGAAACGCTAACTGAATTGTAGGCGAATAATAGTGGCGAAGCCGTGTGCAAAGCAACTACAGCTAATATTGCAATCAACCGGAGATTATTCATCCAACTGATATTACCTCTATTTGCTTCAACGGTCTCGCTAAACTTCATAAACATTTACTCTCAGCAAGAACAAATTTCAATTTGGCTTATAACTGAAGTTGCTAAATTCTTCCCGGGTAAGCTTTTAATCCTTCTGCAAGGCAGGCCATTGCTTTATTTAGATCGTCGTTATTAAGCACATACGCCATACGAACCTCGTTTGTGCCGGCGCCTGGCGTGCTGTAAAAGCCGGTAGCCGGGGCCATCATTACAGTTTGGTTCTCATAACTGAAGCTTTCCAGCATCCACTGGCAAAACTTATCAGCATTATCTATCGGGAATTTTGCCACTACATAAAATGCTCCACCGGGATTCGGGCAGTAAACACCTTCAATCTTGTTAAGGGCAGATACGAGCGTATCGCGACGCTTGGTGTATTCGGTATTAACGGCGTTAAAGTATTCATCGGGTGTATCAACCGCAGCCTCTCCGGCTATTTGTTCCACCATGCCTGGTGATAATCTTGCTTGTGCAAACTTTAAACCAGCTGCAATTACCGCTCTGTTTTTGGTAATTAAGCATCCAAGCCGAGCACCGCATGCACTGTAACGTTTGCTGACAGTGTCCATAACAATTACGTTTTCATCAATGCCGTCCAGGTGCATAGGAGAGATGAATGTGCGTCCATCATAACAAAACTCGCGATAGGCTTCGTCTGAGAATATATAAAGGTCGTACTTCAAAGCAAGTTCCTTTAATGCCTCAAGCTCTTCTTTGGAGTATAAATAGCCTGTCGGGTTATTGGGATTGCAAATTATGATAGCTTTAGTTTTTGGTGTTATTAGCTTCTCAAATTCGCTTATAGGCGGCAACGCGAAACCATTTTCGATGTAAGATAATATTGGTTTTACCACAACATCTGTCTGGTTAGCAAAACCATTGTAGTTCGCGTAAAAAGGTTCCGGAATAATTACCTCATCACCTTCATCAAGGCAGCTCATCATTGCAATAGTGATTGCTTCAGATCCTCCTGTCGTTACAATTATATTTTCAGGCGTTATGTTATAACCTAATTTGTTGTAGTACTCTACAAGCTTTTTACGATAGCTCAATGTGCCCTCAGAAGCGGTATAGGCCCAAACCTTGAAGTCGATATTCTTAATGGCATTCAGCATGCCTTCCGGTGTTTCTATATCAGGCTGACCAATATTTAAATGATAAACCTTTTTGCCTTCCAGCTTAGCTTTATCTGCAAAAGGTGTTAGCTTACGTATAGGCGATGCGGGCATGCGTTGCCCTTTTTGCGAAATTTTTGGCATGTGCAAAATTAGCAAAATATTTAACCCCTTTAAATTTCACTTAGATAGGGGTGAGATAATCTAACCGGAGTAAAAAACGTTATAAACAAAAAAGGCATCGAGTGTCGATGCCTTTAGATTTTTTTGGGATTGAAATACTTATTTGCTGCTTGCTGCAGGTTTTGCTATTACCTCACCTGTAATATTCAGGTATTTCGTAGGTGTTTTAGCATTTGAAGTAACTACAATGGTTTTATTGAAGCCAGAAAGTGCAACTGCATTATAGGTAATCTTGATTGTTCCTTTTGCACCTTTAAGAACCGGCGTTTTAGTGTAATCGGCAATTGTACAACCGCATGTTGGCCTTACTTCCGACAAAATCAAAGGCTCCTGGCCAACGTTGGTGAATTCAAAAACGGTAGTAACAGGCACACCTTGTGGTATTTTGCCAAAATCATGTTTTTCCTCGTTAAACTTAAATTCGGCTTTGTTGTCACTTTGCGCCATGGCAGTATTTGCAGTAAAGGCAATGCCTAAAAACACTGCGCAGATCATCATTATCTTTTTCATAATTACCTATTTGATTACTACAAATATAAAAGGTTTAAAGTAATAACAAAACTAATGTGGTAAGGAGATGTTTTACTAACAGCCTACAAAAAACAAAACAGAATTTTATACTTTTACCGCTTAAACGAAATATTGTATGCCCGAAACTGTATTACAACAAGGCAATGATCTGAAAGCCGGCGAACTCAGTTTTGACGATTTCAGGAAAATTGTGATAAGCGATTATCGTATAGGTTACGAAAGCCGCCAGGCAAGTTTGCTGGGCAGGCGAGAAGTACTTACGGGTAAAGCTAAGTTTGGCATATTTGGCGACGGTAAAGAAGTTGCTCAATTAGCTATGGCGAAAGTTTTTCGTACGGGAGATTGGCGCGCTGGTTATTACCGCGATCAAACCTTCATGTTCGCTACGGGCATGAGCAACCTTAAAGAGTTTTTTGCACAGTTATACGCAAATCCTGATATCACTAAAGACCCTGCGTCGGGCGGCAGGCAAATGAACTGCCATTATGCTACCCGTTATGTAGACGAGAACGGCAACTTTACTAATCAGGCACAAACAAAGAACACAGCATCAGACCTTTCTACAACAGGAGGGCACATGCCCCGCTTGCTGGGATTGGCTTATGCATCTAAGTTATACCGCCAGAACAAAGAACTTGAATACCTGAGTAACTTTTCTGTAAATGGAAACGAGGTAGCGTTTGGAACCATCGGTAATGGCTCCACTTCCGAAGGTCTGTTTTTCGAATCTTTCAATGCTGCCGGCGTATTGCAGGTACCAATGGCTATCTCAATATGGGATGATGCTTACGCAATATCAGTTCCGGCCCAGTTGCAAACTACCAAATCAGATATATCAGAAGTACTTAAAGGCTTTCAGCGGGATGCCAAGGGTAAAGGATATGAGATATTTAAAGTAAAGGGTTGGGACTACGTTGCCCTTTGCGAAACCTATGAGCGTGCGATAAAAATTTGTCGTGAAGAGCATGTACCGGTAATGATACACGTTACCGAGATGACGCAGCCACAGGGACACTCTACTTCAGGGTCCCATGAGCGCTATAAATCTAAAGAACGGCTTGCCTGGGAAGAGGAACACGATTGCCTCTTACAAATGCGTAAATGGATGGTAGAGTCGGCTATCATCACCAACGAGGAAATTGATGAGCTTGAGGCTACTGCGAAGAAATATGTGCGCGAATGCCAGAAAGAAGCTTGGGCAGATTTGGATGGTGAGATAAAAGACGAAATGGCGGATGCCGTTCGCTTAATGGAAAGCGTTGCAGAACATTCATCTAAATACGCTGAGCTGCACCAGTTGATAGAATCGCTGCAGGCTTGTGTTGATCCCGGTAGGAGAGATACCGTTGCTGCTATAAAAAAGGCGCTTCGCATCACGTTAAACGAGAAGACGGAACAGCGCCAGGCTTTGGTCGATTACCTCAAAGCCGAAACGATAAAAAACAAAGAACGGTTTAACTCAAAACTATTTACCAACTCGCCGAATTCACCTTTACTGGTGCCTGTAGTGGCAGCAGACTATACCGACGACTCAAAACTGATAGACGGCAGGGAAGTGCTTAACGCGTGCTTTGATGCTAACTTTGAACGGGATAAAAGCATTGTTGCTTTTGGTGAAGATGTAGGTGCAATTGGCGACGTAAACCAGGGCTTTGCCGGTTTGCAGGCCAAGTACAGCGATCTGCGGATTACAGATACGGGTATCCGTGAGGCAACTATAGTAGGACAGGGCCTGGGCTTAGCCATGCGGGGCTTCCGTCCAATTGCGGAGATACAATATCTTGATTACCTGTTGTACGCCCTTACCGTACTTAGCGACGACGTGGCGAGCCTTAGCTACCGCAGCAGCGGCGGGCAAAAAGCGCCGCTTATCGTACGTACCCGCGGTCATCGTTTAGAAGGAATCTGGCACTCCGGGTCGCCACTAGGCATGATACTGAACTCGATGCGGGGAATGCACATATGTGTGCCACGTAATATGACACAAGCGGCCGGTATGTACAACGCCCTTTTAAGAGGCGACGAACCGGCTTTGGTTATAGAAAGCCTTAATGGTTATCGCCTTAAAGAGAAATTGCCCGCTAACGTAGGAGAATTCACTGTACCGCTAGGGAAAGCAGAGATCGTTAGGGAAGGTACCGATGTTACCGTTATTAGCTATGGCTCAACACTGCGGATTGTACAGGAAGCGGCTGAGGACCTGGAAAAGATGGGCATTAATATAGAGGTGATAGATCCGCAAACACTTTATCCGTTTGATACGGAACATATCTGCGCTCAATCGCTGCGGAAAACTAATAAACTGCTGGTGGTGGATGAGGATCTTCCGGGTGGTGGTTCCGCTTATATACTGCAGAAGGTACTGGAGGTACAGGAAGGCTACTTTGCCCTGGATGCACAGCCTAAAACGCTTTGCGGCGCCGAACACCGCCCGCCATATGGGTCTGATGGCGACTACTTCAGCAAGCCTTCTACCGATGATATTATAGATGTTGTTTACAGCATGATGAACGAGGCGAACCCTGCCAAATACCCGCCATTATACTAACAGGTGTAACACGCGTGAGTGTGTTACACCTGTTACACTTATTTTGCTCTCATTTTAAGTAAATCCTTGTAGTTAAGCTTCTTGTGAAATTTACATGTTGTAACATGTTACAGTTTTTGCAACCATGTTACAGTTTTTCGGCAATTTTGTAATGGTGATACAGGTGTTTATGGGTCAGGCTTCGTCTTATCGTTAGGGTCGGTTTCTTCCGGTGCTTTTTTAACACTTGCGGCTCGCTTCGTTGGTTTTCTTTTACTTTGCTTGGGTGGCTTCACAAATGCTGACATGATCAAGCCAACAATAATACCCCCAACAAGTCCGCCCACATGCGCGGCGTTATCTACATTGCCTTTTAGACCGAATAACAGATTTATACCTGCATAAAGGCCTATAAATATTAATCCTCCGGTTTTAAATGCACCATCGGTTTTGTTGGTGATAAGCAAAGCAAGCAATACACCGCATAAGCCAAATATTGCACCAGAAGCGCCCACGCTAACAGTATCTGGATGCCACCAGATACTGGCGATACTCGCAACCAAGCCGCAAGCGAAATAAGCGACAAAAAGTCTTACCCTTCCTATATACTGCTCCACCATTGCACCTACAATTAGTAGCCCGTATGTATTCCCGAACAAATGCATAGCACCGCCATGTAAAAATGTACTGCTAAGTAAGCGCCACCACTGCCCGGCTAGCACGGCTGCGCGCTGGTTCGCTCCCCATTGGTACAAATCCTGCGCATCAAATGACATAAAGCCAAGTCCCGCAAGAACCATTAATACGAACACCAGGATGTTTACGCCGGTAAGTATGAACGTGGCGGACGCTTCCCGTCCTTGGGTTAGTATTGCAGATAGATGCTCTGCCGGGGACAATTTATCTGTTTAGCCTGTAATTTGCTTAGTTCGTAGGGTTCTAATCCGGGCAGCATACACATCATTAACCAAACGATAGTCCCAATCCCAAAAGACCCCAATGTCCATTCAAAATAGTTACCGTTCCGGTCTTCAAACGGCTCTTTCTTCGCTTCAAAAACAACGGGTTGTGCCTCGTTAGAGAGCACGCTGGCAACGGCGTGATAGTACGCTTTCCGTGCATTGTTGTTACCCATACGGTTCAGATACACCAAATCATCCAGATCTGCTGCTCTAAATTGCTGCTCGGCGTTGTCTATAAGATCTTTAAAAGCTTGATCCTTTTCTGCGTCGCTAACGGAATTGCTTATCTGTTTGCTGTATTTCACACCCAGCCAGGCTACCGGTGGCCGCGAAAGTTGTCGTGCAGTTGAATCAACCATCTGCTTGTTATCTACAACAGGACAAGCTACATAAATATAAAAAGTTAAATATTGGTCGTTCTTACCACTAACCTCCGCTTTCCGGTAAATTGCGGGGTGGAGTTTATCTACATAATGCTGTTTGATCTTGTAGTACTTGGTTAGATCTTTTCCGGATAGCTCACTTACTTTGTTCAGCGTGGTCAACACTCCTGTGGCAGTTTCCATATGCTTCTGAAATAATACAACCGGAGCAGAGAGCGCAATCCATCCAAGAAAAAAGTAAAGCCCCGGCAAATCAGCCTTTTTGCGTTGCAGTTTTAAGAGTTTAACCCGGGGAGCTATCCATAATAAGATAATTGCAATAGATAAGCCGCCCGGCAACCAATAGGAGACGAGGTCTTCATTAAGCGACAACACCGCAAACTTGTAAACAAAGAGCCATGTAAGAAAACTATAGATGATTAGATAAGCTGCCGCGACAAGCAAGCCTCTTAGATAGATCAGTTTGATCTTAAGCAATGAAGGACGCATTTAAAGGGTAGGATTTTACAGCTAATGTAATAAAAAGACTGCTTTTGCTACTTATGAGTTTGGCGTTTTTCCCTCAACAAACCGGTTGATCAGCATGGCGGCCGCGGTGTCGCCGGTGGCGTTCAGGAGGGTAGCGATAGGGTCTATCAGCGTACCGATAATGATCGCCGGAGGCAGTGCTTCGGGCGGGAAACCGTAAGCCGAGATAAACAGCAGTTCGCCAATGTAGCCTCCGTTGGGTATGCCACCTTCTACAACGCTCACCAATACGGTCATTCCAAGCGCCAGCAGGATGTTCTGCGGACTATCAAACCCTTTGCCGAACATGGCAAATACTACCGCCATTTTAAGGATAGAGGATATGCTGGAGCCGTCTTTGTGTAATGTGCCGCCAAGAGGGATGGTAATGCCCGCTATCACATTGGTGATGCCCATCTTTTTAGCTGCATCCAGGTTGGCCGGGATAGTTGCAATACTGCTGCAGGTAGCTACGGCAGTCGCCGACGGGATAATGTTGTTTTTCCAATACCGCCGGATGCCGCTGATACCGCCGGCAATGAATGCGTAGATAGTATATACCACAGCATACACAAATATGCTTACACCGTAACCTATCCCTAGTATATGGGCGTATGTGCCGAACAGCGATGGCCCGAACTCTGCTACCTGGTAGGCGAAATAAGCCCCTAAACCCACCGGACCGGCTTTCATAATAATGGTGAACAGTTGTTTAAAAACTTCGCTTCCATCATTAAGGAAATGGGTAAAGGCCGCGCCTTTTTCACCTGCGCGCAGGCTGGCAAAGCCAACCAGTATAGCAAAAATGATCATGGCCAGCATGTTCTTGCGCGAAAGCAGGTTGAAAAATTCGCTGGTAGTAAAAAGCTGTGTTATTTGTTCACCCGTAAACTTACCGGTGGTGCCGGCGTCTATATTCGCCTTTGCGGATGCCATGCTGTTGCCCAGCGGCAATATCCAAACCGCTATAATGGTTACAACAGCAGCTACGATGATGGTCCCTAAAAACACGGCAGCAGTTACGCCGATTATGCGCCCGAGTTTTTGCGTGCCCTGCAGGTTGGCAATGGCCGATGCAATGGCGAAAAACACCAGGGGGATAACCGCCACGAACAGCAGGTTTAGGAATATGTCGCCAATAGGTTTAAGTACCGCTGCATCCTTTCCTAACACAACACCAGCAATGGTACCGGCAATAATGCCTGCCAGCAGCCACAGTATACTGCTATAATTTTTTATCCAGTTGTTCATACACCATTATGCCCCAGAGCGGCAATGGCGAAAGGTAAAAATTTTGGTCGAGTATTTTTACGTGTTATGTAGTTGTAACAGTTTATATCCCTAATATCGACTATATATTTGCCGTTGCGTGTGTTGGTGGGATAAGTTGATGATGTTGAAATTATTTAATTAAATATTTTTTATACTGATTTAATTAGGGCATCAATTATCATGTATTACCATTTTTATTCCACTACAATGTTTAACAGTTTGAACTGCTTTCATTTGATTAAGGGTTTGAGCATCATGTTTTGGGTTATGGCTGGTATCTGTACAGTTGTAACTTATTTGAATAGTGAAGTTAGATTCGTTGGCTGCATTTTTAAGCTCGCCAATAGGCAAGGCATGTACTTGTAACACCTCTTTATCGCCTTTCTTCATAATAGAATATCTATAAAGAGCTAAATCTGCTTTTTGATAATTTTTTTGTTTATCTGATGAAAAGCGCTTTAATACGTTGGCACTTTCGTTAATTGGTATAGCGCCAATGTTTTCCACCAGGCTTATGCTTACATCTTCACGAATCATTTCTGTCTGACTGGAACCTTGAGCCTTTGCTGCCAAGCCCATAGCTGTTAATAACATAAAAAAGTAAAATGCCTTCATTTTGATTTAAATAATTTTTCAAACAAATCATCAATTTTCTTATAGAAGTTCTCCGAGCAAATGCCGCAGAAAAGACAAAAGAACATCAAAGTAATCGGACGGATTTCTGTAGCACCCTCTACAATTATCGTCGGAAGAATATAGGATAATCCTAATACGACCATGCCTGTTAAAATACCCAATGTTGGTAACGAAAGGTATTTGATCTTAGTAATGTCTTCTTTGTTTAATGCAAGCGATTTAAGTAAAAATACCACAGCCCCTAACAATCCGAAACTCATTGCAGTTATGCTTAGTGCAGCAAATCGCGGCAATATTACTGTCCAGGTAAAATATTCCTCTATCCCCTGATGAAGCGTAAAAATTTGATAATCGTATTCATTATCAATTGGGATCTCTTTTACAGTTATAGGCGGGTTGAATTTTTTTAATTCAAGTTCGGTTTTTCTTTTTTGAATATCTTTAAAGTTTTCATCGGTATCTAGTTTTGTAAGTCCTCCAATACCAAGATATAGCCCGGTGACAGCCCATGCTATAAGTACAAAACTTGCTAAAAATTTCATTGTGTGATAAGTTTACATAAAGTTATATGGATATAGTAATGAATAAAACAGGTGTTTTAACCCAATTTTTCTACAGAATAGGTGGATAAAGAATGCAATTTACATTCCAGGCGTTCACACAAACCAAAGATACATTTCAAGGGAAGGCGGCTGCCAAAATATATTTACTGCATGCGGGAAAAGCCCCGGTAATTCGAAGCTGAAAGCCCGCGGCACCCGGCTATGTTTCTTTCAGACTCACCTCTTTTATCAGTTATGCAGCCATCCTTTGCGCAAAAATCCCTAATTTGCGGCGTTTAAAAAGCTGATATAATTATTATGGAATCTACTTTCGCTGCTGTTGCAAGCAATATAAAAGCACGCCGTACCATTAAGCCGTCTACCATGAATGGCAACAAAATACCTAACGGCCACGTGGCCTCGGTACTGGAACTTGCCGATTGGGCGCCTAACCACGGCAATACAGAGCCATGGCGCTTTATTGTTTTTGAGGATCCTGCTAAATACTGCGCTACACATGCTGATATTTACAAAAGCACCACAACCGAAGAAACCTTTAATTCAACTACGTACACTAACCTTACTAACCAGGGTAATAACTCGTCGCACGTGGTAATTGCTTACCAAAAACGAGGTGACTTGCCAAAGATCCCCCAGTTTGAAGAAGTTATTGCTACTGCCTGCGCTGTACAAAACCTGCTGCTTGGCGCAACCGCGCTTAACATCGGGGCGTTCTGGAGTACCGGCGGTGCTGTCCTTAAACCTGCTTATGCAGAACATTTTGGCCTGGGTGCTGAAGATGCTGTTTTAGGTGTACTATTCCTGGGCTATACAGATGTGCAGCCGGAAGGTAAACGTAAGATTCCGGTAGAGGAGAAGATCGTTTGGAATAAATAAGTTATCGTAACACCAGAAAAAAAATGCAAAAGGCTGCACGCATCAACGTGCAGCCTTTTTTGTACCTTTAAATATTTGCATTTCTCAGTCGTATTTATTAACTTTACTTTAAGTAATTTAATCATTAATATATGATGAGATTGCAATGACAGTATTTGAGAGGAAATTTTGTATATTTGTATCAGCATTCGCAATTATTAAACCGCAAATCCTGCACCGTAGCTGCCCTGAATTGATTATAAACTTATTGGATTAAACCCATAATATTATGAGAAAACATCTTTGGTGGATCATAGGCGCTTTATTGTTATTTTCCGTAACTGTTATCAGCTGGAAACCTTCAAGCGTATCAAAAAACATTAATGGTATTGTTAAAACAGGTGGTACATTAACCAGCAAAGATTTTTTTGCTCAGTATGTAAACCAACTTTATCAGACTGCCAACCTGGCCCAAACTGGTATGGATATAGCCGTGCTGCAAAAAGCACTTACAGGTTATTACAATCTTAAACTGGAGAACAAACTGGCCAAAAACAGTAACATTATCACCGTAGTAGACTTTAACAAGCCAAGCCGCGAAAAGAGAATGTGGATTATTGACGTGTTGAACAAAACAGTACTGCTGAACACCTGGGTTGCCCACGGACAAGGCAGTGGTAACGATATGGCTACAGCGTTCTCTAACAATAACGAGTCGCACCAGAGCAGCCTTGGTTTTTATCTTACAGATGACGTATATATTGGCAAACATGGTCAATCGCTACGCTTAAATGGTTTAGATGAAGGCATCAATAGCGCGGCCCGTGCACGTGGTATTGTAGTACACGCTGCAGATTACGTAAGCCAGGGCACTATTAACCAATTGGGCCGTTTAGGTCGCAGCTTTGGTTGCCCGGCGGTCTCTCCGGAAGTGTCAAGCCTGGTGATCAATACTATCAAAGGCGGTTCGATGCTGTTTATCAATGCAAATACTGCCAACTACACATCTAAATTATTAGATGAGAACGGCCCGGCCAACTTTTTAATGCCAGCGGCAGCAGATACTACTAAGGCAGGCAGCACAGCATTGATTTCAAAATTGTAACTGAGCTAAACTAAATAACGCAAAAAGCCCGGCCATAACAGCCGGGCTTTTGTGTTTATATAGCAGGTGTACTATAAATTACAAGTTAGCCAGTTGCTGGCTTGGTGCCAGGAACCTTTGCAGGTGGCCATATAATACAATGTCTAACCCGTATACATCCGGCCTGAACTGTATAACGCCATTGCTATCTGCCCAGCAGGTAACATAGGTTAAGTACACCGGAACCTTTTTAGGTACCGCAAGGGTAGTAGGGTCGGGATTGTCTTTGCCCATATCATCGGCTATTTTCTGGTAGGTAGCTCCATCTCCAAACAATACTCTTGCAAGCTCCTGTGGTTTTTCCAGGCGTACACAACCGTGGCTTACCGCGCGCATGTTCCAGGTAAATGGTTGTTTAGCAGGTGTGTCATGCAGGTAAACGCTGCTTTTGTTGTTAAACAGGAATTTTATCTTGCCTAAAGCATTATCATCACCGGGACGTTGTTTAAAGTCATAATCTCCTGCTGAAGCGCTTCCCCAGTCGATTGTTTCCGGATCTTCTACCTTTTTGCCGTTTTTATATACGTCAATGTTTTTGTTTGATAGGTAGTATGGGTCTTTAGCAGCCTCTACCATTATCTCTTTACTGGCAATGCTCTGCGGGATGTTCCAAACCGGGTTCACCTGTACGCTGTGTATCATACTGTTTAGCTGTGGTGTTTCGCGGCTGAAAGGGCGGTCTATCTTGTCGCTTTCATCATACTCAACAAGTGAGTTCTCGCGGTCTTTGTTGCGGCCTTCGCCAACACACACTTTCATGTTCAGGACAGATTGACCGTGGTCCATAACATCCAGGCGGTAATCCGGGATATTCACAATTACATATTTGTCCTGAGTAGGCTTGTTTTTCCAGCGCAGGCGTTCCAAATTCACTACCAGGTAGCGGATGGTTTCTTCTTTGCTCATGCCCGGTGCAACACTGCCTGATGCCAATGCTTTTTGTAAAGCTATGTACTGAGGATCCTTAGGCTGTATGCTGTCCAGGTAATGCTTCATATCTTTTATGTAGAAGATCTTTGACATGCCTGCACTGTCCGGCCTTTTAGTTTCGGTGTAGTAGCGCTGGTAAATTTTGCGCGGGCTAATCATACCGTACTGAAGCGCATTTGAGTAGTTGATAAGCGAATTGGCTGTTTTGATTTCCAATAAAGCGATATCGCGGTAAGCCTCATCAAGATTCTTGATGGCCTTCTTGTCCTGGAACTTATCAACCAAGGCTTTAATCTCGTCGGCATTGAACATTTTAGGGTCCAGGCCATGCTGGTTTACTTTTTCGAAGTAGTTGGCGGTAAGATCAACGTCGCCATTAAAAATGTGATCCATTACGAAAACCGGATCGTAACCGTTTTCCTCGTAGAAAGCACCAATAAGTTTAGGATTAGCCACATGGCTTTTCTCTTCTTCCATAACTTTCTTGAAAACATCGGCCAAACCTTCGGGAGTGGCATCTCTGAACACTTTGTTCTTGGTTTTCTTGTAAAGGGTTGCGCCCAGGTCAGAGCGGCTTTTCTTTTTACAGCTTTGCAGAATAAGTAGCGAGGCAGAAAGGATGATCAGCGTAGTGAGCCAGAAGGCTTTTTTTATGTTAAAGTTTCGCATCAGTGAATATTAGATTGTAAAATTTCTTTCAACATAGCAATAGCTATACCACATTTAGTTTTATTTTTAGTGGTGGTAAATATGTAGCCATTTTAAAGTAATCATGAGAAAGTTATTATATGTAGTTCCGCTGTTATTGCTGTCGTGCCGGCCAATGGCACAAACCTTTAAGCCTGTTAACAAGAACGCCAGCGCTGAGGTGAAAAACCTGTTGGCTTACCTGTATGAGATTAACGGTAAGCACATGCTTTCGGGGCAGCATAACTATAACAGCGACCTAAACGTATTCTCAGATTCGGCAAAGAACATCACAGGTAAATATCCGGCACTTTGGGGTACAGATTTTATCCTATGGGGCGATAAAGACCTTGGGCAGAATATCGTAAATGAATCAATAAAGAAATCGCGGGAAGGTTATTTAGTTACCTTGATGTGGCACCAGGGCCGGCCAATAGATGAACCACCCTACGACTGGAAAAAAAGCGTACAAGGCAAGCTTACCGCCGAACAATGGACGGAGCTGACCACACCAGGCACTGCCTTAAATAAGAAGTGGGTAGCACAAATTGACGTCATAGCAGGCTATTTAAAACAGCTGCAGGATGCGCATGTGCCGGTACTATGGCGCCCTTATCACGAGATGAACGGCGTATGGTTTTGGTGGGGCAACAAGAAGGGACCAAACGGTATTGCCAAGCTCTACAAGATGATGTATGACAGGTATACCAACTACCATCACCTTAATAACCTGATATGGGTTTGGGGTGCCAACAGCCTGCGCGACATACCCGAAGATGAGGCTTACCACTACAAAGATTTTTATCCGGGAGCCGAATACGTAGATATTTTAGGTACAGACGTTTATCACTTTGATTACGAACAAAGCGACTACGAAGAACTGCTTGCCCTTGCAAACGGCAAGCCCATAGCGCTTACTGAGAACGGCGAGTTACCCAATGCCACAGTGCTTAAGCACCAGCCTAAATGGCTGTGGTTTATGACCTGGACGAGTTGGTTATGGACAGATAACACCAAGGACCGTGTTAAGGAAGTTTATGGCTTGCCTACCACGCTAAGCCATGATGATGTGAAGGAAAGGCTGGCTACTAAACCTTAACGAGTATGAACAATCAACCGGAGGTTTGGCTTCGAGGGCCGTTGGATAACATGCCTGCGCTAACGCAGCCTGTTGCACATGCGTTGCTACAGGCAAGAGAAGAGGTAAATGCTTTCATGACGGACTGGCCCGATGAAAAGCTTTGGGACAAGGTGTACAGTATGGCTTCCGTTGGTTTTCATTTGCAGCACATGACCGGTGTGCTCGACCGTTTATTTACTTATGCCCGTGGCGAAAAGTTATCCACAGAACAATTAGCCTATTTGCAAGCAGAAGGTAAACCGACCACAATTGTATACACTACATCTGCTTTGGTGGGTAATTTTAACAGACAGGTTGATAAAGCCTTACAGGAATTAAGCCAGATAGATCCAAAAATCCTTACTGACTTCCGAGCAGTCGGGCGCACCGAACTGCCGTCAACAGTAATTGGCTTATACGTGCATGCCGCCGAGCACACGATGCGCCACCTGGGGCAACTGCTGGTAACAGCAAATGTGGTTAACCCTCCGTTACAATCCTGATTACGTCCTGATAATCCGCGCTGCGGTAGGTTACTGTTGCATCGCCATGTTTATCATGCGGGTCGAATAAGAAAGTATCAATACCGAGCTCAACCGCAGCTTTAATCTCCGACTTCGGGTCATCGCCGATTACAAGCGCATCTTCAGCAGTATAGCCGTTGTCGGTCATTATTTGCTGAAAGATGTCCTTCTTTGTTTGGCTGGACCTTTCCGGGTCAACAATGTAAATACCTTTAAAATCTGCTTCTATACCTAGCATTTTCACTTTGCTCATCTGCAGTTTGGTAAAACCGGTTGTCACCAGGTACTTATCTACCGTTATAGCGCGTAGATCATCATATGCTGCATAGGGCTGCATCGGCTCATCAAACGTGATGTTGTTAAGCAGCTGCATTCCTTTCTCTTTTAGTTCTTCGCTAAAGCCAAACTCATCGGCTACATGCTGGTAGGGGCGGCGGGTAAGCTCGTCCTTAGCCTTCTCCACTGCTTCGTTGTCTGCCGGCAACAGATGTTCATCAATCAACTTGAAGAGCTCGCCGAACAGTTTACCGGCTATCGAACTTACCGGATAGATGGTATTATCGAGATCAAGAATAAGTACGTGTTTCATAGTATTGCGAAGTTATGAAGATGCTGTGTAAGCTGCACTGTAACGCGAAAGATGTGTTACACCTGTTACACCTAAAAAGGGCTGATTTTTGCTATTTGTCTAATTGTCAATTTGTTGTGTAATTTAGATGTTTTAACATGTTACAGTTTTTGAAACCATGATACAGTCTTTTTGATTGTGTTACAGTGGTTCTTGCAGCTCCTGCTCAATATGATAGAGGTCGGCAGCTACATTTTGTTCCTTATTAAAATAATACATTAGCAGCAGTCCCGCACAAACCGCGCCGCACACACCCACCAGCAGCCACCACAATAATGTAAAGCCGCCGATGCCGATTACCTGTGCGCCCACAGCAGGTGCTATCACCTGTGCCGCAGCCCAGCTCATGGCGTACAGGGCGGCATACTGCCCACGATTATGCTCCTGAGACCGCGCTACCCAATAAGCATTCATAAAGGGCATGCTCAGCATTTCTCCAAACGTGATGATCAACACGATTGCGACACCTGCAATAGCACCTGGCGGCAGAACATTCAGCAGCGAAAAACCAACGCCGGTAACCAGCACACCAATGCTGATGAATGACAGCGGGTGCCGCTTTCCTTCCAGCTGATTGATCATCACCATCTCCACAAGTGCGATGAAGATACCGTTCAGTGCCAGCAGGGCGCCAATAAAACGCTCGTTGAAGTGCCACTCCAACTTATAAAACACGGGCTCCATTACAAAGAACTGGAAAAAGCAGATATTAAACAGAGTGATCAGTACAATAAAGGTGACGAAGACCTTATCCCGGTAAGGAGATGATTTACGCGAAGTTGATTTAGTAAAGCTTACGGGTTTGGTGTAGTGTGATCTTGGCATTAGTTTAAGCAGGATGAGCGCAGCCAATATATTGGTGCAACCATCCACCCAAAACAGTAAATGGTAATTTATGGACGCCAGAAAGCCGCCTGTGGCCGCACCAACCGCCCAGCCGAGGTTTACTGCAAGACGATGAAGCGAGTAGGAACGCGTTTTATTCTCCGGCTTGCTGTAGTGAGCTATTGCCGTAGAGTTAGCAGGCCTGAAAGCTTCGTTGCATAAGCTTAAGATAAAGGTACCTGCACCCAGCGTAGTAAAGGTGTGCTGAAAACCCAAAACAATGAACATAATGCCGCCGCTTAGGAGTGTGCCTGTCTGCATGTCGTAAAAGCCGATACGATCCGACAGTTTTCCACCGATGAAGGCCCCAAGTATAGCACCAACACCAAACAGGGCCATAATATAGCCAGCCTGCTCTACGCTGAAATGCAGTTGCTTTACGCAGTAAATAGTAAGGAAGGGTACCACCATAGTGCCGCTCCGGTTGATGAGCATAACTATGCTCAAATACCAGTTGTTACGAGAGAGGCCGCTGTAGGCGTTTTTGTATAGCTGAATGATAGAGGGCATGGCTCGCGATAGTAGGGTAAAGTCAAGTGATACTGGCTTATGGCCACTGTTTAATTGCGCCTTTTACTTTCCACATCAGTTCATCGAGGTCGCGTGCAAAATCGCCTTCTTTCCTGGTGTTTACCATTACTGCCCAGCAATAGTTTTGATTAATGCGTGCTGCTAGTGCCTGTTCGCCGGGCAGGCTGCCATTGTGCCAGTAATTATTTGATGAATTCACCGCCCAGCCTTTTGCATAATGCGGACTTACTGCGGGTGCCGTAAACATGGTGGTAAGCGTCTCCATTTTCAAAATGTCGGGCTGTTGTGGAAACTTGTCTACCCGCGTTAAAAAATTAACCAAATCCGTCGGAGTAGCTATCCATCCGCCGTGACTGTCCATCCGGCGCTGGTCCATTGTGTAGGGGTTTTCAGCCTTATCGTAGTAAAGTACTTCCTTCGGCTTCCTTTCAGCAAGTGTATTGCCGCCTATTTCCATTGTTGTTATGCCGCAGGGCTGCAGTATGTTCTTACGTACATAGTCTGCATATTTTATTCCGCTTACTTTTTCTATAACGCGGCCTAACAGGCAATAACCAAAGTTGGAGTATTCGAAATTAGTTCCGGGCTCATGGCCAAGCGGTTGATTGTCCAGCGTCCAGCTGATAAGCTGTGCCTGGTTCATTTCCGGGTGCATAAACATAGGGTCTTCGCTGCTGTTACCCCAGCCGCCACCCAAATGTTCCAGCAGGTGCTCAACTGTTATTGCTTTTACACGTTCGGTGTAAGGTTTGCTGCCGTAAGTAGTGCCTAGTAATGCCCCTTTACCAAAAATATGGTCGGTAAGTTTAAGCTTTCCGCGCTCTATCAACTGCATAATAGCTGCAGCTGTGAAAGGTTTGCTTACGCTCGCGATTCTAAAGCGGCTATCCGGATCAACCGGTTGCTTTTTAGCGGAATCGGCAAAGCCGTACGTGCGCACCAATTTTATAGTGTCCCGCTGGGCTATTACTAACGATAGTCCCGGAACATCATACTTGCGCATAAAGGTGTTTACAATGCTATCTACTGCGCTTATATCTTTGGAACGAAAGCCAACAGGAGCGGGTTGATTGGCGTGGGTTTGGGCGAAACACTCGGCAGTCAGGATAAAGCATGAAAATAAAAGCAGGGACAACTTCATGGCGATAAGTTACTATGGACAGGTAAAGTAAAGATATGAAGTAGCCCGGATTATTAATCCAGCCGTACTGTTTTATTCCGCAGCCAATGGTCCGCAATAACCAGGGCAGCCATTGCTTCTACAATAGGTACGGCGCGTGGTACTACACATGGGTCGTGCCGGCCCTTGCCGGATATTTCGGCCGAGTTGCCTTCGCTGTTTACCGTTTGCTGGTTATGCATAATGGTGGCAACAGGTTTAAAGGCAACCTTAAACTCTATAGGCATACCATTGCTGATGCCGCCCTGTATTCCGCCGGAGAAATTTGTACGGGTAGCCACTTCTCCATCAGCATTCTTTATGAAAATGTCGTTGTGTTCAGAGCCCCGCATCTCGCTGCCGCTAAAGCCGGAGCCAAATTCAAAGCCATGTACGGCATTTATGCTCAGCATGGCCTTGCCCAGGTCTGCGTGCAGTTTATCAAAAACCGGGTCGCCTAACCCAACGGGGCAGTTTTTAATATAGCAGCTTACTTTTCCGCCTACCGTATCACCATCCTTACGTACGCTGTCAATAAATTCTATCATTTCCTCCGCTGTGGCAGGGTCCGCACAACGGACAATGTTCTTCTCGCGCTCGGCAATAAATTGCTCTGCGTCGCTTATAAACACGTTTGGCGCGTCTATCCGGCCTACGCTACTCACATGGGCAACAATGTCTATACCTTGTGTTTTTAGTAACAGCTTGGCTAACGCGCCAGCTGCAACCCGGGCCGCAGTTTCACGTGCAGAAGAGCGGCCGCCGCCGCGGTGATCGCGGATGCCGTATTTAGTAAAGTAAGTATAATCTGCATGGGAGGGGCGAAACACATCTACGTTGTGGCCGTAGTCTTTGGATCGCTGATCTTCGTTAGGGATCAGCATCATAATAGGCGTGCCAGTGGTTTTTCCTTCAAACGTTCCGGAGAGGATCTTAAAGGTATCGCTTTCCTTACGTTGGGTGGTGATTTTACTTTGGCCGGGTTTACGTTTATCCAGTTCGCCCTGTATGTAATCCAAGTCTACGCTGAGCCCTGCCGGGCAGCCATCTATAATAACGCCGATAGCCTCGCCATGCGATTCGCCAAAAGTTGTTATCCTGAATAATTGCCCGAATGAGTTACCTGCCATAGGATTTTAGATGTACGAATTTAGATTTACGATTGCTTGAACACAATTATTAAGATTCACTGACCACGTCATTGCGAGGTACGAAGCAATCTCCCAGCAAGATCATCAATCATAATTAATGCCAGGACATAGTTCTGAGATTGCTTCGTACCTCGCAATGACGCGTGTTATAAAGCTGGGCTTGCGTTGAACCCCACGCTTTTAAGATCGTCCCAGAATGCAGGGTACGATTTTTCTACCACGTCGGCGTCTTCTATTTCCAGTTGTGGTATTACACTTGCAAGCGGTGCAAACGCCATTGCCATGCGGTGATCATCATAAGTGTTGATGAATACGTTCTCGGGAATGTGCTTCTCGCTGCAGTCCAGTTTGTACACCTGGCCTTTTTCTGTCAACTTTACGCCAATCTTTGCCAATTCGGTTTGCAGTGCCAGTACACGGTCCGTCTCCTTAATCTTTAAAGTTTCCAGCCCTGTGAACGTAGCCTCATGCCCCAATGCAGCGCAAACAACAATCACGGTTTGTGCCAGATCGGGGCACTCCTTCATGTCGAATATTTTGCGGAAAATCGGTTTAACTTCTTTGGTAAGGTATACCCCTCCATCTTTAAATTGTGAGGTGATGCCGAAGTTGGCCATTATCTCTGTAATAACACTATCGCCTTGCATGCTGTATGGCGTTAGTCCCGGCAGAAAAAGTTCAGCCTCGCCGCTTAGTGCTGCTATAGCATACCAGTACGAAGCCGCGCTCCAGTCCGGTTCTGTATAGAGGGATGTTTCTGCAAACTCCTGGTGCGCTATTGATATGACATTTCCTTGCCAGGTGTGCTGTATGCCGGCTTGTTTCAGCATCGCCAGGGTCATTTCTACGTACGGGCGGGAGGTAAGCTCACCTTCTATCTCCAGGGTTAAGCCCTGGGGTAACGTTGATGCGATAAGCAGCAAAGCTGTAATATACTGGCTGCTGATATCACCCTTAATGCTTATACGGTTTGCTTGCTGCTTAAAACCGCTGTGGATTTTGATAGGAGGGTAGCCTTCGTTATTAACATACTCTATCTCCGCACCCAGTTTACGCACAGCATCTACCAGCACACCTATGGGGCGCTGCTGCATCCGCTCAGAACCTGTTAGGGTTACCGTTGCATCCTGTAAGGGAAGAAAAGCCGTTAAAAAGCGCATAGCCGTGCCTGCCGGACCGATGTTAATTACTCTTGAGTCTTCAGCCTGAAGTCCTGAGTCTTCGATAATTGCATCTTCATTAATTCCATCAACAATTGTTGCAAGCTCCGGACTACCGACTGCCGACTTCTGACTTAGTACTTTCTGTAAAGTCACCGTGTCCGCAGCATCAGATATATTTTCTACTTTAACCTTACCCTTGCTTAGCGCCTGTATCATAAGCGCGCGGTTGCATTCGCTTTTAGATCCGGTGAGCTGCACCGTTCCTTTAAGCGTTTTGCCCGGCCGGGTAAGTATAATGTTATGTTTTGCCATAATTAAACCGATCAGTTAACGATTGCACTGACAGCTTGCACGTTTAGCGGCATCGTGCCCGCTAATCATATCGCTTATCAACCAATCACTAATAATTTAATTTACGCGTGTGTTAGTTTTTCTTCTGCCTGGCCTGCTTCAGCGTTCATGATCTCGGTTTGTTTACGGATCGATTCGCCGTGCATCAATTCTAAAAGCTTCTCAGTAAACTCGGTGCTCAATTTAAGCGCTTTTGCGTAACCGGTACGTTTGTGCAGGATTTCGTCCCAACGGTTTACCTGTAAAATAGTGATGCCGTTATCTTTTTTGTAGTTGCCAATTTTCTCAACAATCTGCATACGCTCTGCCATTTTCTGGATAACCAGGTCGTCAATCTTATCTATCTGGTTGCGCAGTTCTGCAAGTTTATCATTTACAGCAGCGTTGCGCACTTCCGGTTTACGTAATGCCAGGTGATCAATGATTTCCGACAAAGCAGCAGGGGTAACCTGTTGTTTAGCGTCTGTCCAGGCAACAGTAGGGTCAATGTGCGACTCTATCATCAAGCCTTGCATGTCAAGGTCAAGCGCTTTTTGAGAGATGTAGCCAATCAGGTCGCGGTTGCCGGTAATATGGCTCGGATCGTTTATGATAGGTAGTTCAGGCGCGATAGTTTTCAAGCCGATTGCCAAATCCCACATCGGCTCGTTACGGAAAGCTGATTTCTCGTAAGAAGAAAAGCCACGGTGAATAGCTGCTAATTTAGTAATACCTGCATTGTTTATACGTTCTAACGCGCCTATCCATAATGACAAGTCTGGGTTTACCGGGTTTTTAACCATTACGGGTACGTCAACACCACGAAGCGCGTCGGCAATTTCCTGTACGGTGAACGGGTTAACGGTAGAACGTGCACCTACCCAAAGGATATCTACACCTGCAGCAAGAGCTTCTTCTACGTGTTTAGCGGTAGCTACTTCAACAGCCGTTGGTAAGCCGGTTTCTTCTTTAGCACGCTTAAGCCACTCCAGGCCGATGCTGCCAATGCCTTCAAACTCACCCGGACGGGTACGTGGTTTCCAGATGCCTGCACGCAAAGCGCTTATTTTACCGGTTTTTGCCAGCAGGTGGGCAGTTGCTACTAATTGGTCCTCGGTTTCGGCGCTGCAAGGGCCGGCGATAACCAGGGGTTCTTTGCCTGATTTGTTAATCCAGGTGTTCAGCGGTTGTATGTTCAGATTAAGCTTCATGATCTTGTTTTTGTTAGTCCGGAAGTCGGAAACACCGAAAGTCCGGAAGATTTTTGTTTAGTGTGTTATGTAATTGTTATATTCTTTTTTCTATGTCTTCCGGACTGACCAACTTTCGGTCTTTCCGGACTGGCATTATTCTATTCTTTTCATAGTAATATACTTTCGGGGGCGCTGTGCTTTAGGCAGCAGTACCGCTGTTTCTTCTTCCCAGCGCTCGTACTCGCCAAGGATGTTAAAGTTGTGCGTGTACTTTAATATCTGTCGGATCGCAGCATCGTAATACTTGGTTTCCGTCCATTCTATATCTACGTAAAAATTGTATTCGTTACGTTTGCCTAGTACCGGCATGCTCTGTATTTTGCTCATGTTCACATTCTCCTGGGCAAATATGTTGAGCACTTTGGCAAGTGAGCCTACCTCATTACTTACCTGGAAGCATAGCGATGCTTTGTTGCCCGGTTTCTTTTTGGCGTTCTCGTGCGTGGTGAGGATAAGGAAACGTGTGTAGTTCTTTTTATTTGATTCAATACGGCGTTCGATGATCTCCAGTCCGTATAGCTGTGCGGCCAGTGAATTAGCAATGGCAACGGTATCGGTAAGCTGCTCATCACGGATGCGTTTGGCACAGGCCGCGGTATCGCTGCTTTCTACGATCTTTAGATCGGGGTATTCGTCAAAGAAATCTACGCATTGACGTATTGCAATTGGGTGCGAGGTAACCGTTTTGATGTTCTCGAACTTTACACCGGGCAGCGCCATCAGGTGCAGCTGGATAGGCACATACACCTCGCCCACAACCGGGAAGCTATAATTCATCAGCAGCGAATAGTTGGGCAGTATGCTGCCGGCTATGCTGTTCTCTATAGCCATTACGATATAATCTGCCTCCTGGCGCTGTAACGCTTCAAAGGTTTGTTTAAAAGAGTTGCACTCAATGGTGATTATCTTTTCGCCAAAGAACTTAAAAGCAGCCTCCTCGTGGAAGGACGCCCTTATCCCTTGTATAGCAACTCTTGGCAGTTCGTTCTTTATCATAGTGGTAAAGCAAAAAGTCCCGGCTTATTGGGCCGGGACTTTTTTGATTTTGTATGTTTTGTTAGTACATATCAGTCCCGGCTCTTACTGCTAAAGTAAAAGTAGAAACCGTAAAAATATGCACGTGATGTATTCATGTTTTTGTTATGCTGTAAATGTACAAGTAAAAAACAAATTGTCAATAGATAATTTTATTTTTTGCAAGATTTTGTAAGTGAACCAAATTAAGTTTGGTGAAGAAAGGATTGAGCAGATTTTGAAGATATATATTTAACTTACGAATAATGATTAGATGGAAAACATGGCTGCTGATTGCTATAGCTGTAATTGCCGATGCAGCGGTGTATATATACTGTGGCTTAATGATGATGGAATATGAGGACCTTTACGATGAAAGCAAAGGCCCGTTAAACAGCTGGGACAGCCATACGCAGCAGCAAAAAGTTGCCATTATTATATGGGCGATATGGCTGGTGGTGAATATAGCCGCAGTAGCTTATTGTATGTATAGATTTTTTAAAAAACTGGTGGCGAGGCGAGGGAGAATGAAAAATCCAATTACAGATTAAATGGATGTGGTGTTATATTTCGAATAAGATCATTTTCTTTTCAGTCTCAAATTCAGGCTTCAAATAGCGTGGAAATTTTTGGGCTAACTTTTCGTCGGTTATCAGCAGGTTGGGAAACTGAATACTTGTTTTGTCTTTAAACACAACTTCGATAAATCTTATACTGATCGGCTCCTTTTCATTCATGGATTTCGTCACGATGACCTTTGTAATATCTGTTTTATTATAAGTTGTTGTAACATCCCTGCTATTGCCAAAAGTAAACTCGTTGTTTGCCCTTGAAATGTGTAAATGCTGACTGCTGTATCTAAGTAATTTTAAAAAGCAATATAAAGGTATAGCCATTATAAGCAATAATGGAATCCCGAAAAGTAAGATATCATCTAAACTTCTCTTGAGTAAATCGGGTATAATTAATATCGTTAATGGGATCGCTGTTATGCAAATCCAAAAATTGTGTAAAAATGCTTTAAGCGGATTAACGGTATAATTAACACCTTTTGTTGCGAAATAATGGCGTTGAGAAAACCATGTGCGTTGCTTTTTTAGTTTGTGAAGTTGCACTTGTCCGTTAAAGAATTCTTTTACTGTATCTTCAACATCATCTATGTTAATTGAGTAACGCTCAAATAATTCGTTTTTATAACTGAGATAATAAAGGTGAAAAGTGTCCCCATAATGCTTGCCAACCTTTAGTATATTTTTACGCTGATCGAAGATAGTTACTGAAGGGCCTGTAATGTCAACTTCGGCAGTTCTTTGTTCGTACCATGGATAATTATGGATCAGCGCCAACGTTTCTTCGAGTGAACGCTCTATTTCATCATAATACTCGCCATCTTCGCAGATTTGATATTGGAGTTTTGAGGTGAAGTTTGGCATTGGCAAAGCTTGTTAAGGAATAGGCAATTGAATGGTAAGTTAGATATTTGAAAAATTGATATCAAGTTATAATTCCTATGCTTCCCTCTTCCACTCCCTTTGCAAAACCCTCGCTGTCTGCGTGCTTCCGTCATGGCTCCATCCGGGTGGGTTAATTATGTAGCCTAACTTGTTGCGGAGCCCAGGAGCTTTCTTTACATCCTGTATCAGTGCTTTCCATTCATGAAAGAGGATATTTACCGGCCCCAGCTTCTCCGGCTGCTTGGTTAAGCCATACTTTACAGGCTCTGCAGGGTCCTCGTCATGGAAGGTGCCAAATATACGGTCCCAAATGATGAACATCATGCCCATATTTTTATCAAGGTACCGCAGGTTTGAGGCATGGTGTACCCGGTGATGTGCCGGAGTGACAAAAATGAATGAATACCACCTTGGTAAATTCACTTTGTACTGCGTATGTACAATGTTGCCGTATAGCTGAGTGATGAGGTAAGCGTAAAGCACGTCTACAGCGTTGAAACCCATAAGCGCCAGCGGTAAATAAAAGAAGGTGCGGTAAAGTGGTTCGAAAACAGTAGAGCGAAAGCCGGTGGTTAAGTTAAACTTTTCTGACGAGTGATGCGTTACATGTACTGCCCAAAATAAGCGGCAGTAATGCCCGGTGTAATGTAGAACCCAATAGAGGAAATCCTGAACAGTAACCAGCACCAGCCAGTATACAACTCCGTTACTTATCTCAAATAAACGGTACTGGTAAGTGAAATTAAGCAGATAAAACGTTGCGCCGTTTACCGCCAGGTTCATGATGAAGGCTAGGGTAGTAAGGTAAATGTTGGTGAGGGTATCCCGCTTCTCGTAGTACTGCCTGTTCTCGCGGTAGCTTAGGTACATCTCCACAAGGGTGAGTATTACCAGTAAGGAAATAAGTAAAGCAACAGCTTCGCTTCGCGGTGTTATGGGCATGTTAAAGTGCAGCGTAGTATCTCAGACTAGCGCAAAGTTCGTCCTCCGTACAGATATTATCAATACTAAAGCATCCGATCTTGGTCAGTAACGTGCAATTAATCTGTTTTTCGGTGTTCTTCTTGTCTTTCTGCATCAGCTCGTAAAGCACGTTATGACAGGTATCCGGCACAGGATATTTAGGATAAAGTCCGTTGAGAACAGTGCTTATCTCGTGCAGATGTTCTTTAGGCAATCCTGCTTTTTTGTGTGATAACCAGGCTTCGCATATCATGCCGATAGCAATAGCTTCGCCATGGGTAAGCGGCCGTTCGTCGTTCAGGATAGAGTTGGTCTCTACAGCGTGGCCAATGGTGTGGCCAAAGTTGAGCGCCTTACGAATGCTCTTCTCCTGCGGATCTTCTATCACAACGGCATTTTTTATCTCTACCGAACGGTATATCAGTTCAACGGACGGAAGGCTAAGATCGCTGTTCTTTAATTCTTTCCAGTAGTCAGCGTCACAAATCAGCCCGTGTTTCAGCATTTCGGCCAAACCAGATAGTATCTGTCGCTCTGGTAGCGTCTTCAAAAAAGCCGCAGACATGAACACCGCCTTTGGTTGCGTAAAAGTACCTATGATGTTCTTGATGCCATCCATATCTACCCCGGTCTTACCGCCAACAGAAGCATCAACCTGTGACAATAGGGTAGTGGGAACCTGCACAAAGTCTATCCCGCGTTTATAGGTAGAAGCTACAAAACCTCCAAGGTCAGTTACCACTCCGCCGCCAAGATTTACCATTAGTGCTTTACGATCAGCACCAAAATCGATCAGCATTTTCCATACGCCTACGCAAAAATCAATATTCTTGCTTTCTTCGCCGGCGTTTATCTCGATCAGGTCGTAGTTGTCCAGCTCAGCTAAAAGTGGCTCAAGCACGGGCAAACACTGAGCGGATGTGTTTTCGTCGGTAAGTACAAATGTACGCGAGTACTTGCCCTGCTTTATAAAAGTAATAAGTTCAGAAAGGCTGTCGTCAAAAAAAATAGGGTAGCTGTCGCTTTGAATAGTATCCATTGTGTATCAGGTCACATTGATCTTTTTACCACGGAATTCCACAACATCGCCTGGTTTTACTTTTAGGCGTTTGCGGTAATCTACCTGGCCGTTGTATTTCACCTCGCCATCTTCCACCACAATTTGCGCTTCGCCGCCTGTTTGTACCAGGTTAACAGCTTTAAGCAGTTGTATCATTGGGATATAGTCGCCGGTTACTTTAAATTCGATCATGACGCGCAAAAATAAACTATTCGTGTGATAATGGGTTATCATTTTATAATTTTGCGGCTGGTTCATAGTTTATGGATTATAGTTCATGAGTTTGCTCGGCCACTATTTATTGCTAATGGGCTGCAACCGCCATGATCCCCATGAACAATTACTTATGAACGTTTCAGCATGAATAATAAACTATCTTTCGAAGATACCGAGATTGCCTTTAAACATTCTTCTAATACCGATCTTAACCGCGCTTACTGGCTTTTTAGGGCTATAAACGTTAACTTTTTGGTGAAGATTGGCCCGCCGATCACTAACTTTTTCATGAAGGTAGGCCTGCCTATAAAAAGCCTGATTAAAGCCACCATCTTTAAACATTTTTGCGGCGGGGAAACTATTGATGAGTGTAACCCAACCATAAAAAATTTGGCTGTTGGCGGCGTGGGTACCATTTTAGATTACTCGGTAGAAGGGGAGGATGAAGAAAGCGTATTTGATAATACCCGCGACGAGATTATCCGTACGGTAATAAAAGCGTCGAAAGATAAAGCCATTCCGCTTACGGTATTTAAGGTAACCGGTGTGGGCCGCTTTGCGTTGTTGGAAAAGCTGGACGAGGGGCTTAAGCTGAATGTAGACGAGCAAATAGAGTGGCAGAAAGTACAGGACCGTGTGCTGGCTATTTGTGAGATGGCACATTCCGAAGGGGTGCCGGTGATGATTGATGCTGAAGAAAGCTGGATCCAGAAAACGATTGACGATCTGGCTCTTAATATGATGCGGTTCTTTAACAAAGAACGGAACATTGTATATAATACCTACCAGATGTACCGCCACGATAAGTTAGCATCGTTGATAAACGATTTTGCTGTTGCGGAGGAAGAAGGTTTTATCCTTGGTGCTAAAATAGTACGCGGTGCCTACATGGAAAAGGAGCGCAAGCGTGCGGAAGAGCGCGGCTATACTTCGCCTATACAGCCGGACAAGGCTTCTACCGACCGTGATTACAATGATGCGCTTGTTTTTTGTGTAGACCACGTAGATAAGATAGCTTTTGTAGCAGGTACCCATAACGAAGAAAGTTCGCGCCTGCTTGCCGAGTTGCTAAACGGCAAGAAAGTGCCGCACAATCACCCGCATGTGTATTTTTCGCAGTTGCTTGGCATGAGCGATAACCTGAGCTTTAACCTGGCTGATGCCAAATACAACGTAGCTAAGTATGTACCTTATGGCCCAATAAAAGCAGTGCTGCCATACTTGTTCCGCCGGGCACAGGAGAATACCGCTATAGCCGGGCAAATGAGCCGCGAACTGGGGTTAATTGTTAAGGAGAAAAAAAGAAGAGGCGTTTAATTAAAAGTGCAGCTAATAACTGGTTGTGTTCGGCGCTATAAACAAGTGTCGATTACGCTTTATTCTCTAATCACATCAGTATCTACGGGGATGTAGCCTAGCTGTCGGCTCATGTTAACGACCTGGCCTTTGTGGTGGAATTCATGCGTTATAACATGGGTGAAAAGCTCAAAAGGCGACCGAAAGAGTGTGCTGCCGTCTGGCCGGGTAATAACACGTTGTTCCTGAAGCGAGTTGTTGTTATGGAGCAGGAACTCATTCATAACTAGATCAACCTGCCCGTAAGCTTGCCTTACACCTTCCATATTTTTGCAGTCTTCATCTTTAAAATAGAGACGTTGCTCCTGCATAGCGCTGTTTGACAACCAAAAAACATAACAGTTAGCCACATGTACAAGTTGGCTAATTATGCTCTCGTTGTTAAAAGATGGCAAAGGGGTAAATAAAAGCTCTTTGGGTAAGGTGTCACAAGAATTGAAAAGTGAACTGCGTGCTGACAGGATCAATTGGTATTGTTGCAATAGGGTGGTATACATAGCAGCTGATAAATATATTAGGGTACAAGCAGCCTAACAACCTTGTTTTACAGCCACATAAATTAAATTAAGTGCTCGCGTTTTGCAAACGCCTGCAGCGTGTCCGGGGCAGTCATCAAAAACGTTTGTATCCCTAGTGTTTTTGCCGCCTCCAAGTGTTGGGGGCTATCATCAATAAACAGCGTTTCCTGCGGAATCAGATTATTCTCATCCAGTACCTGCTGAAAAAAGTTGATTTCCGGTTTACGTTTGCCCTGCAGGTGCGAGTAATACGTACGTTCGAAAAAGTGCTCGTTATTGTCGAAGTTAAACTCATCCTTTAGGTACTTCATAATGTAGTTATAATGGATGTCGTTTATGTTGCTCAATAAAAAAGTACGGTATTTACCTTTTAGCTGCAGCAGCAAATCGTGTGTGCCCGGCGCTATACCCAGTAGCAAACTGTTCCACGCATCATCAATCTGCTTATCAGTAACATTGGAGTCACCTATGAACTGCCTGATGTAGGAACGGAACTCATCACCGGAAACTTCGCCACGATCGAACTTGTCAAATATCTGGTCCTGCTGCCGGTGCCCGTAAAATTCTTCGGCATTGGGTAAGCCCAGTTTTGCAAATGCCTGCTGCGCATTACGAAAGTCGATGTTGAAAATAACGTTACCGTAATCAAAGATGATGTTTTTTACGTTCTGCATATTTTGAGATTGAACGCAAATATGCCAAATTGATGTTAAACTAGTACGCTCAAATTGCTGATTACACGGTAGGAGAGTGTTGGTCTAAGTTGCTTATTTCAAATTCTTCCTGATGTGAAAACATACGGCCGTCATGTTCCCAATCAAGTGTTAACTTCCATTTTCCCTTGCCGCAATCATCCACCGGTATCTCTAGTGAATTATCGTTCAAACTTGTTACTTTCAGACGTTGGCACGCGCTGCCGGTGCAGGTTATAGGGGTTAAAACTGCGTTACCGTTCACCGGATGGTTGAAGTTGAATCGTATAGTTTTCATATCGGCCTGATTTAATTACTTAAAGGTACCATAAGTTGAAAGTCAAAAAAATGAGAGGCATCACAACTTAATAGATGATAGGTGGGTAAGATTATTTAGTAATACACTTTCAAGAAAGTTAAGTTGGTCTTTCAATTCTGCTGCTGAAATAAAATTGTCTGTAAATAAATTTTTATAGTAGTTTATCCCGCTTAACAGTTGCTCTTTAAAAGCCTGTAATTGATTAGCCTTCTTCTGGGTGAGCTTATTGATATGCTTCTGTATGTCTTTTTGCAGATAGTTTACATAGAGCTCAAGTTCTTTAATAAAAAAGTGCGGACGTTTATTATCGGTAAGCAGATTGATTTTCCCGTATATATGGCCAATCATTTCCTCCATCGAAAAAGTTTTATGAAAATAGGCCAGGTTTGGACCGGGGCATATTGCAACTGCGGTATTTTCCTTCGGTTTGGTAATATTGTACTTCAGGTAAGCCGATGCGCACAATCCCTCGCACAGACAAATTTTCTCGGTGATTTCGTTAAGGGCAGCCTGGTGTTCTGTATCTGCTAAGTGCAAATTGTTAAGTTGTTTAATTTTGAGGCTTTGATACTCGCGGGATGCTGTACAAATAGCTTCTTCGGTAAATTCGGTATTGCTGCACAAAAACTTTTTAGTACAGGGGCTGCCCGGGCGGTTAAGCGCAATGCGCTGAAGCCTTTGTTGCTCTACAGTACTTTGCTTAAAATTACTGAACAAAATGCCCAAAGGCGAGGAGTCGCTTAAGTAGTAATCCTCTTGTGCAGCACTCGTTAGTTTAGCTAAGGTGTCGTCGTCTACGTTTGTTGCTTCGGGTACCAGCAGGAAGGGGCTGCCCCAACCAGTTGCATCTACATGATAATACTGCCTTAAAAAGTTGTTCTCCTCAGCAGTTCCAATGCCCCCCTGCACGGTTATTCTTAGAGACTGAGGTTTCGCCCCAAGGAGTCCTTTTTGTAATAACGCGTTAATATATAAGTTGCTAAGTTCAGCATGCATCTCTACGCGCCGGTCTTTAAACTCCTGCAAAATAGGGCCGAGCAAATAACCTTCAGTTGCAAACGCATGGCCGCCGCAGTTAAGTCCTGATTCTACCCTGAACTCAGAAACCCATATTCCTTTTTTTGCCAGAAACTTCGCCTGTATAAAGGCTGACCGGAAATCACTCACTTTAAGAATTACTCTCTTGGTTATTTCCCCGTTTTGGTTAGGATAGAAGGTTGCAAAGTTCTCAAGATAGCTATATAGCTTAGGGTTCATACCTGCGGATAGGATTACAGCAGAGTGCAGGTCACTCTCTGCAAATCCCCGTAGGGCGGCAAGCGCATCTGTGTTTTCAGCCCCTAAATACGTACCATCCGCAGCAAAATTCATTTTGTCTACTTTGGCCATAATATTTACATCAATAGATCCCTTAGTGATACTATTACGCAGTACAAGCTGAAACATCTGTTTCTGTGGACCTTCCGGATATTCAAGCATCAGGTCGTACCCTTGTTTAAGGGGAGAGGTGTCGGGCAAGAGCTGAAAATAGCGGCTTAAATCACTGTCAGGCACGAAATTTTGCTTTTTTAATGCCGTAAACTGCTCATTCACCAAGTCATTCACCAGGTTAAGGTAAGCGGTGATCCGCCTGGCACGATGATCTGCTTCTGTCTTCTTGATAGGTGTAAAAGGTTTGTCATTCTCTTTAGAATGGAACTCACGCATTCGCTCTACCAGTTCATCATCAACAATAGACATTACTGACGAAATACCGTACCGCGCTACCTTAAGCGGCGTATCTATAGAAAAACCTAATCCTAAAACAGGGATGTGAAATGTATGGCTCATGTGTCAAAAGTAAGCCGGTGGCAAGCGCCAAAAACTGACCACCGTCACATTCTGCTAAAACGATGGTCATTATTTAAGCGGCTGAAAGCAGGGAGTTTTGAATGATCAACATTAACAAATGACTGAAAGCATTTTTACTCAAAAAACACTCTGCTATCATTGCGGCGATGAATGTTTAACAACCAGGTACACCCTTGAAGAAAAATCATTTTGTTGCCACGGCTGTAAAACAGTTTACACTATACTGGCCGAAAATAACTTGTGCAGTTATTACTCCTTCAATGATCATCCCGGCTTAACACGCGCACGTACCGATAAGCGTTTTGACTACCTGAACGAGCCGGCAATTATTAAGGAACTGGTAGACTATACAGATGATAACCTTACCATAATAACCTTTTACATTCCGCATATCCATTGCAGTTCATGTATATGGCTGCTGGAAAAGCTTAATAGGTTTAACGCTGGTGTTTTATATAGCCGCATAGATTTTTTAAAGAAACAGCTTAATGTTAAATATGATCCTCAAAAAATAAGCCTAAGGGAACTTGTTGAGTTGCTTTTTGATATCGGTTATGAACCGTTGATCAGCTTGCAGGATGTTATCAAAAAACAAAATCGCGCTAATGAGAAAGATAATCTCATACAGCGCATAGCAGTGGCAGGTTTTTGCTTTGGTAATGTGATGCTTTTAAGCTTTCCGGAGTATTTAGGGCTGTCTGCATTAGAGGCATCGTTTAAACATTTCTTCGGCTGGCTAAATGTACTGTTCTCATTGCCTGTGGTTTTTTACAGTGGGCGGGAGTACTTTGTATCAGCATGGCAAAATTTGAAGAACAGAGTTCTTAATATAGATTTTCCGCTGGCACTTGGCATTGCGGTATTGTTTGCGCGTACGGCTGCCGAAGTGCTTACCAAATCTGGAGCGGGCTTTGCGGATACGCTTTGCGGGCTGGTGTTTTTCTTGCTTGTGGGCAAGTTTGTACAACGCAAAACTTATCATCACATATCGTTCGAGCGCGATTACCGTTCCTTTTTCCCCGTTGCCGTACAGGTTATTACTGATGGCGCAGAAAAGCCGGTGCCATTAGCCGACCTCAAGGTTGGCGAGCGTATAGTACTGCGGCATAACGAAATTATTCCGGCAGATGCTATTTTACTGAAAGGGGAGGCGTTGATTGATTTTAGCTTTGTAACCGGCGAATCTATCCCTGTAAGTAAGACCCTAGGCGAGATCATTTATGCCGGTGGCCGGCAAACCAGCGAAGCTATTGAATTGGAAGTGGTGAAGCCCGTATCACAAAGTTACCTTACCCAACTTTGGAACAACGAGGCGTTCACTCGCTTACAACATAATCGCATGCAAACTTTTAACGAGCGGGTGAGCAAGCATTTTACAATAGTGCTATTAATTATTGCTTTTGGTGCGCTTTTATTTTGGTTACCTACCAGTTTAAACCGAGGGTTGGCTGCCTTTACAGCCGTGTTGATAGTTGCCTGCCCCTGCGCTTTAGCTTTAAGTACGCCATTTACCATGTCGGCAGCATTGAGCATTTTTGATAGGAACTTGTTCTACCTGAAGAATACAGCGGTTGTTGAGCAACTGGCGAAAATAGACACAATTGTATTTGATAAAACAGGCACAATAACTACAGGCACCGACAATAACATAACACTTAGTGGCAGCCTAACGACATCAGAGCTGCAGTTAGTTTATAGCGCCTGTATAAATTCCAATCACCCCTTATCCCGAATGATAAGCCAATATCTTGGTAAAATTGATAAGCTTGAATTAAAATATTATAGAGAAACACCAGGACAAGGTATAAACGCCCTTGTAGGGGGGCATGATGTGCGGATTGGTAGTGGCAAGTTTGTGTTTGGCGAGTTTAAGGAAATTGGCAATCAAACCCGTGTGCACTTACTTATTGATGGAAAGTACTGCGGGTACTTTGCCTTCAAACAAAACTATCGTGCCGGGCTGCGCCAAACGGTAAACGAACTTTCAAAATATCAAACCTTCCTGATTTCGGGAGATAGTGATCATGAAAAAGATGAGTTATTGCCCGTATTTAAAAGTTTCGACCGGATGAACTTTAGTCAGTCTCCACAAAAGAAGCTGGAGTTTATACAGCTATTGCAACGATTGAAGGGGAAGGTAATAATGATGGGGGATGGCCTTAATGATGCCGGCGCCCTGCGCCAAAGCGATTTGGGTATCGCCGTTACAGATAATATAAACAACTTTTCGCCTGGTTGTGACGCAATACTGGATGGGCGGTCGTTTAACAAACTTCCTGCTTTTTTAAAGTTTTCCAAAAGCACCGTCAGCATAATACATTGTTCCTTTTTGATATCGCTCACCTACAATTTAATAGGCCTCAGCTATGCGGTAACGGGCAAACTTTCGCCGTTAACAGCTGCCATATTAATGCCGCTAAGCACGGCTACAATCATTTCTTTTACTACTGTAGCTACACACTTGGCTGCTAAAAAACGGGGGTTGTAATGAGCATAATTTACTTTCTAATTGGTTGCAGTGTAGTACTGGCACTAGCATTCTTGCTGGCCTTTTTCTGGTCGCAGCGTACCGGGCAAAATGATGATCTGTATACCCCATCAGTGCGCATACTGATTGACGACGAACCGGATACTAACGACAAAAAGTGACGGCCATCACTCTTTCTTGCAATTAGCATCATTCTTAGCCTGCCTGGCTTAAAATACTTTTACAACATCATTTAAACAACACTATGCAGCCCGAAAAATTTTACTATGATAACAAGATCGTCAGGAATTTTGGTATTGCCACCATTGTATGGGGCATTATCGGAATGACAGTTGGACTTATTGCGGCAATCCAATTATTTAAGCCCGGCATGAATATGGGCAACCAGTACACCACCTTTGGCCGTATACGCCCGCTGCACACCAACGCGGTGATATTTGCTTTTGTTGGCAACGCCATATTTATGGGCGTATACTATTCACTGCAACGCCTGCTAAAGGCCCGCATGTTCAACACATTTCTAAGCAATTTACATTTCTGGGGATGGCAGCTTATCATCGTATCGGCAGTTATTACACTACCGTTAGGACTTACCACATCACATGAGTATGCCGAACTGGAGTGGCCAATAGATATTGCTATTACGATTATATGGGTAGTGTTCGGCGTTAATATGTTTGGAACCATTTTCAAGCGCCGCGAAAGGCACCTGTACGTAGCCATTTGGTTCTACATCGCCACATTTGTAACTATTGCCGTGCTGCACATTGTTAACTCATTTGAGTTGCCGGTATCTGCATTTAAAAGCTATATGGTTTATGCCGGTGTTCAGGACGCACTGGTGCAGTGGTGGTATGGGCACAATGCGGTTGCATTTTTCCTTACAACCCCATACCTGGGCATGATGTACTACTTTTTGCCCAAAATGGCTAATCGCCCTATCTATTCGTATAAACTCAGCATCCTGCATTTTTGGGCATTGATATTTATCTATATCTGGGCCGGACCGCATCACTTGTTATATACCACCTTACCTGGTTGGGCACAGTCATTAGGGATAGTATTTTCTATCATGCTGATAGCGCCAAGCTGGGGTGGTATGATTAACGGTTTGCTAACGCTGCGCGGCGCATGGGACAAGGTGCGTGACGATGTAGTGCTTAAGTTTATGGTAGTTGGTTTAACCGCCTATGGCATGGCCACGTTTGAAGGCCCGATGCTCTCCCTTAAACAAATAAATGGGCTAGCACACTTTACCGACTGGATTGTAGCCCACGTACACGTTGGCGCGCTCGGTTGGAATGGATTCCTGACGTTTGCTATACTCTACTGGCTGATACCACGCATTTATAAAACTGAGCTTTATTCTAAAAAACTCGCGTCGTTCCACTTTTGGATTGGTACACTGGGTATACTGTTTTACGCTATACCCATGTATTGGGCTGGCTTTACGCAAGGACTTATGCTTAAAGAGTTTACCGCCGAGGGCATGCTGAAGTATCCAAACTTTTTGGAAACAACATTGCGTATTATTCCGATGCATGTAATGCGTTCAATCGGCGGTACGTTTTACCTGTTGGGCGTAATTGTGATGGCTTATAACATAGCCCGCACTATGAAGCAGGGAAAACTGGTAGCTGATGAAGCAACTGAAGCTATGCCGTTAGAACCTCTAAACGAACTAACCGAAAGCGGCTGGCACCGTAAACTCGAAAGAAGGCCTATACAGCTAATGGTTGGTGCACTTATAGTGATCTTGATAGGCACCGTAATAGAATTAATGCCGACCATGACTATTTCATCAAACGTGCCTACAATAGCCAGCGTTAAACCTTACACTCCGCTTGAGTTACAGGGTAGAGATATTTACATACGCGAAGGCTGTTCAAACTGCCATTCACAAACAGTAAGGCCCTTCCGGTCAGAAACTGAACGTTATGGCGAGTACAGTAAAGCCGGAGAGTTCGTTTATGATCACCCATTCCTCTGGGGATCTAAACGTACCGGACCCGATCTGGCCCGGGAAGGTCAAAAGTATGGGAACGCATGGCATTATAATCACATGATGGATCCTCGACTGATGTCGCCGGGAAGCATAATGCCAAACTACGATTGGTTGTTAACCCAAAAGTTAGATACTACCACCACCCGTACCAAAATTAACGCTATGCGCACTTTGGGTGTACCATACGCTACAGGTTATGAAAACAAGGCTAATTACGAGTTGAATAAACAAGCCGAAGAAATAGCGCAAAGCCTGTCGAAAGATAAGATCAAAGTAAAAAGTGATAAAGAGATCATCGCCGTTATTGCTTATCTGCAAAGATTGGGTACTGATATTAAAGCAAATAAAACCGCCAACAAATAACAATCATGTTTAAACAATTTACCGAGAACATAAACGGGCACCAGGTTTACCTGCTTAGTTCGCTGGGCATATTTTTGATATTTTTTATTGTAGTAGCTATAATACTATTCAAGTTGGGCAAAAGCCATGTAGAGCACATGAGCGAGCTTCCACTTAGTGATAGCGATATCCATTCATCAGAAAAAGCTTTACAATGAAAAGACGGCTATTTATCACAACAACAATTGTAATAGCAGCGCAGCAAAGCTTTGCCCAGGGCGATGGCATGTTGTCTGATGAAATGAAAAATTACATTGGCTATGGTGCCATTGTAACCATGCTGCTGTTGTTTTTGGGAGTTATGCTGGTTTTGCTACGCACCTTCAAAGTACTTACCCGCGTAGTTTTAAAATCTCAGGGCTACACCTCTCAGCAAATAGAAGCTGAACTACAACCAGCGAGAAAAGAAAAGAAGCCGAAAGGTGAGGTATGGAACAAACTGCTGTCTCTTAAACCTTTATCGGAAGAGAAAAGCTTGCTCATACCGCATGAATATGATGGTATACAGGAGTTAAATAACCCAACGCCTGCATGGTTCATGTATCTATTTTACAGTACCATAGTTTTTGCAGTAGCCTATTTACTTATCTATCATGTGTTTGACCTTGGCCAATCGCAATATGCAGAGTACAAGACGGAAATTGTGCAGGCTGAGATTGAGAAAAAGATTTACTTGAGTAAGGCCGCAAACCGTGTAGATGAAAGTACTGTGAAGGTTAGTACAGACCCAAGCGTATTAGCCGGGGGAAAGGGCGTGTTTAAGCAAAGCTGCGCTCCTTGCCATGGCGACAATGGGCAAGGTGTTGTTGGCCCTAACCTTACAGATGAATACTGGCTGCATGGCAACAAAATTTCAGATGTATTTAAAACGATCAAATATGGCGTGTTGGCTAAAGGTATGCCAACCTGGGAAAAACAGCTCTCACCTAAGCAAATTGCAGATGTAGCCAACTATATCCTGTCCTTAAAGGGTACACACCCTGCTGGTGCTAAAGAGCCGCAGGGCGAGAAAGAGGTTGCAGAAAAATTAGTTGCTAAGAAATAAAACGTTATGGATACAGTCATAAGTGATGCTGGCGTAGAGAAAAGGAGATGGCTGTATCCGGCACTGCGTAAAGGACAGTTGTACAAATGGCGGGCTGCTGTTAGTTATGTGTATTTGCTGGTCTTTTTTGCAGGGCCGCTTTTAAGGATCGGTGGACAGCCCTTTCTGTTGCTGAATGTTATAGAGCGCAAATTTGTTATTCTTGGACAGGTGTTTTGGCCGCAGGACATCTTCTTGTTTGTGATAGCAACACTGATATTTGTAGTATTTGTTACGCTGTTCACTATTGCTTTTGGCAGGATATTCTGCGGATGGATATGCCCGCAAACCATTTTTATGGAAATGGTTTTTCGCAGGATTGAGATATGGATTGAGGGTGATGCCAACAAACGCCGCAAGCTTGATGCGAGCGAATGGACGAACGAGAAGATCCTAAAAAAAGGAGCTAAGCATTTAATATTTATTCTGCTTTCATTCCTTATAGCCAATACATTCCTCGCTTACGTTATTGGTAGTGAAAACCTGGTCAAGATAATAACCGAGCCGGTTAACGCCCATGTGGTTGGCTTTATAAGCATATGGATTTTCACAGTGGTCTTTTACCTGGTATATAGCCAGGTGCGCGAGCTTGTTTGCACCGTTATATGCCCTTATGGCCGCCTACAAGGGGTGTTAATAGATAAGGATACGGTCGTAGTAGCGTATAATGAAGTTAGGGGAGAGCCACGTGGTAAACTAAAGAAAGATAGCGCCGACAATCCAAAAGGTGACTGTGTAGACTGCAACCTATGCGTTGCTGTTTGCCCAACCGGTATCGATATCCGGAAAGGTACCCAGTTAGAGTGTATAAACTGCACTGCTTGTATTGATGCCTGTAACTATGTTATGGATAAGATAAACAAGCCTCCTGCCCTAATAGGTTACTATTCGGAGAATATGATTGTAAACAATCAGAAGCCAGCTTTTACGTGGCGAATGGCAGGGTACAGCGCCATTATGTTAGTGCTTATGTGTGTGATGGGCTATTTCGTATTTAGCCGCAGCGAGGTTGACATGACAGTTATGCGTGGCGCAGGCATGCTATACCAGGAGCAGCCGGGAGGCTATATTAGCAATATATACAACGCCGAGATCATCAATAAATCTAACCAGCCAAAAAGGATAATTATTAAACCTACAGACCCGGCAGTTAAGATAAAATATATTCAGGCGCCGGCTGTAATTGAAAAAGGAAGTTCGCTAAAGGTGGTGTTCTTTGTAATGATGCCCGCGGCTGCTATTCAATCGCCTAAAACCACGGTAACGCTACAGTTGCTAACTGGCAACAAAGTGCTGGAAACCAAAAGTACTTCCTTTATAGGACCTGTAAACGACTAATAAACAACACTATGAACTGGGGAAAAGGATTAGTTATCGGCATGCTGCTCTTTATGAGTTTTATTGTGGGCATGAGCTGTTACATGTTTAAACTACCAGCGGACGACTATGACCGTGAGTACTATGAGAAAGGCTTAACTTTTAACAGTGATTTTAAAAAAGAACGGCAAGTGATAATCGATAAGGCACAACCGCTGATGAGTGTAAATGCTGAAAATATCATGATCCGGTTTACTGCGCCGGCAACGGGTACAGTTAGATTTATAGATCCCGCCAGCCAAAACAGAGACAAAATCTATCGGGTCGAAACAAATGGTGATGTTTCTATGGCTTTACCTAAAGGGGGGCTCACGAACGGCAAATGGAACGTAACGATCAACTGGAAAAGCGGCGCGCACCAGTATTTGTATAAACAAGATATTAATATACATGGGCAATAACCAGGTAGCATTTTTTATAGGTTTGCTTGGTAGCGTACATTGCGTTGGCATGTGTGGTCCGCTAGCCTTCAGCATCCCTTCGCTACAAAAGAGTTGGCTTTCAATAGTTGCTGATAAATTGCTTTATAATCTGGGACGCGTTTTAACTTATGCAACTTTAGGGCTTCTGCTCGGTTACCTTGGTAAACTGCTTTGGCTGGCCGGAGCGCAGCAGATGATTAGCGTTACAAGTGGGATTGTTATAATTGCTGTGGGGCTGGTTAGAGTACTTAAGTACAAAAACAATAAACTAAATATTAGCCAGTCGTTACCTTTTTATAAACTCATTAATTTTGCTCTTAAACATCATGCAGGGCACTTTGCTTTGGGCATGCTTAATGGCCTTCTACCGTGCGGCTTTGTATATGTTGCGCTGTTTGGTGCGCTCAATACTAGCTCCGCAGCAGAAGCCGCAACATTTATGTTTTGGTTTGGCATAGGTACGGTTCCGTTAATGCTTACTGCAGCATTAAGTTTTAAACTGCTTGGTCCGCTGGTGCGTCGCCGTATAAACTTCGCAATGCCCTATTTAATGATTGTGCTGGGTTGCTGGTTTATTTTGCGCGGAGCGGGTTTGGATTTACCGTACCTCAGTCCGCTAATTAAAGCTTCAGGGGCAAGCGTTTGTCATTAAGTAAAAATGTGCTGAAGGTCACCTTTTTTGCCGCTTTCGGTCATGTCCCGGGCGGCCATATCAATGCACTTTTGTGGTATAAAAATAATTGATATGGCAACTTTAACAAATACCACTGCTCAATGGAGCGATGTCTCTTTAACCAACACCAACCCAAGCTTAATAAGCAAAATAACCGCCTGGGCAGATAAACAAGCTGCGAACCGTACCCTTTGGTTTATGGTATCTCTAATTGCGCAAGGCGTATTGTTTTTGCCCGTGCCTGCAGTTCTATTGTATTACTTTCACGCACCAATCTTTATTCTTGCTGTAACTCTTGGACTGTTCTTCTCAAATATTATAGCTGGTATGGGTGGCGCAGGTATCCGCGCAATGCTGGGCCTTTTTGCCTTTAGTATAATTGTCCATTTGTTAATGATTATCACCTTTATTATCTGATATGATACCAAAAATGATGAGAGCGGCGGTTGTTCAAGAGTTTGGACAGCCGCTTTTGATTAAAGACGTGCCTGTACCCAGCCCTGCGCAAAACCAAATATTGGTAAAGGTAATAGCTTGCGGCGTATGCCACACAGACCTGCATGCTGCTAACGGCGACTGGCCTGTAAAACCACAGTTGCCGCTAATTCCCGGTCATGAGGCAATTGGCTATGTGGTAGCCTTAGGGCCTGGCGTTGAGCGCGTAAAGATTGGCGACATTGTAGGCGCTCCGTGGCTACACAGTGCCTGCGGGTGTTGCGAATATTGCATTACAGGATGGGAAACCCTTTGCGGAGAACAAAAAAATGGCGGGTATAGCGTAAACGGTGGTTTTGCCGAGTACGTTGTAGCTGATGCCAGGTATGTAGCGCAATTACCGGCAGGAATATACTTTGCAGAAATGGCTCCTATAATTTGCGCCGGAGTAACCGTTTACAAAGGATTGAAGGAGACGGAGGTAAAACCTGGTGAGTGGGTGGCCATATCGGGTATTGGAGGGCTTGGCCACCTTGCGGTGCAGTATGCAAAAGCCATGGGCATGCATGTTGCTGCTATTGACGTAGCCGACGACAAGCTGGAGCTAGCTAAACGATTAGGGGCAGAGATAACCGTTAACGCTCTTAATCAGGACCCCGCAACTGCAATCAAGAGTGCGACAAGCGGTATGCATGGTGTGCTGGTTACTGCGGTTTCGCCGATAGCTTTTGAGCAGGGAATAGGAATGTTGAGGCGAATGGGTACAATAGCTTTGGTTGGCCTGCCAAAAGGCAGTTTTGATCTGCCGATTTTTGAAACCGTACTAAACCGTTACACTGTTCGTGGTTCTATTGTTGGAACCCGTAAGGATATGCAGGAAGCCGTTGCTTTTGCAGTGGAAGGGAAAGTTAAAGCTGCTATCCATACAGCAAAGCTGGAAGATATCAATCACGTATTCGATATGATGCGCAGCGGCGACATTAATGGCCGGATAGTACTGGAGATAGGAACACCATAATTACCAGGTGTTCTCAACAAAAAAGGCTCCTAATCAGGAGCCTTTTTTATGTCTTAAATAGCCATACTAAATAGCTGTGTAGCGGGTTTGTCGTTCCACAGCCTGCTATCAAGCGCCATGCAAATGTTGCGCAGGTACCGTTTGCCGGGGTTTGTTACCTGCAGCCCCCAGGAGCATAAATCTATCAAGCCGTCTTCCGCAAGCGGCTCTAAACGTTCGATGCCTTTAAGCAAGCCTTCAAATGGCTCGTTGTGGTAGTTCCAGGTGGTTTTACCGGTGCACATTATCTCTAAAATATGCTTGCGGATAACAATGTCTTCACCGGTTAATAAATGGCCTTTAAATATTGGCAGCGCACCAAGTTCAATGGTATTGATGTAGTCCTCAAGCTTTTTTTCATTTTGAGCAAATGCGTACCAACTGTCACTTATTGCCGATACGCCCAAACCTATAAGCAATTGAGTATGCTGATGCGTATAGCCCATAAAGTTACGGTGCAAATCACCTGTTTTTTCAGCGGCAACCAGCTGGTCGTCAGGCAACGCAAAGTGATCCATGCCAACTTCAACATAGCCGTAGTTTTTTAAAAGGCTGCGGCCAATATCATAAAGCTTAACCTTTGTTGGTGCGTCTGGCAGATCTGCTTCTGTAAATTTGCGCTGGCCGGGTTTTATCCAGGGTACATGAGCGTAACTGTAAAAAGCTATTCTGTCTGGCACCAGTTCACTTACCAGGTGCATTGTTTTCACCAGGCTGTCTGTTGTTTGTAGCGGTAAGCCGTAGATGAGATCATAGTTCACCGAAGTGTAACCAATTTTTCGTGCTGTGTAGGTAACATTACGTACCTGCTTCAGCGTTTGATGACGGTTGATGATCAACTGCACGGCAGGATCAAAGTCTTGTATGCCAAGGCTCAGGCGCCTGAAGCCAAGGTCAAATAAAGTCTGAAGATGCTCTGCAGTTGTATTACCCGGATGTGCCTCGAAACTAAATTCCGCATCGGGGTGAATGTTTACCCAACTTAATAGTCCAGTGATTAGCTTTTGCAGGTTAGCAGGACTAAAAAAGGTTGGTGTACCACCACCCAAATGAAGTTCGCGTAGTACCGGAGCGGTATCCATTAAAGAGCGGTACATGTTCCATTCCTTAAGTACAGCGTTTATATACGGTTCTTCTACATTATGGTTTTTGGTAATACGGGTGTTGCAGCCGCAATAGGTGCACAGGCTTTCGCAAAATGGCAAATGCACGTACAGGCTGATACCATCTTTTTCGTTAGTTTGAAAGAACGAGCTCTTTACCGAATCCTCCCATCGTGCCACAGAGAAATGATCAGTGTCCCAGTAGGGCATAGTTGGATAGCTGGTATAACGCGGCGCTGCTACATTATACTTTGCTTGTAAATATTTGTCCATTTGGGTGTTATTGATGTGAAGTTGATGCAACCGGAATACGGCAATTTTTGGCGCAGGCACATGCTTTGCCCACGCATTTATTTTGTTGCCATTTATCCAGGTTGCCAATGGTCTGGTCTGCTATGCTTTGCAAGGCTTCACGTGTAAGATACGCCTGGTGGGGTGTTATAAGCACCTGCTCAAACTGCATCAGCTCCTGTAGTATCTTATCTTTATTAACATCATGTTCATGATCTTCAAAAAACAATCCCTTCTCAAATTCATAAACATCCAAGCCCAGGTAGCCTATTTTGCCGGCGTAAAGTGCCTGGATAACATCGGTTGTTTTAATAAGAGCACCGCGGGAGGTATTAATAAGCATTACACCATCTCTCATTTGCGTTAAAGCATCCCGGTTGATGATGTGCCTGGTGCCCGGAGTTAATGGCACGTGTAGAGAAATAATGTCTGATTGGGCGTAAAGATCAGGTAAAGAAACATGCTTTATAGATGTCTCGTTGTTCGGAAACTGTAGGTCGTACCCAATAACACTACAACCAAGTCCTTTAAAAATGGAAGCTGACGCTAAACCAGTATTTCCCAGTCCTACGATCCCTACCGTTTTACCTGAGAAATTAAACCCTAAAAGGCCGTTGTTAGTAAAGTTAAAAATGTGGCCCTGCTCATTAGCTTTAATAAGTTTACGGTTGAGCGCAAAAGCTAGCGCAACGGCATGTTCCGCAATGGCTTCGGGGGAATAGTAGGGGACGTTGGCTACTTTTATTCCAAACTTAGCAGTTGCTTCTCTGTCAATGTGATCTGTGCCGGCAGAGCGGGTGGATATATATTTAATCCCTAAAGTAGCCAGGCGCTCTACAACCGGCGCCGAAACTTCATCGTTGGTAAACACCACAACTGCGTCTTTCCCTTCAGCGTAAATAGCAGTGTCTAAGCCAAGCGGATTTGATATAAGGGTTATATCGTGCTTTTTTTGATTAGCTTTTGAAAGAAACTCCTTCTCAAACGGTTTAATGCTGTATGCCACTACTTTCATTCGCAATATTTTTTGTTCAAAATTATCACGAATGCAGAAAGCTATAGTTGAGCCAAGTCAGCTCCAAAAATGATCTTCGTCAGTTTTTCATTTTAGAGAGCCTGAGTTCATCAATGATCGTTATCAGGCTGCCTTTCTTTTCTATCAGCCCTTCGTCTTTAAAATCTGATAAAGTGCGGCTTACCGTTTCAGAGGCCATGCCTGCAAGGGCTGCAAGATCTTCGCGGCTAATCTTAATACCATTATTGTCGTTACTTTGCTTGTACAGCTTTAATAATGAACCCGCCATGCGTTTACGTACCGAATTATAAGCGAGATGCAGGAGTTGTTCCTCCTTATCTCTTACGTCGTTGGCCAGTATCCGTATAAATTCTCGTGCCACATCGGGGTACTGTCCAATTAAATTATCAAGCTGTTCTTTAGGTATTAAACAAAGTTGCGAATCTTCTAAAGCTGTAGCAGTGTCGGCATACGGCTCATTGGCAAGCATCGCGTTTATACCCAGGTAATCATCAGCTGAATATATACCGGTCATTAATTCACGGCCGTCATCGGCAAGCTTTGCTGTCTTTATTCTTCCGCTTAGAACAATAAACAAACCATTGCCTCTATCGCCATCATAATATATAACCTGATTTTTTTTGACGGGCCTGCTTTTACGTTCGGCCACAACTTTTTTTAGTTCAGCAAGGCCGCTGTTTTTAGCCAGCAAGCCCGTTAGCTTATCCAGCGTGTTACTGTAAAAACTCTCCTGAACTTGCCGCTTTTTCAACCGGCTTTCTATAGCGGTGAGTAGTTCTATGTCGTCAAATGGCTTGGTGAGATAATCATCTGCACCCATTTCCATGCCTTTTCGCAGATCTACGCGCTCTGCTTTGGCAGTTAAGAAGATAAAGGGTATAGCGGCGGTTTCTACATTTTTGTTGAGCATATAGAGCACACCGTATCCATCCAGGTCGGGCATCATAATGTCGCAAAGAATAATATCTGGTTTGTGCTTCATGGCAAGCTCTACACCAACTTTGCCATTATCTGCCTGTAAAACGCCGAAATCTGCCAATTCAAGTATCTCAACTATATTTTCGCGGATATCCGTGTTGTCTTCAATTATCAATACTTGCTTGCTCATAATCGGTTAAATGAGATTTTAAATGATGTACCCTGGTTTATAACGCTCTTGAATTCAATGTAGCCATTCATCAGCTTGGTGTACCGTTCCACAATGTTTAACCCAAGCCCCGTTCCTGGAATGTTGCCGGTGTTATGCGCCCTGAAGAAAGGTTCGAACAAGTGTTTTTGATCTTTCTCGGGTATACCAATACCGTTATCTTTTATCATGATCGTGCACCCTGCGTCGCTGATCTCGGTGTTAAACTCAACAAAAGTATTTTCGCCGGAATATTTTATAGCATTGGCTATGAGGTTGAAAATGCAGTTTTTTAAAAGGTTTTGGTCGAGGTTCACCACGCTTTCCTTGCCCGTGTGCTGATAGATAATATGCTGGTTTTGCTTCGCTATTATCTGCATTTCTTCTGTTATCTCTTCTGAAAGCTTTACGAGATCGAACGTGGAGAATGCCGGATTTACTTTACCCGCCTCCAACTTTTCTAAGGATAAAAAATCGTTAAGTATAGTTGTAAGGTTGCCTACTGCGTTTTTTATTTTGCCTACGTGCTTGGCTATATTGTCGCTATTGAAAGCCTGTGCATATTTGTCAATAAGCGAGGCGGATAGCTGGATAGCACTTAGTGGCGTACGAAACTCGTGGGATGCCATGGATACAAAGCGGCTTTTCAGCTGGCTCAGCTCTTTTTCCTTTTCTAAGGACAGGCTTACTTCTTCTTTCGCGTTTTGCAACGCCATTACCGATTCTTTTAAAGATTGCGTCCGTTCTTCCACCAGCTCTTCCAGGTGTGCTGCATAATCTCTAAGTTGTTCCTCAGCCTCTTTTTGTTTGCTTAGGTCATGTATAAAACCCGTATAAATTTTTCGACCAGAAAATGCCACTTCGCTCACAGCCAATCTGAAAGGAAATGTACTGCCATCTTTACGCAGACCAATGACCTCGCGGCCTATACCTATTATATGAGGTACGCCGGTGTGCTGATATCGCCTTATATATTCATCATGTTGCCCCCGATCTGGCGGTGGCATTAAATAAAAAACGTTTTTGCCGATAACCTCTTCTGGACTATATTGAAAAAGCGAGCATGCAGCAGGATTAATAGTTTCAATAACGCCTCTTCCGTCTATAGTTATAATGCCATCTATAGCATTTTGAATTATAGCATTTAAGAGTGCCGCGTTTTCCATACCTAAGTTATTGTTGTATAAACATTACAAATATGGTAACCATAGTTTGCTTTTATATAAGTAAAGCTTATATAAAAGTAACAAAAGTCACTTTTTTCAAAAGTCAGAAGTTTCGTACCCAAGTAATTTGACTTGCGTTGTCTTTTGATGTGATCTTCGTCATTTATCAGCGTCTGTAAAGTAGGCACCTTTATAGCAAACAGAAAATTTAATGGGCAGCACAGAAATACAGTTCCTGGACGGGCCGCACTCCAGATTAAAAGAGCTAAAGTTTACTATACAGACAATGCTGGACCTTATACGAGGCTTGCGTGCATTACACTTTGTAGGCCCATGTATTACCTTTTTTGGTTCGGCCCGCTTTAAAGAGGATCATCCGTACTATGACCTAACACGTAATGCGGCTGCGGCCTTTGCAAGGTTGGGATTTACTGTTATAACAGGAGGGGGGCCTGGCTTAATGGAGGCGGCTAACCGTGGCGCCAAAGACGCTGGAGGGTATTCTGTAGGATGTAATATTCAGTTGCCAGTAGAACAAATGCCCAATCCATACCTGGATAAATGGGTTTACATGAGCCATTTTTTTCTAAGAAAAGTATTGTTGGTTAAATACTCCTTTGCTTTTGTGGTGATGCCGGGTGGTTATGGAACACTGGATGAATACTTTGAAGCGTTGACCCTTATTCAAACCCATAAAATAAAGGATTTCCCCATCATCATTTTTGGTAAAGAATACCACAAAGAATTAATTGATCACATAGCAGTGATGAAGCGGGACGGAACAATAGGCTTTAACGATGAAAAGTACTTTTTGGTAACTGATGATATTGATGAAGCTAAAGCTCTAATTGAAGAAAAAAGCATAAAGAAGTTTGGTTTAAAGCCTAAAAGAAAGTATCAGCCATTTGGCTGGCTATTCGAAAAAAAGTAAATATTTATGGACATTACAAATACACTATCGGCTCGCTCTCTGCAATACTATGTTATGGCGAGACATTGGGAATCTGATCTGGAATTTTTCAGGATCGAGACGGATTTTTTGAGCCATCTAATCAATTATAACTTAAAGCTTGTAAAAGCAATTTTTGACACAAGTACCCTACGTTCACTTTTAGGTAAAATTAACCGGCTGAAACAAGACGAGCAAGCAGTAGCAAAGTTGCTTGCAGCGCAGTTGCAGCAACTGGAACTAATGGCTGAAGACATTATTCCGGAGAACGTTGATGAGGTTAAAGGTAAACAGGTGCATTTGGAGTGCTTAGTTGCCGGTTTATTAAAGGAATACCAGGCTGTAAAAAAAAGCCTGTTCGCAACAATTGAACACACCTTGAAAGAGAACAGAACAACCGTGGCCTAATACCCCCTATATATAACAATTGAAGTGAGGCGCCATAAGTATATGTGCGCCTTTTTAATTAGCGGCTTACATCAACTATTTGCGTGATGTGCATCATTATTTTCAAGTATCCCTTGGCAGACCTTTACATCATCAAAATTCAAGATGATGAAAAAGCAAATGAACATCGATAATTACCACAGCATAAACAAACAAGTTGATACTTTGCTGCTGGTATGCTTGTTCCTGGTAAGTTTAATGCTTACGTTAGTGGTAAGTACGACAGCTCGTGCTAACGGCTCTGATAAAATAGCAGATAAAGAACTTTCTGCTGAGATAGCTGCGCAGTTAAGCAGCGGAAAATTGCCTTTAAACTTTCCTCAGTCTGCAAAAAGATTTTATCAGCAGCGTCAATTTGCTGCTAACTGGCTGGTTTCTGAAAAAGATGCTGACCAAACATGGGCGGCCGTGTTAATGTTAGATTGTGTGTTGCAGTTTGGTCTTAATCAAGCCGATTATCACCCCAATGAATTGGTAGCCAGTAAACTTCACGACATATTGGAACGGCGCGCTGATGTGCCGCTGGTTCAAAAGGCCCGATATGAAATTATGCTTACGGATGCCGTATTGTCATTTGTCAATAACCTGCACTTTGGTAAATACAATCCCGACTATCCGGCTTCAAAAGTTGACAAAGGTGTACTGCCGTTTGATGCAATAAGCGTGCTTAACAAGGCTGTTTTAAGCAAAGACTTTATGGTAACCATCGTTAGCGCTCAACCTCAAAACCAACTGTACCAAAATCTTCAGGAACGGATGCATAAAGTAGCAGGGGTACAGGTAGGAGATTGTTACGAATTCCCGGAAGCAGAAGTGCGCAAAATGGCTCTTAACATGGAACGGTTAAGGTGGGCCGCATTGGATAGCAGCAATTTCATCCATGTTAATGTGCCATCTTACAAGCTCAGTTTTTACCATCAGCAAGCGGTGGATACATTTCGGGTAGTTGTAGGTAAGCCTGGAAACCCTACACCAACCTTAACAAGTGTTGTTAAGTATTTTACCACCGCGCCGGAATGGAAAGTGCCGCAAAAAATATTCAAAAATGAATTGTTGACAAAGGCAATACGGGACACCGCCTATTTAACAAACAACCACTATGCTATTTACAACAATGCCGGGATGCTGATAACTCCTAACAGAACCTATCTTTTAAAAATCAAGCAAAACCCGGCACGATACCATGCTACCCAGTCTGCCGGGTGCGATAACGCACTTGGGCAGATCGTATTCAGATTCCCTAACATTTATGAGATCTACATGCATGATACGCCACAGCAGGAGCTGTTTAAGAAGGATGCCCGCGCTTACAGTCACGGCTGTATTCGTGTGCAGCAAGCGGCTAAACTGGCCCGGCTTTTATTAGTGAATGATGGCCAGCAAGCAATGGTCAACAAAATGCTAACAGCAATAAACCAGGGTAACAGGAAGAACTTCAAATTAATTAAACCTGTACCTATAGCAGTAACATACCTTACCTGCGAGGTGATTGACGGAGAATATATTGCATATAACGATATATATAACCTCGACAATAGCCTTGATATGCTTATGTATAAAAAGGATGATAAAACGCTTAAGTTAAGTCAAAACTAGTACGATCTACACGCATACCAGCTCCGGTTACTGAGGGATTTACAGGTGGGTTAATAGTATCTGTATTATTCAGATTGGAGCCAGCTATGTTACATAGTTGCACAAGTTTCAGAAGTGATGTATATCACCGCAATTTTATGGCGATATATGACGGGCATCATTATTTAACAGGAATTTTCACAGCATCTTCGGAACGTAATTATCATTAACATGAAAACGATACTTGTGCCAACAGATTTCTCTCCGTCAGCCACTAACGCTGCAAATTATGCGCTCGAGGTTGCCCGGAAAGTTAAGGCAAACATAAAGCTTTGTAACGCCATAAAAGTACCGGAGGAAGCTGTGATGGCCGCACAGGTAGTATGGCCAATGCCAGACGCAGACGATCTGAAAGATAAATCTGACGCCGAACTCAATTACCTGGTTACAACCCTGGAAAGGCAATTGGATAATCAGGAGGAAGGATTTAGGCCGCATATTCATCATACAACAGGGTTTGGGGATGTAACCGACTTTGTAAGGAACCTGGTAAGCGATGATGATGTTAATTTGGTGGTAATGGGTATGTCGGGTGCAAATGTTTTTTCGAGATTTGCGCTTGGGAGCAATAGCCGTGAGTTAATTAGTAAAGCTGGTTTTCCATTGCTGCTGGTTCCTAAGGCCTACAAATACCGCCCGATAAAGAAGATCGCATTTGCAACAGATTTAAGCGAAGCCGACATTGACATCTTGCAAAGTCTGGCCGGCTTTGCAAGGTATTATAATGCTGAAATACTAATCAGCCATGTGTTGCAAGTACCCGATCAGGACCAAAAGCTAATCGATTCTTTTTTAAGTGATGTAACCTGTAAGGTAGACTATCCAAACATCTACTACAGAAGCTTGCAAAGTACCGGTGTAAACGAAGGGCTGCAATGGTTAACAGAAAACGGTATTATAGACATGATAGTAATGGTACATCGCAACAACAGCTTTTTTAATAGTCATTCCCAAAAACTTGCTGTAAATACCAAAGTTCCACTTATGGTATTGCCTGGTGAATTTAACAAGTTTTTGCTGTAAATTTTACAGGCAAATATCTGGTCACTAATCTGCTGTTGCTCTGTTTAGGTAGAGTCTTATCGCGCAGTTCCTGATTAGAACATCCCTGTTTATAGTCGTTTTTTGAATGCAGGCGACAACCGGTTATAACTTAAAGGCAGTTGTTTAAAATAAATTATATTAGCAGCGTAATCCATAAAAATAGTTTATGAAATATACACTGCACCAGCTGCAAGTTTTCTCTAAAGTAGTTCAGGCGCAAAGTATTACCAAAGCAGCAGAAGAGCTTTTTCTTACTCAACCGGGCGTATCCATACAGCTGAAAAATTTTCAAGATCAATTTGATATACCTTTAACAGAAGTTATTGGCCGACAATTATATGTGACTGATTTTGGGAAAGAAATAGCTGAGTTGGCCCAGCAAATACTTAACCAGGTAGAAGAAATTGACTACCGTACCAGCGCATTTAAGGGGAGGTTATATGGCCGGCTGAAAATGGCTGTTGTATCTACGGGTAAGTATGTGATGCCTTATTTCTTATCTGCTTTCATCAATGAGAATCCTTCAATAGAGCTCACAATGGATGTGACTAACAGGGCAGCAGTTATAAAAGCACTTGAAAACAATGAAGCAGATTTTGGTTTAGTTTCCGTATTGCCCGACAAACTAAAGATAGAAGAGGAGCTGCTGCTTGAAAACAAGCTTTTTTTAGTTGGTGATGCGGAAAGCAAGTTAGAGGTTCCGGCTAAAAACATACAATTACTGGAGCAACTGCCCATGATTTATCGGGAAGAAGGTTCGGCCACCCGAATGGTGATGGAAAAGTTTTTGGAAAAGAAGAAAATACATCTGAAAAAGCGGTTAGAACTTACCTCTAACGAGGCGGTTAAACAAGCGGTTATAGCCGGCCTGGGTTATTCGGTAATGCCGCTTATTGGTATCAGAAATGAGGTGCAGGATGGCGATTTAAAGATTATCCCAGTGGCTGATTTTCCGATCAGATCCCGCTGGCGGTTAATTTGGCTGAAAAACAAAAAATTGCCGCCCGTAGCTTCTGCGTACCTGGAACACGTACGCCAGCACAAGGCGGCAATAATAGAGAAGCACTTTTCCTGGATAGAAACAGTTTAACACTCCTGCGTTAGCAAGCTTCAGGTTGGTTTACTATTTCCCAAGTATAATTTCCGGTGTAGCGGTGCGAAACTTTACCTTCTGTATCCATCGCAAGTAGGTAGATCCAGTTGTTGTCACAAAGGTTTCGGACAGACGCGTGCTTTTTCAAGACATCATTCATTGCCTTTAGAGGAGCTTCGATAACCACACTTAAACGCAATGGCTCATGCTGATACTGGGCACCATCATGCACAGACTGCCACGGCAGGCCAATCCTTAAATCACCTGAGCTACCTTCTACTACACCTACGCCTGCTGTTATGTTATGTAGTGCCTTGTTACCTGATCCGAAAGTTTTGTTATCCGTGGTAGAGGCATAATACTGCAGATTTATCCAGCTGGTTACTACCATAGGAGCGGTCATAATCAGTTCAAGAACCTTAAAGTCATGATCCTTTTCCCATTCGTAAGAATGCAGAAAAGATTTTCCGCCGAGGTTTATTCCTTTCGTTCTTGAGCGCGGAGCCACCACAAAGGCCGAACAACCCGCTAAACCCCATTCCGGGCGTATCTGCGACCAATCTTTGCTCCGGGCCATTATTGCATCGTCTGCATCCTGATTAGGATCAACAGCCATTCTTAACAGCCTTTCTGCACGGGAAGCTTTGCCGGCAAGTTCGAGTGATATTTTTACATCTTTCCACTCTGCAACGCGGTCTGCAGGAAGGATGTATTCATTGTAAACGGTCACCTTGTCTGTTGTTGTATCATGTAGGCAGGCCATAAACATGGTATTTTCCGGAATGTAAATTCCTGACTTATTTAGCTGTTTTCTAACTAATTCGTCATTCAGTATTTCTGCAGCTACTTTAGCGTTAGCTTCACCCGTGTGCCCGCCACAAGCACCACAATCCAGCCCTGTTGCATGGGGATTATTTACACTTGTTGAGCCGTGCCCCACAATCAACACAAAAGGAGCGAAGTTGGAGGTTAGGGACATTGCCGTTAACGCATTTTTGGCCATTTCTACTTGTTGGTCCAATGGTATTCCTAATGTGTCTTTGCCATGCCGGGCATAAGATAAACTTACACGCGTTTTTGCGGAATTCGCCGCTGTTAACCCGGTGCTATCCGGATGGGGAACTGGTCTTGTAATGCCAAATGAATCGGTAAACAGTTTTGGCAGGTAAAACAACCCCATTGGGCTTACAAAACTAAAGCAGCTTACTGCACCAGATTTAAAAGACTTCCAAAGTTGATTTACCTGGTGTGTTAATATCCTTTTTGTTACCGCTTGTTTATGCAACTTATTTTCAGGGATTTCTTCAGCAATCACGGGCCCTGTTTTCAACAACACCGGGCATTGCGCCTGCCCCTCCTGTTGCCCTAGTGGAATATACTTTATAGGAAATGCAAAAAAGCCGGCAAAACCCAGCGTCTCAATGGCATTATCTACCAGCTCCATGTTTCTCCTGAACACCTCCGAGCGTACATCTATGCAAAAAATAGCATGTGCTTTCGGGGCGATAGCATACGGCCTTGCTGCTTGTTGTGAAGACTGCAACCTGGCTATCAATTTATTTTGCATGGCCAAGTCAAAAGCTTCCTGTAAAATAAGTTTCCGGGTTAAGCTGCTGTCAAGCTCACCCTTTATTGGTGCTAATGCAAGGTTAGCGCACACATCTCTCCATTGTAGTTGTATCTCAGTATCCTTTATTGTATTAAGCAAACATGCTTCCCAGCATATCAATATTGCCAGGAGTTCAACCAGCTTTTCGTCACCGTTGCCATATAGTTTGTTGTCAAAATCAACACGGGCAATATATGCTGCCCAGCCACCAACGCGCAATAGCAAGCGATGAAGGTATATAGAGAGTCCTTCTTCTGGTATGCCAAGGCTGCCTAGTGCAAATTGGGCAGCCTGCAGCGGGTTATCAGGTAAACTTTTTACAAATGCCCTAAAGCCGGCTAGTCCCATAATCTCCGGATTAAAATCCCATGCAGCTTCCTTTTTCCAGGAGGTGTATATACTTTCATCCGGGTTGGTAGTGGCCCAAATTGCCTGCCCCTGGTCAAAGTAAGTTGCAGCCCAAGCCGCCACTCTCGTGGTGACAAAGCGGCCCCAATCTTTTCCGGTGGCCTTACAAGCGGTATCAGCTACCGTTAAAATTATGTCTGATTGCTTTTCTGTATCATCAAAGTCCCGCAGCTTATTAAGGAAAACGTTTACATCAGATTTTTCATTGGGGTACTTTTTACTTAAAACTATCGCTACATCATTAATAGTTATCTGCTGTTCCTCCAGCTTTTTCAGATAGAAGCTTACTGGTAAGGTCATTTGTATACCTGCCGCTACAGCAAGGTCCTTAGCAGCGTCCGTAAATTTTAATTCGGTTAAACCCATGTAAGGGTTCACCGCAACAAAATGCTGTAACGACCATGCCGGGGCAATTTTTTTGCAAACCACGTTTAAAGCGTTAAACAAAGCTGTGGACGTGTGCTTCTGTAGTTCTGCTACATTATCTTCCATTATATTATTCATTGTTGTTGCAGTTAATGTTAAGGCTTACGCCGATTATTTAAGCGGGTATTGTTGCTGCTCGTGTTACTGCTTTTTACCCCTTATCAACCCCGATGATGTTTTCCCGGTAGAGTAGATGGTTAATGATCCAATCAGGCGGTCAAAAGCAGAGTTGACATATAATCCATTCCTGATGTGCAGCGCAATTGAGCGATAGGAATTTCGATTAGGGATTATGGGTGCAAGTATTTGTATAAGTACTGCGGCAGCAAACGCGCAGAGCAAAATGCTCATAAAGAGTTTTTGTGTGGCTGTATTTGGTCCGATCTCTGGAACTTCTGCTGCAATCAGATGATTGCTTAAAGCCTCAAGGCTAAAAAAGGCTACTGAAATCAACATCGTGATAAACCCTGCTCTTAACAGCAGGGCTGCGCTCCCGTTTGAATCTGTAACCGAGGTTAAAAGCCTGGAAAGCCCAAGTACCATAATTGCTCCTATTGCAAACAGTGAGAAGTGTTTAGTTGTATCTACACCCAGCATGCCTGCAAAACCTGTGTAAACAATTAAGGCAAGCGTTATCCCGATAATAATTTTAACAGGATTTCCTGTCCTTTTAACCGACTCGAATTTTGAAGCCCGCAGCACATCTATGGTGCTGCCTGATGATAAAAAGGCATGTGCTTTGTAAAATGAATGTGCCACAAGGTGAAGCATTGCTGCCGGGAATACGCCAAGGCCGCATACCAGTAAACTAAAGCCCATATGCGCGACGCTGGAGTAGCTTAACGCTGTTTTTATGGAAGTTTGGGTGAGGTACACCGCCGACGCAAACAATGCTGTAAAGCCTCCTATGCTTATCAGTAAAAGCGGGGCGTAGGTACTCGCGTGAATGATGAAGGCCATCCTGATGATTAAAAAAGGGCCTGCATTTAATAGGCCCGCATGTAGCAGGGCCGATACCGGCGTAGGTGTTTCCATCACTTCTATCAGCCAGCCATGTGTAGGGAATTGCGCAGATTTTAACATTGCAGCTAAGGCCAGAAAAACAGCAGAAGCTTCTACTTCACCGGGCAATGTACCATGTGCAAAATGTGCTTTAACCTGCTTGGATATGTAATTGAGGTTGCCAGTTCCAAACTCTTTATATAACAGGATAATAGCAATTATTAAACAAGCGTCACCTACACGGGCTATGATGAATTTTTTCCGGGCGGCAATAATTGCGCCCGGTCTATCAGGATAAAACAATAATAGCCGGTGTAAAAACACACTTGTTAATACCCAGCTAACTAAAAGTATCCCCAAATTACCCGAGAGAACCAAAAATTGAACGGAAGCGATGGTTGCCGAAAGCCTGCCGATAAAAATGCCTTGCTTTGCGTCGCCATCAAGGTAATTAAAGCTAAACTTTACTACCACAAAACTGATAAGCGCAATCATTGTGAACATGATAACACTTAGGGGATCAAAGCGCAAACTGATACCTAAACCTTCTGCCACAAACAAGTTGCTCTCCGCAGAGCCGGTTATAGTTGTTGTAATTGCAATAAATGCAACGGTAATTATAGCCAGCGTTGTTGCAATTAGGCTCATACGTTTAATTAACCTTAAGCTGGCGCCAAATTGCCGGTTAGCTACCATTGCCGTCGCCATAAACATTGCAGGCGAAACAATAACTACATTTAGTAAGTGTCCGTTCATTGCAGGTTGTTTTTTTTGGCGTTTTCAATAACTTCAATAAAAATTTCAGAGCTTATCCGCAAGGTGCTGCCTTGTTCCTGTGCTTGCCTTACGATGAGCTTTATAGACTCAGAAGCTCTATTTAGTTCCTGTATTCGCCTCAGCGAGTAAATATCAGGCTCGCCCGAGCGCTCTCTAATACTAAAGTTGCGGAGAGTATGGAAGTTTATCTTACCGGAGATAAGATTGTTCATTACATCCATAGCGTCACCGGGAGAAAAATCGCCTTTGATCAATTGATAGCGTTGGTCGGTTTTGGTCAGGTTTTCTAATTTTTCAGTTGTCATAAATTTTATTTTATGCAAAAGAGTAGATTTTAATACATAAGTTTTTATTTATGTTTTTAATGTATAGCATAGGATAAAATTATGGTTATATGCCGCGCTATGAAAACGTCAATAAGGATTAGAGATATAGTATGTATTTAATATGTTTATGGTTTGTATAATAAACATAAATTAAAGCAAATGCTTCGATAAGCGTATTTTTGCCGCAGATAGGGAACCAAATAGCAAGCGGATTTTTGCTTGCTACTTATTTAAAATACTTATCTTTTTTCAGATTTTAACTAAGCACAAAGGAGAGAATGAAAAGCCTAAAGCATCCTGAAGTTAATAGCCATTTAGATCGTCTGGTTCAATCAAATTATGGTTTATGGACTAATGAAGTTTGCATTGCAAAGCTTAATTTAATTGAAATTACCAATGGCTGAGAGCACATCTGTATCCGTAAAAAGCGCAACAAAAAAGCTATTACAGCTGGTTAATCTGGAACGCAAAGAAGTAAGCTACATATATTTTTTTGCAGCGCTTGGTGGTATAATACAACTATCGCTGCCTTTGGGCATTCAGGCCATCATAGGTTTGCTGTTTGGGGGGATACTTTCGGCGTCGTTAATTGTACTAATTTGCTTTGTAGTACTTGGCGTAATGCTTGCAGGTATTTTGCAGGTAATGCAAATGAGAGTATCTGAGCGCATACAGCAGCGTATATTTGCACGGCTTACATTTGCATATGCCTACCGCATTCCAAAAATTGATTTACTCAGTGTAGATAACTACTATTTGCCGGAGTTGGTGAACCGGTTTTTTGATACTGCAAGCTTGCAAAAAGGCCTGTCCAAATTGTTGCTTGACATTCCTGCGGCATCTATCCAGATATTGTTCGGTCTTATATTACTTAGTTTTTACCACCCAATATTTATTGTATTTGGCATTGTGCTGCTGGCAGTGGTATTAATTATATTTTATTTAACCAGCCCTAAAGGTTTACGAAGCAGTATTGAAGAAAGTGATTACAAATACCAGGTTGCACACTGGCTGGAGGAAATTTCAAGGGCAGTCAAGACCTTCAAGTTTTCGCAAAATTTCGGATTGCACCTTAAAAAAACAGACAAATTAACCGCCGGATACCTGGACGCGCGTACCGAGCATTTTAACGTGCTGATCTTACAATACCGTGTGCTCATCGCTTTTAAAGTGACCATTACTGCAGCTATGCTTATTATTGGTTCTTTGCTGCTTATTCGCCAGCAAATTAACCTTGGTCAGTTTGTGGCGGCCGAGATTATTATTATCGGAACGCTGAGCTCGGTAGAAAAGTTGATCGTAAGCCTGGAAACGGTTTATGATGTAATGACATCTATAGAAAAACTGGATAAGGTTTTACAAAAACCTCACGATCCAGAAAGTAGCAAATTAAGCATTACCGACGCGGACATGAGCCAATCTGTAGATATAAGCGTAGCCAATTTAAGCTTTGCTTACCAGGAAGGTAAGCAGGTGATAAACAATCTGTCTTTTGCTGTTAAACCAGGAGAAAAGGTGTGCATACGCGGGACCGAAGGAAGCGGGAAAACAACTTTACTGCGGGTACTGGCAGGATTGTACGGCAGTTACAAGGGCCAGATCTTAGTTAACGGAGTGCCTTTACAAAATTTACCGGCTGAGCAATGGCGCAGTAAAGTAGCGGTGTATTTTGCACGTGAAGAGCTGTTTAGCGGCACGTTTTGGGATAACCTTACTTTAGGCAACGAAAAAATTGGCATCTCCTCGGTCATTGAGGTTTGTAACCTGGTAGGCCTGGCAGACTACATTTCATCAAGAGAACAAGGCTATCAATCCATCCTTGATCCATTAGGGCAAAAGCTGTCTGACACGGCGGTACAGAAAATATTAATTGCACGTTGCATGTTAGCAAAGCCAAGCCTGCTGCTGCTGGAAAGCGGATGGCAAAACATAGAAGAGCCTTACAGAAGGTTAATTACGGAAAAGTTGATGAATGACAGAACATTTACCGTCATGGCCATAACCGACAATCCGGAGTTTATTAAAAGATGCGACAAGGTTATTGATCTGTCAACCACCCAAAAAGCTTAGTTATGTTTTTAGAAAAGAATATCAACGTAGAATCCATTTCGGGTTATAGGTCCTTTCAGATGGCTATGCAGAACAATCATAGCCAAAACAAAATAAAATGGCTTGCCGCTTTCATCATTTTGGTATTGGTTATCTTGTTTCTGCCATGGACACAAAACATACAATCAAAAGGGGAAGTTTCGGCGCTTGACCCGCAACAAAGGCCACAAGAGGTCAATAGCATTATACCGGGCCGTATAGTTAAGTGGTACGTTAAGGACGGCAGTTTTGTTAAGCGGGGTGATACGCTGGCACAAATAACCGAAGTTAAAGATGACTACCTGGACCCTGAGTTAACCGACCGTACTGCAGAGCAGCTAAAGGCTAAAAACGAAGCGGCTGGATTTTATCAAAGTAAAGTGTTAACAGCCGACAAACAGCTAGCGGCATTAGGGCAAGCTTTACAGTTAAAGTTAGCGCAGTTGAATAATAAATTAAAGCAGTACAACTTGCAGGTACAGTCTGACAGCATTAGCATGCTGGCGGCTAATAACCAGTTTACTATAGCAGATGCGCAGTTAAAACGGCAAAAAGAGCTCTACACTGCCGGGTTAAAGTCACTAACCGAGCTGGAGCAGCGACAGCAATATTACCAGGATGCACTGGCGAAAAAAATCAGCAGCGAGAATAAATACTATAACAGTAAAAATGAGCTGCTTAACATTCGCCTGGAGCTATCGTCGGTAGAACAGGATTATACCGAAAAGTTGTCCAAAACCAATGGCGAACGGTTTGCCGCGCTGTCTCAGGCTGCCACCGGTACAGGCGAAGCCGCCAAGTTGCGCAATCAGCTTACTAATTACCGTACCCGGCAAGGTTTCCACTATATTCTTGCGCCACAAAGCGGGCAGGTTTTACGCAGCATAAAGGCGGGTATAGGTGAGATATTAAAAGACGGTGAAAAGCTTTTAACTATTGTACCTACAACATTTAGTAAAGCAGTAGAAATAAGTGTCGATCCTAATGACTTGCCGCTGGTACATGCAGGTCAACTGGTGCGCATCCAGTTCGACGGCTTCCCGGCAATTGTATTTTCCGGATGGCCGCAAGCATCTTACGGCCTCTTTAGCGGGCGTGTTGTGGCCGTAGATAACAGCATTGATGCTATGGGTAAATTTAAGGTTTGGGTAAAGCCAGATGAAACTACAAAGGCCTGGCCTGCAAATGTACGTTATGGTACCGGCTGCCAGGCTATTGCACTGCTAAACAATGTGCCTATATGGTACGAGTTATGGCGGAAAATAAACGGGTTCCCGGCAGACTTTTACAAGCCAGCGGCTGGTGATAACGCTGAATCAAAGACGAAGAAAAAATGAAGCGACTAATTATAACGGCGTTGCTTTGCCTTCACATCTTCGGTTCCCTGGCACAAGAAAAGCTGCTTACCCTGGACGAATACCTGGCCATTGTTAAACAATACCATCCGCTGGCCTTACAAGCACAATTGAATACAGAAAAGGCAAGGCTGACCAAACGCCAGGCCCTGGGCGGCTTTGATCCAAAATTGGAAGTAGACGGCGACCGTAAAATATTCGGCGGTAAAACCTATTATGATTATTTAACACCCGAAGTAAAGGTGCCGCTCTGGTACGGTGTCGATTTAAAAGGGAGCTACTCTAAAGTTACCGGCGATTTTGTAAATCCGGAGAATAAAACTCCCAAAGATGGTTTAGGTTATTTTGGCCTGAATGTGCCGCTTGGCAAGGGACTGTTTATTGATGAGCGCCGGGCAGCCTTAAAGCAGGCCGGTATTTACGCAACGGTAGCAGCTAACGAACAGCAACAGATGATGAACGATCTGTTTATATCAGCCACCAACGCCTATGCAGAGTGGCTTAACACGTACCTGAATACCAGGGTTTATGAAGATGCGGTAAAATTGGCCGAAGTTCGTTTAAACGGAACACGCTTACTGTATAAAAATGGCGATAAGCCAGCTATTGATACAATAGAAGCATTAACACTGCTGCAAAGTCGTCAACAAAAGCTTAACGAATACCAGGTGCTGCTTACCAACCGTACCAACGAGTTGAGCAGTTTTATGTGGCAGCAAAATCTTACACCTGTAGATTTGGCCAATGTACGCCTCAGGCCGGATACCCTGCTATTGCAAGTAAGGCCGCCTGATAGTTTGTTGCAAAAAGAGGCACAAGCTATTGTTAGCCAGAATCCGGATGTGAAACTTTATGGGTTAAAGCTCGATCAGCTGGAGATAGAACGGCGGCTTAAGCTGGAAGAGGTAAAGCCAACGTTAAACCTTAACCTGGGCATCCTGAACACAGGGCGAAATATCTTCCAGAATTTTAATAGCGATTGGTTTTCCAGTAATCAAAAAATTGGATTTACCATAGCCATGCCGCTTACTTTTACCAAGCAACGGGCAGCTTATAGTTTAAGCAAGATAAAACTTCAGGAGACACGATTCATGTTACTTGATAAACAAAATCAGGTAGCGGTAAAATGGAATAACTACAGGAACGATTATTATAACCTAGACAGGCAAATCAGCCTGAATACGCAATTGCAGAAAAATAACCGCGCATTGCTGAATGGGGAAGAATACAAATTCCGTTTAGGGGAGAGTTCGTTGTTCCTCGTAAACTCACGCGAACAAAAGGTGCTGGATACCCAGGAGAAGTTAAATGACTATTATACAAAAAGAATAAAGGCTATACAGTACCTCAAGTGGCTTTCAAATACCTTTTGAGCAGCGTTTGCACACAATTACTTTAGTGTGTTTACTGGAGCAAAACTGCAGGCTTGGTGATTACATGTCAAAAAGCCTTATTTAGCTGATCTTTATAATGCCTTGCCTGATTAGTACAAGCATTCCCCGCTTTTGTCCATGTTCATTGGAATACCCTTGTGTATATTTGATATATAAAGCAGGGGGTAAACATGAATTACAGTAAGATCGCGTTTTCTGATGCAGTAAAGGAATTACAGCACCAATTTGGAAGCCGTCAAGCTTATGACAGGCGGGAGAAATTCCAGGTTGTTGATGGCCTGACAGAAAATGAAATTGACTTTATTGCTGATCAGGACCATTTTTATATGGCTAGTATTGGTGAAAGCGGATTTCCGTATATCCAGCATAGGGGAGGCCCGAAGGGTTTTGTTAAGGTGCTGGATGACCATACCGTGGCTTTTGTTGATTTCTCGGGCAACAAGCAGTATATAACCGTTGGAAATTTAGAAACCAACGCTAAGGTTTCATTAATTATGGTCTCGTATGCTCATAAGGCGAGATTAAAACTTTACGCCACCGCTAAGATCGTGTTGCCTGACGAAGATCCAAAATTGTTCTCCAGGGTAGATGTATCTAATTACAAGCACCATGCTGAGCGCATAATAATTTTAGACGTTGCGGCTTATGATTGGAATTGTCCTCAACATATTACGCCGAGATACACCACAGAAGAAATAGAACATGCATTTGAGCCGCAACGGCAATATATAGCTCAGCTCGAGGCTAAAAACAAAAAGCTGGAATTCGAATTAAAAAACTATCAAAAAGATTAACATGATAACTATATATCATCAGAGCAATGATAATGATATTGTTGCCTGGAAAGATCGATTAGAACAGCTTATTGTTAAACACGAATTTGTTGTGCAGGATCAAATTGACGTCTCAACTTTAGTTGACGATGAAGAAATTGTAAAGGGAAAGCAAGCTATTGAAAATTATCTTGAGGGGCTGGAGCAATTTGTTAATGGCTGGTATGAAGACCATTGCGACATGTATAATTTTAATGCTTAAACCTGAGGACTGCAGCACCTAACGGACCTTAGATGGTGGAAACCTCAAGTGATTTTTAAACGTTTGCAAAAAGTAAGAAAGATATCAAATCACCCATTACGGCACCCAATTGCTATAAATAGGTGACTCTTACTACACAGCATCGTTGGCAGGGGTGCTCCAATAGGAGATGGTGAAAGTTGCTAATCGTAACTAAATTCGCGCTTTGCGCTACTTGTGCAGAGTTTCTTAACCTCCAGGCCTGGCAATTATTTATAACAATTCTAAATAGCACATATCCCTTGTAATAAACATTATTCGCTTTGCGTTTTGTATTTTTGCAAACCGGATTTAAACAGGCATAAGTTAATGAAGAAAAGCGCTATACTCGGTATTGTTGTTATTGCTGTAGCAATTGCTGTTATCATCAGTACCTATTCAAATACAAGTACTTACGGGTCCTTTAAAGATGCACGCCAAACTACAAGCGAATTGCACGTGGTAGGCAAGCTAAATAAACAAAAAGATTTGTTTTACGATCCTACCAAGGATGCCAATTATTTTTCGTTTTATATGAAAGATAATAAGGGTGCGGAGTGCAAGGTGATTTTTACCGGAACCAAGCCCGAAGACTTTGAACGGTCTGAACAGATTGTGCTTACCGGTAAAATGATTGGTAACGAGTTTCACGCATCACATATCCTGATGAAATGCCCCTCTAAATACACGCAGGATAAGTTAGAAACACAGGAATATAAGGCCAATAAACAGGCCAGTTTATAAAATTTAATGGATATAGCATTTAAAGGCGAGCACCTTTTACAAGGGCAGATAGGGCAGTTCTTCATCATTTTATCGTTCGGATCGGCCCTGCTTTCGTTCCTTAGTTATTACTTCTCTACTACAGACGATGCCGGGAAAGCCGACAGCAGCTGGCAAAATATTGGCCGCTGGGCCTTTTATGCCAATGTATTGTCTATCATTGGGATAGGTGTTTGCTTGTTCAACATCATCTACAACCATTACTTCGAGTACCATTACGTTTGGGCGTATACATCGCGCTCGTTGCCTACACGCTACATCATATCGGCATTCTGGAATGGGCAGGAGGGTGGCTTTTTGCTATGGTTGTTCTGGGAGGCTCTATTAGGCTTGTTCCTGATTTTTAAGGCCGGTACATGGGAACGCCCCGTGATGACGGTTGTTGCACTGTCGCAAGTGGTTTTAGCTTCTATGGTATTGGGTGTTGAGATATTTGGCATGAAGCTGGGTAGTTCTCCATTCCTGCTGTTGCGCGACTCGATGGAGGGCCCTATTTTCTCCAGGCCAGACTACCTCTCTTTCATAAAAGACGGGCAGGGGATGGTACCCTCGTTGCAGAACTATTGGATGATCATTCACCCGCCGACGTTGTTCCTGGGCTTTGCCTCTATAGTAGTGCCGTTTGCTTACTCTGTTGCCGGTTTGTGGCAAAAGAGATACCAGGAGTGGATAGCACCCGCTATACCTTATGCGCTGTTTGGTTGCATGATACTGGGTACCGGCGTTGTTATGGGTTCGTTTTGGGCATATGAGTCGCTTAACTTTGGCGGTTTTTGGGCCTGGGACCCGGTAGAGAATGCATCTATTTTCCCATGGCTTACCTTAGTTGGTGCGGTACACGTGCTTGTTGTTTACAAAAATACAGGCCACTCATACTTCACCGCAACCATGCTTACTATGATAAGCTTTGTGCTGGTTTGGTATTCATCATTCCTTAACCGCAGCGGTATACTTGGCGAAACATCGGTACACTCTTTTACAGACCTGGGCATGTTTTGGCAGCTGGTAACGGGTGTGGTTATTTTCCTGGCTATTATGGTTTACCTGTTGGTAAAGCATTTTAAAACCATGCCGATAACTAAAAAGGACGAAGAGACCTATTCACGCGAGTTCTGGATGTTTGTTGGTTCGGTGTTCCTTGGGCTATCCTGCTTTCACCTTATTGTTGTAACATCCGTACCCGTTTGGAACGCTATTTTCCACCTCAATATAGCGCCGCCGGCAGATGCCGCACGCATGAAGCACTACAATGTTGTGCAGTCATCATTTGTGGTACTTATCACCATACTTACAGCCGTTGCACAATTCCTGAAGTATAAGCGTACAGATGTGCGCCGTTTTGCAATAACAACCGGTGTTTACCTGTTTTTTGCCGCGGTGGTTACCGCATTAATTGCTTTTGCAACAGGTGTGAACAAAATGCACTTTGTGTACATACTGGCAATGTGGGGTTCTGTTTACTCGGTTACCGCGAACGGTAAAATGCTGGCAGATGCCTTTAAAGGAAAAATTAAACTGGCCGGTGCCGCGGTTGCGCATATTGGCTTTGCATTGATGCTGGTAGGCGCTTTGATAGCCGCCGGTACTAGTGATGTTATTTCTATAAACAACACAGGCGAGGGCTTTACGGCAGATTTTGCCAAAGAAAACAACCCACGTGAGAATATACTGGTATACCGCAACCAACCATTGAAAATGGGCGATTATATGGTGACCTATTTAGGCGATTCCATTTCCGCACCGGAGCACTTTTACAAGGTAAACTACAAAAAGGTAGATGCTGCCGGTAAGGTAGCCGAAGACTTTACATTGTGGCCAAAAGTGCAGGTAAACAAAGGTTCGCTGGCTTCTTCGCCGGATACTAAACACTACCTTTTTCATGACCTGTATACACATATCACCATGACCAATTCTATCAGCGAGTCTGAAGAACCGGGGGCTGAAAAAGACGGTACACAGGCAGACGAAGATGATGAAAAGAGCTATGATGCGCCAATACCACACGAGGTTGCAATTGGTGATACCATCAACTTCCGCGAAGGCTTTATGGTATTAAAGAAGCTGAACAAAGGTGTAAAGGTTCAAAATATCCCACTAAAGGATAACGATATATCTGTTGGCGCCCAGCTGGAAATAGTAAGCCACGGCAAAACCTACACTGCCGAACCTATTTACCTGATAAAAGATGGCGGTGTTTACGACTTTTCTAAAAAGGTTGCAGATGCCGGGCTTAAGCTGCGTTTCTCCAAGATAATACCTGAAAAGAACAAGGTGGAGATAACCGTTCTGCAGCAGAAAGAAAGCGCCAAAAAATATATTGTAATGCGGGCCATAACATTCCCTTACATCAACTTCTTTTGGGGTGGCAGCATCATCATGGTAATTGGTTTTATACTCTCTATCTTCCGCAGGAAAAATGAGATGAAGGTAGTTCCTGTAGCTGTAAAGCAAGGTGCCACAAAGGGCGTAGGTAAAAGACAGCCGGTGAGCTTAAAATAAGAGCGTCAAAAACTTGTGGAGCATCAAAAGCAACTTATAGCTGAAAACGGTTACGTTGTTGTTGACGGTGTATATAGTGATGCAGAGATAGCCGCCATTCAGCTTGCAATCCAGGAAGCAGATACCTCAAGAAATACTTTCCGGAAAACGGACGATCTGTTCGCCATAAGGCAGTTTTTAAAGGAAGTACCCGCCGCAACTAATCTTGTATTAACAGATAAGCTAAAATTGCTGGTTAGAAAACTTTTTGGCAGTGATTTCTTTGTGGTAAAGTCGATATATTTTGATAAACCCGTAGCCTCAAATTGGTTTGTTGCCTGGCACCAGGACCTTACTATATCTGTTAAAGATAAACTAACTGCGGAAGGATATGGCCCATGGACAGTTAAACAAGGGCAATTTGCAGTACAGCCCCCGTTAAGTATACTGGAAAGCAATTTCACAATACGCATTCATCTGGATGATGCTGATGCGGGGAACGGTGCATTAAAAGTTATCCCTGGTTCGCATAGAAAAGGTATTTACCGGCCCGATCAAATAGACTCGACAACGGAATCTGCTATTGTATGTGATGTGAAATCTGGCGGAGTTATGGTAATGCGTCCGTTATTGATGCATGCATCGGGAAGAACCACCAACAACAAACCACGGAAGGTTATACATATTGAATTTAGCAGAGATGACCTGGCTAAGGGCCTAAGCTGGGCAGAAAAGCTGTCGTTGCTTGACTGACGCCATCAAAATCTTCCGACTTATAGTAAACGACTACTCCCCAAAATTGGTACAAAGCAGTTTTTAACAATTGTCGCACTGTCGGCAACATCCACCTAAAAGCTCATTTTAAAACTGTAACACGGCACTAAAAGTGTATCATGCTTATAAAAAGCGTAACATGTTTAAACATGTAAAATTCGTAAGTATTTGATAGCTAATGTCTTTGTTAAAACCGGACAGATTTAAGTGTATCACGTGTAACACGCATACGTGTTACACGTGATACACTTGCAATTACGCGCTAGCACTATCGTCATCAGGCGCTGACGACTTCAAGAGACCTTCTCTAACCTTCAGTTCCCCGGTGTGGAAGTCGATGATGCCGTTCTGTTCATCCTCAATATTTGTAGCCTGGGTGTAAACGTCACCCGCTATTGGCCGTTTGCGTAATTCCTGCTTAAACAGCGCTATTTGCTTGTTTCTTTCCTCATTATCCTGCGGTCCGCCATAATCCGAAAAGCCAAAACCACCCCATTCGCTTACAATAAGCGGTACCTGCTTCCGAAAGAAGAATGGATCCCCCACGATAAGAGGGAACGCGGCAACACTGGTTTGTTTGCCTTCTACCAGGTCGTCCAGCATCTCTTGCCAGCGTTTTAGCTCCGGCGTGTATAAGTGCACGGTGAGCAGGTCGCTCTTCAGCTTGCCTTCGAAGGAAATGTGCTGCCAGCCGTCGTTATCCACCACCAGGAACTGCGGGTGAGAGATCTGCATGTAATGGTACATATTGATGATGTACTGGCGCGTTTCCTGGTTGGTTGCAATGTCCTGCGCTCCCCAGTCCTCGTTGTACAAGCTCCAGATAATCACTGATGGGTGAGTGGAGATGAGGCTCAGCATGCGTAAGAGTTCAGCCTTGTGGTTTGCCCGGCTCTTTTTGGTGGAGCGGTGTGGGCTTGGTACTTCAACCCATAACAGCATGCCCATCTTATCAGCAAGGTGGTAAATACGTGGGTCTACGCCGGCAATGTGTATGCGCACAAGGTTGCAGCCTAGTGCCTTCATTGCGTACATGTGCCGTTTTATTTCTTCGTAATTAGCAATTCCCGGTTGGTACAGGATGCCGTCTATATAGATTTTCTTGTTGTTAAGATAAACAGAACTACCCCGTGCCTCAATCTTACGTAAGCCGAAGTACGATTCTATCTCGGCAACGTAGCCGGTACTGTCTATCAGCTGGGCTACCAACCGATAGCGGTGAGGGTTTTCAGGAGACCATAGCTGCGCGTCGGGTATGTTAACTACAAGGCGCTGCTGCTTTTGCCCGGCCTCTAAGAGCAGCTGGTATTCATCAGTTACCACAGGTTCATCGATTTCCTGGTGTCGGTTATAAACTTTCAACCGAATGGTATATGGTCCCGGATCATGTATGCGCGTTGTAAGGTTAAAGCGGACCAGGTTGTCCTCAACAATACTTACCACACCAAGCCTCGAGCGTAAGCGGTTGCGCTCCACTGTTTCCAGCCATACACTGCGTACCGCGCCGGTGTAGGTTTGATACCATATACCACCTCTCTTGTAAATAGTAGATTCCTGCTTTCCCCGGGTGGTATCAGCATCCATCGAGCTGGCTATGCGCACGGTAAGCCTGTTGTCTGCCTGTAGCATCTTCTCATCCAATTCAAACGAGAACGATGTGTATTCGCCTAGGTGAAATTCCTCTCCTTCAATAGTCTTAAGCGGAAAGCCGTTTAGCCATACCCTGGTCTCGTAGCCGCATGCACCAAAGGTAAGCTGCAGCAACGAGTTAGGCGAGCGGTGACCACCTTCCAGTTCGGGCATCGGGAATTCACGTTCGTACCACACCACAATTTTGTCGCGCCAGGTATGTTCGGGTTGTATGCGGGCCATTTGTGCCTCTACACTGCCGGGCCAATGGGCCGTATTGGTGTAATCATGAGCCAGGAACCAGTTATTTGCAAGTCCCTTATCTTCCTGGTCTACGGCAAACTTCCATTCGCCATCGAGCAACAGGAAGGAATTTGGCCGCATTACCGCCCTCGGGAGGGGGTTGAGGGGTTCGTCCTGCGCGGAAACTTCGGGCCTGCTTTTGGTTAAATTATAGTTTGCGTGCGCGGTTTCAGCATCTGGGTTAAAAATCATAGTCGGTATCAGTTGATGAAATTACTTCAAAGTAAATTACTTTAATTATGTAAATAATGTTTTGATTGATTTAAAATGAACATTATGGTTTAAAATTGACATAAAAAAAAGCGGCTTAGTTTTAACTAAGCCGCTTAAGGTATATAACCGTAAATTTATTACAGGTTCTCGCCGCTCGGGCCTTTTCCTTTGTTTGAAGAGTCGCCGCCGCCGTTATCATCTGAAGATGAACTTCCGTCGTTTGATTTGGCAATGCTTTCAGCATCGTTATCCGGGGTTACGGTTTCTACCTCCGGCGCTTCATTTGTACCGGTGTTTTGGCCTAATGTATTGTTGTCGGCGTTCGCAACGTTTCCTGCAGTATCATGATTTTGGCCTTGTCCGTTAGCCCTGTCAAATCCTTCTGGTTTGTTTTCCATGGTGTTTAGTTTTAAGTATATTATTGTTCGTCTTTTGCTGTTACCCATTTCACCGCATCGTCCAGCTGGTTGAGTGAATAGCCTTTTGATTTTCCGGGTATAAAGAAGCGGAATGCATCTGTAAACCACTCAACCCCTTTTTGATCGCTTACTACGGCTATTTTATTCCATTTAGTAAAGTTTTTGATGCCCATCTTAACATCGTCCAGCCAGGCGCCGGCTGTCCAGTTTTTAACGTCGGTCTCTAATACAAGCAGGTAATTTATTTCACCTTGTCGCTGTACCAGTTCGTCTATCCTGGGTAGTAGAACAGTATCAATATCTTGCTTGGTAACCTCACCTATTGCATGTATGCCAACTACGTGTGGTTCCAGATCGTTAATAAATTGTAGCATAAGAGTAGATGTTTTATAGTTATAAGAAAAAATCATACCATTAACTCTGGACGTACACAACACACGTAAAAATGGAGGTAACCGCATAGGTTGGCGTAAAAACGTCTTATAAAGTGTTCAATGTGTTTTCAATGGTCAATCATATTAACCTTATCTTTGTGAAATGCAGCAGAACCGCCAGGCATATTCTCAATTGATTAAAGACGAGGCAAAAGCGCTCGGCTTTATGTTCTGCGGCATATCTAAGGCAGAGTTCCTGGAAGAAGAAGCGCCACGACTCGAAGCATGGCTCAACAAGGGTATGCAAGGAAAAATGCGCTACATGGAAAATTACTTTGATAAACGGCTCGATCCAAGATTATTGGTAGATGGCGCTAAGTCGGTGATCTCAGTTGGATTAAACTACTATACAGATACCGTTCAGTCAGACCCTGAAGCACCTAAAATATCCAAGTATGCATATGGCGCAGATTATCACACGGTGATAAAAGAAAAACTGAAGCTGCTGATGCAAATCATCAATGAGCAAATAGGGGAGGTTGGCGGTCGTGCTTTTGTTGATTCTGCACCAGTGTTAGATAAAGCCTGGGCAAAGAAAGCAGGGTTGGGTTGGATAGGAAAAAACAGCAATCTGCTTAATAAGAAGGCAGGCTCGTTTTTCTTCCTCGCAGAGCTGATTGTAGATATTGAACTGGATTACGATGTTGAGCCTACTGCCGACCATTGTGGCAGCTGCACCAGGTGTATAGATGCTTGCCCCACAGATGCAATTGTAGCTCCGTATATTGTGGACGGCAGCAGGTGTATATCTTACCTTACTATAGAGTTAAAGAACGAAATTCCGCAGGAATTTGAAGGTAAAATGGACAACTGGATGTTTGGCTGTGACGTTTGCCAGGATGTTTGCCCCTGGAACAAGTTCTCAGTGTTGCATAACGAACCAGCTTTCGATCCCCACCCTGATCTGCATGGAATAACAAAGCGCGACTGGGAAGATATTACCCGGGACGTGTTCCAAAAGGTATTTAAGAATTCTGCCGTAAAGCGCACCAAATTTGAAGGTTTGCAGCGAAATATAAAGTTTTTGAACCATCAACCTACTGCAAAGGATAAGAAAGTCATATTCAACCCAAACTTTGCCGATTAGGTAATTACCCCTTCTTGAACTTTTCAGACAACGCTTTTAACATGTCATCATTTACCGGCTTAGCTGGTTCCTGTTTCTTTTGGAAAGGCTTGTTATAATGCTGGTTATTGTTGTTTATCTGCGGCGAAGACTTTGGCGCATTATTTTGGAATGAAGGCTTAGGTGTTTCCTGCTGATTGTTTTGCGGCTGAGCTTGCTGTGGTTGTGCCTGCCTGTTTGCCTGGCGTTCTGCCACACGTTTCGCATTCCAACGCTTGTATATTTCCTCCAACTTGCGTTTAGTATATAGCGGGAAGTCACCTTGCATCATCCAGGAGTAGTAGCTTGGCTCCATCGAGAACACGTCTTCTACCTTGCGGCCTTTGTGCTTGCCAAAGTTTATCAGCTCCTCGCCGTCTTCGTTATACACCATACGGCCTGCAAAGTCTACAGGGCGATTTAGGTTAGTGAACTGGTGCAGCGCTTCTACGTCGCCAACAACTGGTTTACTGCGGTTGCCTTTTTTATCCTCCCATTCCATGTCTGCGTAGCGCTCTATCTGGGCCAGCAAAACCTCCATGGTAGCACGGGTATCTGCCTCTGCAGAGTGCGCGTTTATGATCTGTTTATTGCAATAAAATTGATAGGCGGCTTTTAAGGTACGCTGCTCCATCTGGTGGAATATATTCTGCACGTCAACAAAGTGACGTTTCTCCAATTCAAAGTTTACACCGGCGCGCAGGAATTCTTCCATCAGCATTGGGATATCGAACTTGTTGCTATTGTAACCAGCCAGATCAGCATCGCCGATAAATGCAGCAATCTGTTCGCCTAGCTCATGAAAAAGCTTTTCCTCCCTTATATGTTCCTCGTAAATACCATGCACAAGCGACGATTCAAGCGGAATAGGTATACCGGGGTTTATACGCCAGGTCATCACTTCTTCGCTGCCATCCGGGTTGAGCTTTATTACAGATATTTCAACTATACGGTCGGCGCCGATGTTTGTGCCGGTGGTTTCCAGGTCGAAGAAGGCTAAAGGGCGCTTTAAAACTAATTTCATGTTGCTTGTAAAAGACTGCAAAGGTGGCAAAAAGTCTTGCAATATTATGGCCTGCCACTTTTTTATGATAATTAATTAATAATTATTACTTTCATAGCACCTGATTAACTAAACCTGATATATGAATAAATTTTTACCCGGCTTGTTTATCTTACTGCTTGCCGGAGTCGGCGCATCCGCGCAAAACTTCCCTTACGGAACTTTCTCTCAAGAAGAACTTGCAGCAAAAAAATACGTTAAGGATACCTCTGCACATGCTTATGTTATAAGCGAATACGGCACGTCAAGAATTGATGTAACCAGCGACGATAACATCAAAGTAATACACGACTACCACGTTAAAATTAAGATACTAGATAGTAAAGCTTTTGATAAAGGTACCGTAGAAGTTAGTTATTATACCAAAGGAGATAACCCTGAGTCTGTTGAGGACATTGAAGGCGTAACAACTTACATAGACGAGAATGGATCGGCAAAGCAATCGGTACTTGACCGCTCACAGGTTTACAGGAGCAAAGAGAACGTTTATTACAGCAAAGCAAAATTTGCAATGCCCAATGTTAAGGCTGGCAGTATAATAGAGTACAAATACCGTTTGGTGTCGCCTTATATATACCAGTTTCCCTCATGGCAGTTTCAGGATGATATACCCAAAATGGTATCAACTTATGAGGTGCATATTCCGGCTTTCTGGAACTATAACGCCTCATTGCGTGGACGGCTTAAACTTACAACCAACACCGCAGAGGTAGAAAAAACCTGCTTTAGTACTCATGGTGCAAGTTGTGACTGTTCACATATCACTTACGGCATGGCAGATATCCCTGCTTTTATAGAAGAGGATTACATGACAGCGCCTAAAAACTTTGTTTCTGCCATCTATTATGAACTGTCAGATTATACTAACCCTTATACTAATCAAAAAGTAAAAGTAACAAAGGATTGGAAAGACATTGATTACAACCTGAAGAAGGCAGACTACTTTGGTGCACAGATTCGAAAAAAGGATCTGCTTAAAAAATATATTGATCCGGTAATTGAAGGCAAAGCCGACGATCTTGCCAAAGCAAAAGCAGTATATGCTTATATTCAAAAGAATATCAAATGGAATAACGTACGGGCTCGCGGGAGCGAGGACGGTATACGCAAGGCGCTGGAAAGCCACACGGGATCAGTAGGTGATATTAACCTCGCACTGGTTGCTGCACTTGGGTCGGCAGGGCTTAATGCTGAAGCAGTAATGCTGAGCACCCGTACTAACGGGCTTATTAATAAACTATATCCTGTAGAAGACGAGTTTGACTATGTGGTTGCCAAACTTAACATTGGCGATAAAAGCTATATGCTTGATGCGTCAGACCCGTTATTGTCTTTTGATATGCTTCCGTTGAAATGCCTGAACGACCAGGGCCGTGTAATGAGTTTGGACAAACCATCATACTGGGTAGACCTCACGGCAAGGCAGCCTAAAAGAAGCACCAGTTCCTATGAACTTACCCTGCAGAGCAATGGTAAAATGAAGGGCACCGTCACAAATTATTCTATCGGTTACGAAGCATACGAAAAACGAAAAGCAATACGCAAATTTAACACTACAGATGAGTATGTAGAAAACCTCGACGAAAGGCTTGCCAAGGTAAAAATATTAAACTCGCAGATATCCAATTTGGACAGCCTTGACCTGCCGGTAGTTGAAAAGTACGAAGTAGAAATAGACGCCTTTAATTCAGTAAATGGAGGGCGGCTGGCATTTAACCCCTTCTTTTTCGACAGGATAGCGGTGAATCCGTTTAAATTACAGGATAGGGCCTACCCTGTAGATTGGGGTATGCCATCTGATGAAAGATTTGTACTGAACATGACTTTGCCGACAGAATACGTGGTTGAAAGCGCTCCGCAGCCTAACGCCATAAGTTTGCCAAATTCCGGAGGAAAGTTTATGACAGATTTTAACAGCGACGGAAACAGGTTCACCTTCTCCAACGTGGTACAGTTTAGTAAATCGGTTTATGAGAGCGAGGAGTACCCTTATTTAAAAGAGTTTTATAACAAAATGATAGCTGCGGAAAAGGCGGAAATTGTGTTCAGGAAAAAGTGATGAGATCAGCTTATATATTGTTGTTTTTGCTTTTAAGTGCGGCGTTGGGTTACGCGCAGCCAAACTATGATGCATCTTTAATTAGTAAAGACCTGCTGCCTTACGCAAGCGCAGTTATTCGCAACCAGGAGGTAACCTTAGAGGTGAAAGACCTGGATAATACATTATACCACTTTAAACAAGCAATTACGGTACTTAATAAAAATGGCGACGATATTGCCCGTATTGTTATATGGCACAACAAAAGCAACCTGCTGCGTAATGTAAAAGGGGTCGTGTATAACGAGTTTGGTAAGCCGACAGCGAAGTTTGGTGAAAAGGACTTTAAGGATGAAAATGCAGCAAACGATTATTCACTTTTTGAGGATTCACGTGTGCAGTATTATACTCCGTCGGCAGGTGCATACCCGTACACTATCGAGTACGAATATGAAACTAAGTCTAAACAATCGCTCAATTTTGATGATTGGAAGCCAAACTATGAGGATGGCTTGGCTGTAGAAAGAGCAAGCTATACCTTTACCTGCAAGCCTGATTTTAAAATCAGGTATAAGGAGGTGAACATGCCAACAAGCGCAAGCATAGGCAGCACCAAAGAAGGGCTCAAAACATATACCTGGCAGCTTAATAACCTGAAAGCCATACGTACTGAGCCATACAGCCCTAATCCTGAACAATACCTCAGTTCGGTTAAAATAGCACCACAGAACTTCAAATATGAAGGTTTAGCAGGGTCATTCAGCAGTTGGGGTGAGCTGGGCAAATGGACGTATGATAAACTGCTGGCTAGCCGTCGTGTATTGCCAGTGGAAACTGTACAGCGAATTAAGGAGATTACCGCCAACATTACCGACCCAAAAGCTAAAGCGAAAAAGATATACGAGTTTATGCAAGGGAAAACCCGGTACATAAGTGTACAGGTTGGTATTGGCGGGTATCAGCCCTTCCTTGCTTCGGAGGTAGACCGCCTGAGTTATGGCGATTGTAAAGCGCTGGTGAATTATACACAGGCGCTGTTGAAAGCTGTTGACATAGAATCCTGGTATTGCGTGGTGCAGGCAGGTACGCGTAAAGTAAGCATGATGAATGATTTCCCAAGTATGGATCAGGGTAATCACGTTATTTTATGCCTCCCGTTTAAAAACGATACGACTTTTTTAGAATGTACCAGTCAAAAAATCCCATTCGGATTTTTAAGCGATTTTACTGATGACCGTACCGTTTTGGCCTGTACACCTGAGGGTGGTAAATTGCTGCATACGCCCAAATACACATCCGCAATAAACCTGCAAAAGCGAAAGGCAGAGTTTGATATAGCGCAGGACGGCAGTTTGAAAGGTGATATCAAAACTACCTTTAAAGGTACACAGTACGACAATGTTGAGGAGATGATTGGCGAACCGCCCAGCGAGCAGATTAAAATGCTGCAGAAGGAGTATACGGCCATCAGTAACCTTAATATCGGGAAATTTGACTTAAAGCAGGAAAAAGGAGCAGACCCGGTAACTACGGAAACTATTCAGGTGAACTCGCGTGAATATGCCAGCGCAGATGGCAGCAAGCTTTACTTTTATCTTAACCCGCTTAACAGGATGCAGCGCGCCCCCCGTGATGTACGTAACCGGAGTACTCAGGTATATATAAACCGGGGCTATACAGATGAAGACGAAATTGTTTACAATCTACCAGAAGGGTATAAAACAGATAAAAACCTGTTAGACATAGCTATAGAAAAACCTTTTGGCAAATTTACTGCAAAGACAACACTAAGCGGCAATAAGCTAATTTATAAGCGCCGTTTGGAGATAGTGGACGGATTGTACAATAAGGAGCTGTATCCTGAACTTGTGGAGTTTTATCAGCAAGTAGTAGACGCAGACAGCTATAATGTTGCGTTGGTGAAAACTGATTAACTGAATATGATGATGCCAAGTACAATACCCACAATCATGATAACGTAAAGTAATATCTCGGTACCTGCAAACCGCTTGTATTTTGTCCAGAAGGAGTATTCGTCTTTTGGCTTTTCCATTGACTGCAAAATTAAAATTTATAATACCATGAACGTTAATGAAGGTGAAGAAATTAAAAAAGAGTTCCAATTAGAGCGTGTGATACTCTTTAGTGATGCGGTTTTCGCTATCATTATAACAATAATGGTATTGGAAATGAAGATGCCCGAAGGTTTGCGGCACGCTAATGCTGAAAAAGTGAAAGAAGCTTTTATGGAGCTGCTACCAAAGTTTGGTGGTTACCTCATATCATTCCTTATTGTAGGTATTTTCTGGTCAAAGCACCTTAAAATATTCAGTTTCTTAAAAGATTATACCAACAAGCTTATTGCCCTTAATTTGCTATTTCTCTTTTCGATATCCTTATTCCCGTTTGCTGTATCGCTTATGACAGAAACGCTCGGGCCACATAGCTTGTACGGGCTGGTAGTGTACTTTGGCATTGTGATGTTTTGCTCTCTCACGCAAACCGTGCTTGTGCACTACCTGATTATTAACGCTGATGAGTTGTGCATTATGCCTGCTGATATTAAGAAAAACCTGCATTGGAAATCGCAGCGCTTTACTTACATCGCTGTTCCGGCTTTTTATGCCCTAATTATAGTAGCAATAGTGCTGGATTTAGATGTTAACATTATAACCACCATAAGCGGCGTTTGGGCTATTACACTTGCTGTGATACGGAAGCGGTACTACCCTGCTGCAAAAGCTGAAAACGGCCCCATACTAGCCAGGTTATTCCGCTCGAGAAGGCGCTTGAAAGAAGCTGTTGAACAGCAGTAGGGATTCTAGAAAATTACCGTGTTTAGTTGCCTGGTGCCGGCATTTCAGCAGGGTCGAAGATAGAGCCTGCCCGAGAGAAATATTGATACAAGCCATTATCGTGTAAGCGAACCACTACGACACCCCTGCGGGTGCTTGCGTGTACAATATAACCATTTTGCAGGTACACCCCCACATGGCTGAACTGTTTCCCATCAAAATCAAAAAAGACCAGATCGCCTTCTTTCAGTTCATCTTCATACTTTCTTTTTATGGTGTTGGCCTGCATAGCACAAGTTCGGGGCAAAGCCGTATCGTAAACCTGCAATTGCAATAGGGATACTAAACCCGAGCAGTCTACGCCGTCTTTTCCTAAACCCCCAAACCGGTAGGGGGTACCCATCCACTCGTCAATAAAATTGTATAACCGGCCGTTTTGTATGTCGTTGCGTTTAACGCCCATTATTGTGGCGTACTTGTCGGCAAGCTCTTTATCAGGCTTCACCATAACATATGGTCCACGCCTGGTAATTACTGCAGTACTTCCGGTGTTACCATAGTTGTCTGTACGCGCTGTGAGTTTACGTGGGTGACAAGAAGCTAAAGTGGCTGCGGCAACAATAAACAGTACAGCCTTAGTATACGTACGGAAGTTAAACATGCTATAAAGATATTTGTACACGGCAATATGTTACAACGGATGTTATAAACATTTTAACAAAGGCGGGACAAACGCTTATCAGCTTTTTATTACCCGTTGTATCTCATCCAGTTTCATTAGGGCTTCTACGGGCGTTAAAGTGTTTACGTCGAGGTTGTTTAGCGTATCGCGAATCTTCACTAGCACCGGATCATCAATCGAGAACATTTGCATCTGCACAGCTTGTTTTTGCACCTTACGGATACTCTCTTTGATGTGCTCGCCGCCGGTGCGCTCATGTTCCAGCTTTTTCAAAATCTCGTTAGCGCGACTAAGCACTTTTCCTGGCATACCCGCCAGTTTAGCTACGTGTATACCGAAGCTGTGCTCGCTGCCACCCGGGACTAATTTGCGCAGGAAGATGATCTGCTGTCCGACTTCCTTTACTGATACGTTGAAGTTTTTTATGCGGTTAAAGCTGTTACTCAGTTCATTCAACTCGTGATAATGCGTTGCAAATAAAGTTTTCGCCTTTGCTGATGGATGATTGTGCAGGTATTCGGCTATAGACCAGGCTATTGAGATTCCATCATAAGTGGAAGTGCCGCGCCCGATCTCGTCCAGTAATATTAAACTCCGGTCACTTAGGTTGTTGAGAATGCTGGCGGTTTCATTCATCTCCACCATAAAGGTCGATTCGCCTGAAGAAAGGTTATCAGATGCGCCTACGCGGGTGAAGATCTTGTCGATTAATCCTATAGAAGCAGCTTTGGCTGGAACAAAGCAACCCATCTGTGCCATTAGCACTATTAGGCCAGTTTGCCTGAGCAATGCCGACTTACCTGCCATATTTGGCCCGGTGATAATGATGATCTGCTGTGAGTCAGAATCAAGGAATACGTCGTTGGTAATGTAATCCTCGCCAGGAGGAAGGTTTTTTTCTATAACCGGATGCCGCCCGCCTTTAATGTCCAGCACGCGGCTTTCATTAACATCAGGCTTAACATAATAGTTCTTTAACGAAATGGTAGCGAAATTAAGCAACACATCCAGCCGGGCTACCAGTTGGGCATTCAGCTGTATCGGTTTAATGTATTCTGCAAGTGCGTATAGTAAATCGTTATACAGGCGGGTTTCCAATACTAATATCTTTTCTTCCGCACCCAGTATCTGCTCCTCGTACTCCTTTAGCTCTGGCGTAATATAACGTTCGGCATTTACCAGCGTTTGCTTACGAATCCAATCCGTTGGCACTTTATCCCTGTGGCTATGTGTTACCTCTAAATAATAGCCAAATACATTGTTAAAAGACACTTTTAGTGAAGGTATCCCGGTCACTTCTGCTTCACGTTTTTGTATTTCAAGCAGGTAACCTTTACCACCGAAAGCTATCTTACGGAGCCTGTCCAATTCTTCGTTAAGGCCATCGTTCATCACCGAGCCCTTTACCATCATTATCGGTGGTTCGGGATGAAGCTCACGCGCTATCTTCTCGCAAATGGTAGTGCACTGGTTTAGCTGCTCGGCAATAGCACGCAGCGGTTCGCTCTCGCTGTTCTCTGCAAGTTTTTTGATACTTGATATAGCCAGTAGCGCTTTCTTCAACTGGCAAACTTCGCGCGGATTGGCTTTTTGCAAGCCGATTTTTGATATAAGCCGTTCGAGGTCGCCTATCTGCCTTATCTGGTGTTGTAGCTCCTCGCGTAGTTCTTCCTTGCTTATCAGGTATTCTACCACACCCAAGCGGTCACGTATGGGTTTAATCTCCTTTAACGGCATTACTATCCATCGGCGCAGTAAACGTGCGCCCATAGGAGAGCAGGTTTGGTCGAGCACATCCACAAGAGTTAAGGCGTTCTCATTGGCCGAGCCAACCAGCTCCAGGTTACGTATGCTGAACCTGTCCAGCCATAAGTAGCGGTCTTCTTCTATGCGGCTAATGGCGCTGATGTGCTGAAGGTTCCTGTGCTCTGTTTCATTGAGGTAGTGCAGGGCAACCCCGGCTGCAACAATGCCGAGGTTCAGCTTATCAATACCAAAGCCTTTCAGGGATTTTACGCCGAAGTGCTTTAGCAGGGTTTCGTGGGCATAGTCGCCGCTGTATGGCCATTCATCAAGTGTGAATGTATAGTAACGATCGCCGTAAGTATCTTTAAAATCGTGCTGACGACTTTTGGGAAATATTATTTCGCTGGGAGAGTAGCTTTGCAGTAATTTATCAATGTAATTGCTGTTTCCCTGAGCGGTTAAGAATTCACCAGTGGAGATGTCAATTAATGCGATCCCAATACTGTTCTTTTCAAAATATAGAGATGCGAGGTAATTGTTGGTTTTTTGCTGAAGGATGTTGTCGCTAGTTGCTACGCCGGGTGTAACCAGTTCAGTAACTCCGCGCTTTACGATTCCTTTTACCGATTTAGGATCCTCCAACTGATCGCATATAGCCACCCGCTGACCAGCCCTTACTAACTTTGGCAGGTAGGTTTCAAGCGAGTGGTGCGGGAATCCTGCAAGCTCGATGTGTGTTGCCGCGCCATTTGCACGCCTGGTAAGCACAATGCCTAAAATACCGGATGCTTTAACCGCATCCTGTCCAAAGGTCTCATAAAAATCGCCCACACGAAAAAGCAGCAACGCACCCGGGTGCTTAGCCTTTATGGCATTGTACTGCTGCATTAAAGGCGTTTCTTTGGTTTCGCTTTTTGCCAAGGGTGCTCCGTTCAATTAATCTGCTAATTTAAGCCTATTGCAGCGTATAAACAGTATTGTGGAAAAGTAGGAATAATGTGGATTGCTAAATACCTACAGAACGGTTAATTGCCGTTGTGATAGGCCATGCCGTTAGCGTAGGTAGATTCCGCTGCTATTTTATTGAGGCTGTCTATACGAAAAATACTGCATTTGCGCAGATCATACCTTACACCGCCGTTGGCTTTGTCGTGCAAGCCAACTACATCATATTCCACCACCACCGTCGTGTCGGTATTTATTACTTTATCTACCAGGTATTTAGCATCGGGCGATACATAAAATTCTAAGTGGAATATCTGGTCGGCTCCTTCTGGTCCTGTAGCCATGCCTTTCCAATCACTTGAGGTAATGTTTGCTTTAGGGGCATACTGACTTACCAGGCTTTTAAGGTCATGATCATTAAGATATCTAAAGTGTTCCTGTATAAGTGTTTCCGATTGCATCTTTTTATCGGCAGCAGGCTTTTCAGGCCTTTGCTGCCCACATGAAGAGATCAGGCTGATTGCTACAGCAGTAACTGCTGGTAAACATTTTTTTAGCATTGCTAAAGATAGAAAATAGGCCATAAAAAAAGCAGGTCTCATAAAGCCCTGCTTTTATTTCTTCATTGGTGTGATTAGAAGCTGCTTCTTACCGCATTGCCAAATGTTTTGGTGCTCCAATATCCACTATCCAATATCCGGCGAACAGTCATTAACGGGTACTCCGGGTCGCGCTTATCGGCTAGCTGAAAGGCAATTTTAAAGCCTCTTTTTTCAATCTCAGGTAATACAGGTTTTTTCCAGATGCCAAACGGATAAGCAAAGTAGATTATCTTTTTTCCGGTGATCTCTTCAAGTTTCTTAGTTGGCTTGTCTATTTGTGTTACCCAATCGTCAACAGGGCGTTCGGTAACTTTGCCGTTCTTGCCAATTATTTTTAAAGTAGATGTGTGGGAAAGTTTATCTACTCGGTGGTGGTCCCACGTGTGGCTGCCAATAACATGGCCATCGTCAGACAGTTTCTTGATCATGTCTGCAGTCATGTAATGTGGGCGGCCAATTGATACTGTCATCACGAAGAAAACGCCTTTGAACCCGTATTTCTTCATCTCTGGTGCAGCTATAGTAAACTGGTCCAGGTCGGTATCATCAAAAGTCAGCATTATAGGCTTTTTAGGCAGCGCCGCGCCAGTAGTAAGATAATTGTACAACTGATCCGGCAATATAGTGTGATAGCCGCTGTCTGCCAGCATTTTTAAGTGTTCTTTAAAGGCCGCTATCTGCACAATGTAGTCCTTGGCGCCTTTGCTGTCGGTAGCTTTCCAGTCGCGTATCTGGTGGTAGCACACAACCGGCACCTGTTTGCGTGCCATCACGGCAGCTTTATCAACCGGACCTGTGGCAAGCTTGGTAGCAGGAGCATCCGGCTGTCCGGCAGTCGCGGCGGTTGATGAAGCGGTGTCTTTGGTAGCTCCGGCCTGGTTAGATGGTTTAGATTGACAGGAGATCATGCCGGCTACAAGCAGCGGCAAAAGTGCAGAAAGTTGTTTGTACATAAGTATGGGACGTTTTAACAAGATGCTAAAATTATAAATTGCAGGAGATATATTATTAACTGTTAATAAATAAGGCGTATGTTAAAGAACTATTCTTCTTCCTTCGGCCACAGACCTTTTAGCCGCATCAAGTATTTGCATTACCAGCATATTGTATTTTAACGATGACCGGTCATTAATGCCAAGCAGGCGGTTTTTTAAAACCAATTGCAAATAGGTCACCGGATTGTCTAGCGGTGCTTCCAGCGCATTCGTTACATTTATTGTGCTGGCAGTATCCCCTGTGCGGATAAGTGTGCTGCTGTTGTTAAACGCGTGCATGTAGCCGCTATCGCCAAAAACCTCTAGGTCTTTGATGGAAAAAGGCCAGTTCCATGATGCCTCTATAATGCCGGTAGCCGTAGGGTATTCTACAATGATGTTTACATCATCTTCAACCTTGGGGTATATCTGTAGTTTCATGTGACGGGCAACAGCTGTAACTGCTACTGGTTTTTGTCCCTCCATAAGCCAGGTCATCAAATCAGCGCCGTAGCACCCAAAGTCTATTAGTGCCCCACCTCCATTAAGTTCAGGGTCTGTAAGCCAGCTTACAAATTCCTTACTGCAACCTATCTCCTTTGGGCCCTGGTGGCCGTCGTGTACTATCATTTTCCGTATCCGGCCGATGCTGTCTTTCTGCGTAAGATTGTATACATGCTGGTAAGACTGGTACCAGGTAGTTTCGTAATTGGTAAGCAGCTTTATATAGTATTTAAGCGCAAGAAACTCCATCCGCTTTGCTTGCGCAAGGGTGGCGGCAAGTGGCTTTTCTACCATAACGCTTATCCCCAAAGGCGCGCATACTTCTACAACATCTATATGCTTTGCAACCGGGTTAAAGCCGAGTACAGCATCCGGCTTTTTGGTGACCGCCATTTTTTTAAGATCGTCAAAAAACAAGGAGTCTGGTATGTTATACCGCTCCTTGTATTTTGCGCGGAGTTGCTTATCGGCTTCTGCTATGCCTACAATTATTACTTTGCCCTGGTGGTAATCAGTAAGGATGTTGTTTACGTGATCGTGTGAAAGGCCCGCTATGCCCAGCCGTAATGTACTTATAGGCAAATTCACCGGCACAAAAGGTACTGCCGCAGGAATTGTCCCGGCTGGCTGTTTTGCAGCAGGAACTTCCTGCGCTAATATAGCCGACGCCGATAATGTAATAAGTAAGCTAAATAGAAACTCTTTTATATTCATGCTACAACCAGCGTTATTTCTCGGTCGATAACGAATAAGGTACGTCCTCTGTTTTGATGCCGCGTGTTTTGTTAGGCGATGCAGACATATCAAAGTTAAGCACTGCACCTTTTAGCAGGTTGGAATGGCTTAACCAATTATGCGTATATGGCTTCCCACCAATGGTAAGGGTTTTTACATATCGGTTAGCGTCGCTATTGGTTGGCGCGTTTATAACCAATTGCTTTCCGTTCTCCAGAGTTACGGTCATTTTCTTAAACAATGGTGTACCTAAAACGTACTGATCGCTCGCCGGTGTAACAGGGTAGAAGCCCATTGCCGAGAATACATACCATGCAGATGTTTGCCCGTTATCTTCGTCGCCGCAGTACCCGTCAGGTGTAGCTTTGTACAACTTATTCATCACGTCGCGGACGTGCAATTGAGTTTTCCACGGCTCTCCCGCGTAACCGTAAAGATAGGTCATGTGCTGTATGGGTTGGTTGCCGTGTGCGTATTGGCCCATGCCGGCAATCTGCATTTCGCGGATCTCATGAATTACTTCGCCGTAGTAGCTGTCGTCAAATACAGGTGGCATCGTCCAAACAGAATCTAGCTTTGTTACAAATTTCTGTTTACCGCCCATCAGGTCAATAAGCCCCTGCATATCCTGGAAAACGCTCCAGGTATAGTGCCAGCTGTTACCTTCGGTAAAGGCATCTCCCCATTTTACAGGGCTAAAGGGAGATTGAAAACTGCCGTCCTTGTTTTTGCCACGCATTAAACCTGTTGATGAATCGAACAGGTTCTTGTAGTTCATGGCGCGTTTCTTATATAAGTTGGTTTCTGACGCTGGCCTGCCTAAAGCTCTGCCTAATTGGTAGATCGCAAAGTCATCATAAGCGTATTCTAACGTGCGTGCGGCGTTCTCGTTTATTTTTACGTCGTACGGCACATAGCCCAGCGAATTATAGTATTCAACACCTTCACGTCCGGTAGCAGCTGGGCCTTTATTGTTAGCGCCATGTAGCAGTGCCTGATAAAGTGTGTTGATATCATATCCACGACCACCTTTAATGTAAGCATCAGCAACTACAGATGCAGAGTTGTTGCCTACCATCACTGCGCTATAGCCCGGGCTGCTCCATTCTGGCAGCCATCCGCCTTCTTTGTAATCGTTAACCAAGCCAGCCTGCATTTCTTTGTTAATTGATGGGTAAACGAGGTTGAGGAAAGGGTATAGTGCCCGGAAAGTATCCCAAAAACCGGTACCCGCAAATTTATACCCAGGCAATACCTCGCCGTTTTGCGCGCTGTAGTGCATAGGCTGGCCTTTGGCATTTATCTCGTACATTTTGTTCGGGAAGAACAGCATACGGTACAAACATGAATAAAAGGTACGTACCTGGTCTGTTGTTCCGCCTTCTACCTGTATGCGGCTTAGCGTTTTGTTCCATGTTGCTTTAGCTTTAGCACATGTTGCATCAAAGCTATCATTTGCCAACTCCCGGCTGAGGTTTAGTTCGGCTTGTTCCGGGCTGATGAAAGATGAAGCCACCCTGAGATGTACCTTTTCTCCTGTTTTGGTTTTAAAGCCTATCAGCGCGCTCACATGCTTTGCAGAAAGTTCGTTGCCAGTGTTAAGTGTACTATCGCTATAAACCTGGGAAAGGTTGATAGCCTTATCTACATATATAACAAAGTAGTTTTTAAAGTTTTTCAGCGGACCGCGGGCGTACTTGGTAGAGTAACCCACGATTTTGCGTTGCTCGGGTATAACTTTAATGTATGATCCACGATCGAAAGCATCAACAACAATGTAAGAACTGTCGGACTTTGGATAAGTGAACCTGAACTGCGCAGCACGTTCAGTAGAAGTTATCTCCGTGGTGATATCATGATCTGCCAGGTATACGCTATAGTAGTATGGTTTTGCTACCTCTGCTTTATGCGAAAACCAGCTTGCACGTCCATTTTGCGACACTTTCATTTTGCCCGTCAAAGGCATAATAGCAAACTGGCCATAATCATTCATCCATGGTGATGGCTGATGGGTTTGCTTAAAGCCGTTGATTTTGTAAGCGTCGTAGGTGTATTGCCAGCCGTCGCCCATTTTACCTGTTTGAGGTGTCCAGGTGTTCATGCCCCATGGCAGGGCTATAGCAGGGTAGGTGTTACCGTTGCTTAGGTCGTATTTAGATTGCGTTCCCATTAATGGGTTAATCCATTCTACGGGGTCAGTTACTTTGGTAACCTGCTGGGCAAATACATTAGCGGAAAACAAACATGTGGTCAGGAGGAGTGAAATTTTCTTCATAGAGATATTTTGGGGATATAGGCCGTAAATATAAAAGACCGGCAGGGATTGCCGGTCTTTTATATTGTAAAATTATTACCACCCTTGGTTTTGTTTCAATTTAGGGTTGGTGTTTATTTCTCGCTGTGGTATTGGCCAGAAATAGTACTGTTCTTTAAACGTTACTCCCTGCTCATTCGGCGTAGAGGTAGCGTCGGCAAAAGTACCGCCTGGTACAACGTATATTTTATGTGTACGCTGAATATCGAAGTACGATTTGTCCTCATAACATAGCTCAAGGTAACGTTGTCTCCAGACTTCCTCGCGGAATGCGGCCTGAGAAAGGTTTCCGATAGGAGCCAACTCAGCGCGTGCGCGGATAGCGTTCACCTGATCTCTGGCGGTTTGATTAGGTGCGCCTTCAGCTTCATTTTGTGCTTCTGCGTAAATCAACATTGCTTCGGGTAAACGGAATAGTGTCCAGTTTTCATCGCTTTTACCATTGCCTAACGCACTCTCTGCATGGAAGAATTTGTACAACGCAGGTTTCTCAAAAGTGATAATTGTTGATGGATCTTTGTCTTTTGGATAGCTGCTGAAAAAGAATTGACGTTCTTTTGCACGTTTATCGCCGGCAGGGTAGCTGGCAATAAACTGTGTAGTAGGTATCATTGCCCCAAGGTGATCACCATAGGCGCCAACTTGTAAGTTAAAGGGCAGTGTTAATTGTGGTATAGCATTTTCTTTCACGCCTACCAGGTAGTTAATCTGGAAGATCAATTCTCCCTGGTTTTTATGAGCGTTATCATGTAAAAATGCATAATCCGGGAAAAGCGTGTACTTTGTCAATACAGGTAATACCTCGGCAGCTGCCAAAGCATAGTTTTCTTTTTTCTGCAGCGGGTAACCAGCTGTAGTTAAATAAACGCTGCCGAGTAAGGTACGTACAGCTCCTAAAGACGCGCGGCCGCTTTGGTCTGTTTCTGGCAAGCCAGACTCTTTAGCAGCCTTTAGGTCGGCTATAATCAGATCATAAACTGATGCCATTGGCGAACGCTCAGGGTAAAGAGTTTCACTGGTGATGGTAACCGGTTCAGTAATCAATGGCACATCACCGTACAGGCGCACCAAGTGAAAGTAGAAAAATGCTCTAAGAAAGTAAATCTCGCCAAGCAGCTTTTTCTTATCCGCATCTGCCATTGCAATATCCGGTATCCGTTTTAGCGCAATGTTGGCGTTTGCAATAGCGGCATAACTGTTAGACCATACGGTTTGAAAACCGGGGTTTGTAGGGCTGGTAGTTTGGGTTATAACCTGTTTATTATTTACACTTTGCCCAAGCGTGGTAGTATGGCCTGCAAAAAGCTCTAAAGTGATGAAAGGGCTCTCGCCGTAGGCATCACCATTTTGAAACATATATAAATTAGAGTATATACCATTTACAAAAGTTTGCGCCTGCGATGCAGTTGTAAAGTAATTATTGGTGTTGAAATTGTCCCTTCGCTCTTCGTCCAGGTATTTTTTACAGCTACTGGCCGAAGCAGTAAGGATTAGCATTAATATACCAGCGCTATATTGTTTTAGGTTAAACTTCATAATAATGTATATTAAATTGTTTAATTAGAAACTAACATTTACTCCAAGCAAGAATGTTCTTGGTTTTGGATAATCGTAAAACAGGATGCCCTGTGTAAAGTTGCTGCTACCGTTGTAGGTAGATACCTCAGGGTCGTAGCCGGTGTATTTTGTTATCACAAACAAGTTTTGAGCCTGTGCGTAAACTCTTAAACGGTTTATTTTTAAATGTTTAAGTATGTTGTCCGAAAAGTTGTACCCTAACGTTACCGATCTGCCACGGATGAAATTGCCGCTCTCTACTTTGGTTGAATAAATCTCGGTCTGATAATAAACATAGGCAGGGCGGGTTTGAGCTATCGAGGTGTTTTGGTGCTCTGGCGTCCAGGCGTCCAGTACGGTGGAGTAGCTGTTGGCCTGACCGGTACGGTCCTGGCCCGAGTGCCTTGTCAAGTTCATGATCTGGTTACCGTAGTTAAACTGTAACTCTACGCCTAACTCAAAGCTTTTATAGCGGAAGTTGTTAGTGAAAGTGCCGAAACCATCAGGTGTTGATTTTCCAAGCACTTCGCGGTCATCAGCTGTTATTTTGCCGTCACCGTTAAGATCTTTGATTTTCAAATCACCAGGTAAAAGGTTGTATTTCGCAGCTTCAGCAGCCTCAGAAGTTCCCCATGTGCCTAATACCGTATAACCGTAAAAGCTACCAGGCGACAAGCCTACCCTCATCAGGTTAAAGTTTGAAAGGAAGCCCGGATCAAGGAAGATATCATCGTTATTTTGACCAAGTTGTAATATTTTGGTTTTTAAGAATGTGATATTAAAGTTAGTTGTCCAACTAAAGTCGTTCGTCTTAATGTTGGTAGTGTTAATTGCAAGTTCGATACCTTTATTCTCCAGCTTACCAATGTTTTTAAATACGTTACCAAACCCGCTTGTTTGTGGGATAGGCGCATTAAGCAACAACGCTTTGGTTTTTTTCAGGAACGCGTCGGCTTCAATGTTAACGCGGTTGTTAAACAAGCCTAATGATACGCCTAGATCTAACTCTGAGTTTTTCTCCCAGCCTAGTTCTTCGTTTCCTATGGACGTTTGGTGAGTACCAATAGCTTGTGAGCCGCCAAATACGTAAGGGGTTGTTTCAATGTTGGCAGTTGAGCGGTATTCGCCAATCTCAGTGTTACCGGTTAAACCATAGCTCACACGAAGTTTAAGGTCGGATATGGTTTTGTTATCCTTCAAAAATGATTCTTGTGATGCTCTCCAGGCCAACGCCGCTGATGGGAAGAAGCCGTTTTTGGTGTTTTTACCTAAGCGGGATGACCCATCCTGGCGGCCGGTTACAGTTAAGAGATACTTTTCTTGCAGGTTGTAGTTCAAGCGAGCAAAGAACGATTGCATTTGCCATGCATCGTAGTTTGACGAAGGTATGCCCGGGATTGCACCTGCTCCAAGATTATAATAGCTGTAGAAGTTATCAGATAATGTGCTTGTTGATGCACCAAAGCCAGTCTGTTTGAAGTTCTGACGCTCGACACCTGCCACAAGATTTATCTTGTGAATACCGGCAAAAGTTTTGTCGTAAGTAAAATAGTTAGACCATTGCCAGAAAACATTGTTAGCCTCGCTTATAGAAGCAGAGCTATAATCCTGACTGGCACTTGCACCACCTACCAAGCCGGTTTGAGAGCTTGGGTAGTAATTAGCAGATGTAGTAACACCCAGCACACTGCGGAATTGCAAGCTTGGCAAAATGTTAAAGTTGGCGTAAGTGTTACCACTAAACACCCGTATTTTAGTTAACTGGGTTATTTCATTAGCCTGAGCAACCGGGTTATCGCCACCTTCCATATTAGGGTAGTCTGTACGTTTACCATAGCTGCCATCAGGGTAACGGATTGGGATGATAGATGGCATCTCTACCAACATACGCGGTATGTTGTTACCACCTACGCCATTATCCTGTGCACGGCCTTCCTGCGCATTGTAGTTTAACGTTGCACCAACCTTTAACCATGTTTTTATTTGATTATCAAAGGTTAAACGTGCGTTATAGCGTTTTAAATAGCTGTTTAAAATAATACCCTGATCATCAGCATAGTTTAAGAAGAAACCATAGTTCATTTTTTCGCTGTTGCCTGTAAAGCCAAGGTTGTGGTTCTGGCTAACTGCGGTACGTGTAGTAGCATCCTGCCAATCTACGTCGTACAGCGGGTTAAGGTTTGCATCAAATAATTTACCGATAAGCGCAGTGCGGATTACTTTTGGGTCTTTAGACGCGTAGTTACCGGCAGCCCACCCTACAGGGTCAAACTTTTGTATATTGGCATAACCCTGATCTTCAATAGCTAAAAACTCCTTAGCGTTAAGCACATCAAGCTTTTTAGCCATTTTGCTTACGCTAACGTAACTGTCATAGCTTACAGTTCCGGCACCGCCGCGGGCACCACGTTTTGTGGTAACTAAAATTACACCATTTGCACCGCGTGTACCATAAATAGCAGTAGATGAAGCATCTTTCAACACGTCAATGGATTCTACGTCATTTGGGTTGATAGCGTTACCGCCTTCTGTCCAAACCACACCATCTACCACATAAAGCGGGTTAGTACTGGCATTTAATGACGTGTAACCGCGGATACGTACCTTAGTAGCGCCACCTGGGGCACCAGAGTTGGTAGATACGTTCACGCCGGCTATTTTACCGGCAAGTTCCTGCTCCAGGTTGGTTTGCGGGCGGTCCTGTAGTTGTTTACCGCTTACGCTACCAACAGAACCTGTAAGATCTACACGTTTCTGGGTACCATAACCAACAACAACAACTTCGTTAAGTGCTTTGGAATTTTCGCCAAGCACGATGTTTACAACTGTACGATTGTTAATTGGCTCCTCAATTGTATTGTAGCCTATAAAGCTAAAAACCAGCGTGCCGCTGCCGTCAGGTACGTTAAGCTTGTATTTGCCGTTTACATCGGTTACGGTACCAGTGACAGTACCTTTAAGTTTCACGTTAACACCCGGTAGGGGGCCTTTTGCGTCAGTAACTGTACCGGTTATGTCAATTGCTTGTATAACGGTGTTGTTTTCAGCATCTTTTTTCTTAACTACAATGGTTTCATCAAAAATTTTGTAGGTGAGGGGCTGATCTTTAAACGCTTCATCAAGCGCCTGGTTAATGGTCACGTTATCTACGGCAATGTCAATTCCGCGTGCTTTTGCAACATCGGCTTTGTCGTACATAAAGTGATAGCCGGTTTGCTTTTCTATAAGACGGAGTACTTTTTCTACCGAGGCATTCTTTTGCCTGATTGATACCGTTTGGCCAACCGTTTTGGCAGTAACATTGGTAAGTGCTGCAATTAATATAATGGCAGTTAGTTTCATAACCAATATAAATTTGAATGGTTTAGACCACGCCACAGGCGTAGCCTTAGAATTAAAATTCATAAGTTTGAGTGTTTGGGTTAAACGTTAAGTTTCAATTCGCTAATTGCAATGAATAATGGGTGACCCTGGCATTTTGCCGGGAAAGTGGGTCCAAGCACTTCCCGGTTTTTTATTCGATATGTTTAAACGAGGGCACCTTTTCCGGCGGCTAACTGTCTGTGTATACTTCTTTCATCATAGGTGTTTTTGTAGGGTTAGTTTATAGATGTTTATCGTGTGTGTTGCTATTGTACTATTATGGTGGTGCCTTCTATCTCAACATTTACGCCGGTATACTTAAGCATTTTTAAAAGTTCCGACGCACGTACATTGCGTGACAGGTGACCGGTAAATTCTCTCTGCGGCACTTTTCCTTTGTAAGTTACGTCTACGTCATACCAGCGTGATGCCTGTCTCAGGATCACGTCTATACCGGCATCCCTGAACTGAAAAATCCCATTCTTCCAGGCCGTTTCATCGTCTACATCAACATCGTCAACAACTCTGTTCTGCCCTGAACGATGTATCTGTGCCTGCTGACCTGGTTTAAGTGCCGCGCTAAAGTTGCCGCTGCTGATGTTCACAGCACCCTCCAGCAGGGTTGTTTTCATGACGTTTTCGTCGTCGTAAGCCATAACATTGAAATGAGTGCCGAGAACTTCTATTTTGGCCTCGTTTGTTTTTACCCTAAAAGGCATGGCTTTATTCTTTGTAACTTCAAAGTAGGCTTCGCCGGTAATGGTAACTTCTCTCGATGAACCAGTAAAGTGAGCGGGAAAACTGATTGACGACGCAGCGTTAAGCCAAACTTTAGAGCCATCAGGCAGTATGATTTGATATTGGCCACCTCGTGGCGTGGCAATGGTGTTCATTGCCCTTGCATCAGAAGTCTCCGCAGCGGCTGCGGCATTATAGACAAGCTGCCCGTCGGCCGCTTTCTTTATTATAGTAGCGCCCTGTTTGGCTAGCGTGCCGTTCTGCGCATCGTCTAAAACAATCGTCTGGCCGTTAGCCAATGTTAATACGGCTTTGTTACCACCGGGCAAAGCATCATGTGCCGGACGTTTTGCACGGGCGACTACCTGCTGTTTAGCTGGGCGTTTTTTAATCTGTTGGAAAACAGCTGCGCCTGCACATACAATAAGCATAGCAGCTACAGCAACTTTGGCCCACATGATAATGGAACCTTTTGACTGGTGACCTAAACTTTCGTTCTGTTTAGTGATGTTGGAAAGGATGGATGCTGACTTTTCTTTGGTGAAGAAAGGCTCTGTAGTATTTAGTTCATCCCACGTTTGGCTAATTAGATGTGCAAGTTCTTCATCCTGCTGCCCGGCATCTATAATGGCAAATAATTCGTCGCGCTCTGACTGAGAGGCAGTGTTATTGTAATAGCGATCAAAAAGATGTCGCAATCTCAGCCGGGACGTTTTCATTGATGTGTTTTAAATTGGTGGAGCAAGCTTGGGCAGCTTACTATAACTAAGACACCATCATTATTGAAAAAGGGGGTATAGGTAAGCTATCTTTTTAAAATAAAATTAAAAGCAAGCAGTACTATTGCAGAAACATCAATATTCGACTGTACAAAGTTGGTGATGGAGTGCGTCGCGCCCTGTAAATATTTCTTTACTGTTTCGCGGGATAAGCCCATTTGCGTGGCGATCTCGTCGTACTTCAAGCGATTGTGCCTGCTTAGCAAGTAAACCTTTTGCTGTTGGGGAGGGAGGTGGTCTATTGCCTGATCTAACAGCTTATAAATATCTGCCGAGCCTGTTTGCTCTACAGCAAGTACCGCGGCGTTCTCTTCTAAAGCTTTCTGATGCATACGCTCGCGGGCCAGCTTGCGCAGGCAATTCAACGCGTGGTTACGGGAAACAACAAACAGGTAAGCTTTAAAATTTTCTACTAACGCAAGGCTCTCCCGCGCGGTCCAGATTTTTAAGAACACGTCCTGTACAACTTCTTCGGCGAGTTCTGCGGAGTCTGTTATCTTGTAAATATGCCTTCCTAAAAGGTGATGCCAGGTGTTGAACAATTCGCTGAAAGCGTGTTCATCTCCACGGGAAATTTTCAAGAGCAACTCTTTTTCACAGGGTGATCCCAAGTCAGACATAGGCGATAATTGGCGCCAGCAAGTAATAAAAAATTAACTATAACTGCAAATAAACAACAGCTTTATGTTAAAAAAGTATCACATTGTGTAAATTTTACACAAGCTAATTATCTGATAAGCAATAACTTATTTTTTAAGCAACAAGGAGATCAGAACAAAGATGGGTTACCGCCAAGCTTAATTTTACCCAGGTGCTTGTAAGCACTCTCGGTAACCTCGCGTCCGCGGGTGGTACGCATCAGAAAGCCCTCCTGTATCAGGAACGGTTCGTAAACTTCTTCGATGGTACCTTCGTCTTCGCCTACTGCTGTCGCAATGGTTTTCAGTCCGACAGGCCCTCCCTTGAATTTGTCTATTATAGTAGAAAGGATTTTATTATCCATTTCGTCCAGTCCGTGTTCGTCAACGTTAAGGGCGTTAAGAGCATATCGGGCTATCTCCGTATCAATACTGCCATTGCCCTTAATCTGAGCAAAATCGCGTGTGCGTCGCAGCAGCGCATTTGCAATACGAGGTGTGCCGCGGCTCCTGCGTGCTATTTCGTAGGCGCCTTCGTCGCTTATAGGTGTACGTAAAATGGACGACGAGCGGAGCACGATAGTAGTAAGCAGCTTTGCATCGTAATATTCCAGCCTGGAGTTGATGCCGAAACGAGCCCTCAGAGGAGCAGTAAGCAGGCCGGAGCGCGTTGTTGCGCCAACCAGTGTAAAAGGATTTAATGATATTTGTACAGACCTCGCATTCGGCCCGCTCTCCAGCATGATATCTATCTTAAAGTCCTCCATGGCCGAATACAGGTACTCTTCCACCAGCGGACTTAAACGATGTATTTCGTCAATAAAAAGGATGTCTCCCGTTTCTAAATTAGTAAGCAGGCCGGCGAGATCGCCGGGTTTGTCCAATACAGGGCCGGAAGTTATCTTGATGCCAACGCCCATCTCATTGGCGATGATGTGCGACAAGGTTGTTTTACCCAGGCCGGGAGGGCCGTGCAGCAGCACGTGGTCTAGTGCCTCGCCACGTAAACGGGCGGCCTGAACAAATATCCTGAGGTTTGCTAATATTTTATGTTGCCCGGTAAAGTCTTCAAAGGCCTGTGGCCGAAGTACTTTTTCTATATCCCGCTCAGTAGGGGAGAGGCGTTCGCCATCCGGATCAAGGTTTTCGTTCATTGCCAACGAAATTAGTAATTTCTTTTTAGTCCGAAAGACTTAAACACTTGCTTATGACGCCGGACTTACTGACTTTCGGAGTTTTTACTATCCTTCGGGATATTTCCTGAAGATGCTGTTAAGTTTCATGTGGAGTACACCAACTACCGCCTCTGTAAAAATACCCTTAGACATTTTTGATGAGCCCGCTGTACGATCAGTAAAAATAATAGGTATCTCTTTTACCTTAAAACCATGCTTTATGGTAGTAAATTTCATTTCAATCTGGAAGGCATAGCCAACAAACTTTATCTTGTCCAGATCTATACTTTCCAGCACCCGGCGTTTGTAACACATAAACCCGGCTGTAGCATCCTGTATGTTAATGCCGGTTATAAAACGCACATAAACTGATGCAAAGTAGCTCATCAATACCCTGCTCATAGGCCAGTTAACTACATTAACTCCTTTTATGTATCTCGATCCTATGGCCGCATCAGCACCCGCTACACACTCTTGCCTTAGTCTCAACAGGTCGTCAGGATTGTGGGAAAAGTCGGCATCCATTTCGTAAATATAATCGTAATGGTTAGCAATCGCCCATTTAAAACCATGTATATAAGCAGTGCCAAGGCCCATTTTACCGGCTCTTTCAATCAGATGGAGCTTTTGAGAATAATCGCGCTGCAAGGCTTTGATAATTTTGGCGGTACCATCAGGCGAACCATCATCAATTATCAATAAATGAAAATCGTGCTCCAGCGAAAATACCTTATGGATCATTCGCTCGATATTTTCCTTTTCGTTATAAGTGGGTATAATTACTATACTGTCAGGCACTTAACTAATGTTGGGTTAGGGGATGGACTGCAGATGGCTAAAATAGCCGATTTACTTTGCTTAAAAAATAAAAAAACAGGAAAGCTGATGCTTTCCTGTAATTCTCGGGTAATATTTTCTTTACCTAAAGGTTCCCCATAGGTAATTACCTGTTTATTATACAATAGGGTTGTCCGGATGGATTGGTTGTGTTTCGTCGTCTTTTATACCCAAGCCTTTGCCAATTACATCATCTGCCAGGTAAGCTTTTTCTTTAATAAACGGACTAACAAATACAAACACCAATACGAAGGCAAAGCAAATACCCACAAACAGCCAGTAAAATGATGCGCCTGTAAAGTTTTTGAACATGCCGCCACCGGCTATACTGTTGTTTACAACAGCGTTAAAGAAAGAACCTATAGAATAGGTGAAATACCAAATAGCGGTCATGGTGCTTTTCATGGATGGAGGTGACTGTGTGTAAGCGTACTCCAAACCTGTAATAGAAACCAGTACCTCGCCCGCGGAAAGCACAGCATAAGCTAATATTTGCCACCAAACAGAAGGGTGTCCGCCGGCCTCTATCTGCTGCTGTAATAATGCGATTATAACAAAGCTAAACCCGGTAACAAACAAGCCAAACCCTATTTTACGAAGCGGCGTTAGTTTGATGCCTATTTTTTCTGCTAAGGGATAGAGCCCGTAGTTAAAGATTGGTATAAACGCGAGCAGGAATACAGCGTTAACGGTTTGTATCTGTGACGGTAGTATATGCCATCCAAATACCCCCATATCAAGGTTTAATTTTTCTGACTGCAGAACCCACTCGGCACTGTTCATGTCCCATAATGACCAGAATACCGGGATAAATGCAAAAACTGCCATAACACGCCAAACTGCACGTATGGCATCAACCTTTTCGGCAGTATATCTTTTTTCGGCGGAAGCCCAGCCGCCGTTAGTTGCGGCATAAAAACTTACCGAAACAAAGTTATCTTTATTAATACCCTTAGGCGGAAGCTTTACATAAGCTTTACGACCCGAGAAGAAGATAATAGTGGCTAACGCCATTAATATACCCGGTACACCAAAGGCCCACGAAGCACCAAACTTGTCATAGATAAGTGGGATAAGAAATAAACTTACCATTGAGCCTGCATTGATGCTGAAATAGAACCAACTGTAAATGCTGCTCATGAGATGGCGGTTGCTGTGATCAAATTGATCACCAACGTTAGCCGATACACAGGACTTAATGGCCCCTGCGGAAAAAGCAATAATTATAAGGCCAGTCTGAAAACCGCCAAGTGAGGTGTCAAACATAGACAATAGAAAGTGCCCTATAGTATAAATAAGTGAGCCGATAAGGATAACCCGGTATTTGCCAAAAAACCAATCAGCAAGGATAGCACCAAGTAACGGCGTAGCGTAAACCAAAGTTGAGAAGGTATGATTAATGCTGTTTGATTTTGCATTTGCTACATCAGTAGAGTAGTGGCCAAAAAACTGGTGAACCAGGAACACTGCAAGAATACTGCGCATGCCGTAAAAGCTAAAACGCTCGGCAAATTCATTACCTATAATAAACGGAACACTGCGGGGAATCTTGCCGGATGGCTTGGTTGTAGCTAATGGAGTTTCTTGCATACTGGAGTTAAAAAATTTGCCTAAAATACTATTATTCCGCTGAAACGGAATTTTATACCGAGATTATTACAAGCGGTAACGCTGTTATTTGGATTGCATTAAACGTGTTAAGGTTTAATTCGTTTAGGTGCAGGCGGTAAGCTTTGACGATCTATTTTTGCCTGAGCTTTTGGATCCACGTAGTCAGCATCCTGTTCCTGAGGTACATTGCGCATGTCAAGGTTTTCTACCAAAACCCACTTGCCATTCTTAAGTTGGTAACCGTCGTAACTCAGGTCGGGGCCGTAGCTGTCCATTTTGCCCTTCATGCGGTCGTCCGGTGGGGCAAGATGATCAAACACAATGAGGTTTTGCTCCGGTACATAGCGCAATAGCATAGATGCCTGCCGCGCATATTCAAAAATTACTCGTTTCCTTGCCTTATTATTAACAGGAAACACCGGATTGCCGAATACGGGTTTATCATCGCGGTTAAAAGAAAGCACTTCTATTACCTTTTTTGTTGATTTTACGGTGTTACCTTTCCAGCCCAGCAATACATAATACGGATTTGCAGTCGCTACCCTGATAATCTTGTAATATTGTGCACCATACCATTTGCGATTGTCGGTAATGGAGTCTTCAGGGTTCTTAAACATGGGTGTGTAGTCTTCCAGCGGGTACATTACCAGCTTGTCGCCGGTATTCATTTGTATCGTGCCGTAAAATCGGTAGCTTCCGTCCTGGTTCATAATATGCCAGCTCAAAATACGAAAACGGCTATCCGGAGAATTGATGATGCTTATAGCCTTTACCGAGTCAAACGAGTAGTTGAAAGAGTGGGGCACCCTTAACGCCGCTACCAGCGTAGGAATGAATTTGTAATTGGCTGATTTACGGTCGAGATCACTGGTGTCGTTTATAAAGTGTTTGCCAAGGCTCACCAGGCTATCCTCATACATTTTCAGCGACTTCAGGTTTTTACTTTCGTCAGAATGCTGCGCGAAAGTACATAGAGATGAAATCAGCAGGAGTAAAGTAATTACAGAACGTTTAACCACCTTTAACTAGTTATTTTATTAGGTAAACTAAAAATAGGATAAAATATTTTAGCCGTGAGTTGTTACGATAAATTTTCGATGACCATAGCACTTGCGCCGCCACCGCCGTTGCAAATGCCCGCTGCCCCTAACTTGCCGCCGTTTTGCTGTAACACGTTTATAAGCGTTACTATAATGCGTGCGCCGGATGCACCAAGCGGATGGCCGATAGCCACGGCACCGCCGTTAACATTAACCTTCGCGGTATCTAATTTAAGCAGCTTATTGTTGGCAAGCGATACTACCGAAAATGCCTCGTTTATTTCATAATAGTCTATCTGTTCTCCGGTAAGGCCAGCTTTATCAAGCGCCAGCGGAATGGCTTTCGATGGTGCGGTTGTGAAATGTTCAGGCGCTTGCTGCGCGTCAGCAAAGGATATTATCCTGGCGAGGGGTTTTACTCCCAATTCTAATGCTTTTTCTTTGCTCATTAACACCACTGCGGCTGCGCCGTCGTTCAGGGTAGAGGCGTTGGCTGCTGTTACGGTACCATCTTTTTTAAATACAGGTTTAAGTGACGGTATCTTATCAAACTTTACTGTTTTAGGTTCTTCGTCATCAGTAAACAGTGTGATGTCGCCTTTTTTATCTTTTAATTCAACGGGCGTAATCTCATTGCTGAATTTCCCGTCCTGCTGTGATTTCAGTGCACGGGTGTACGATTCTATAGCAAAGGCATCCTGCTCTTCGCGGGTTACGTTACAATCTACCGCGCAAATCTCCGCAGCAGAACCCATATGGAAATCGTTGTAAACATCCCACAACCCATCTTTAACCAAGCCATCAGTAATTTGCCCGTTTCCTAAACGGTAACCGTTACGTGCTTTGTCAAGATAGTAGGGTACGTTGCTCATGCTCTCCATGCCTCCGGCTACAATAATGTCTTTGTCGCCCATGGCTATACTTTGGGCAGCCAGCATAATAGCCTTCATGCCCGATGCGCAAACCTTGTTAATTGTGGTAGCGGGCAGGTGAGGCAAGCCGGCGTAAATTGCTGCTTGTGTAGCAGGCGCCTGCCCAAGATTAGCCGACAGAACGTTGCCCATAAAAACCTCCTGAACATCGCCCGGCTGAATGCCCGCTTTGTCAATCGCCGCCTTGATGACAATTGCTCCCAGTTGGGTGGCTGTTAAGCTCGCAAGGCTGCCGCCAAAAGCACCGATAGGGGTGCGCGTTGCCGACACAATATATACTTCTCTCATTACAATAATCCTGTTTTGATAAATGGTGATAGCAAAGTTAGAAATTTTACAACAAGCTAAAGAATATTATGCATGCATAGTAATATCACGGTTGGTGTGTGATTATAATATAAATTCAGACAACTTTGCAACACGGAAGATCAATCAGTAACCGGCGATCAAAATAAGTGTGGTTTTTGATGGTTTTGGAACACGAAAATTACTTGTCTAACTTTTTCTTACGTGCACTCTTCCGAGCTTTCAAAGCCTCCTGCAGCAGGTATTCTATCTGTCCGTTTGTGCTCCGGAATTCGTCGGCAGCCCATGCTTCCACCTCCTTCAGCATGTCGGGGTTTATACGTAAAACAAATGCTTTTTTCTCTGCCATAGTTTAACTTGCTGCGGCCGCTGCGGCACGCGCTTGCCTTATCAAAACAATGTTTATACCTATAAAAGCAAGTAGCGGCAACGGCAGAGGCAGATTGTTCTTAAGATGCTGGGGTTCAATCTTAACTTCAAAAGGTTTCTTAAAACCCCATACCCTTTGTACCAACTGCATTATGTCGCCAAATTGGTCATTACGCAGCGTTAAGGTTTTAGAAAATAGCTTCTTATATTGATAAGTAGCTTCAAAACCATTGTCGGTTTGCACCTTTATGTCTCGCTTCCAATTTGATGGCGTAATAGTACCAATAGTTTGGTCTTCACCCTGGTTGAGGAGTAAGGAGCGGTTAAACCAGCCCTTCATTTTGATGGTCCAGGTATTATCTGCAGTTTCTATTATAGCATATCGCTTCCAATACCCTTTGTAGCGCATACGCGCGTAAATGAACTGACCGTCAGTAAGTTCAAAGTAAGGGGAGAACCACTTATGGCGAGTCACAAAAAGCTCGCTTGTTTTCAAAAGATTGATGTCTCTTAGATCGTTCATCTTAATGGTATAAAGTGCCGGTATTTACAATAGGTGAAACAGCCTTTTCGCCGCAGAGTACAACCAGTAAGTTGCTCACCATAGCTGCTTTACGTTCCTCATCAAGGTCTACTATGTTCTTCTCTTCCATTCGTGTGAGCGCCATCTCAACCATGCCAACGGCACCTTCAACAATAAGCCTGCGGGCTGCTATTATAGCAGATGCCTGTTGCCTTTGCAACATAGCCTGCGCTATCTCGGGTGCGTAGGCCAGGTGGGAAATACGGGCTTCTATAACCGTTATTCCAGCACGTTCTAAGCGGTCATTAAGTTCTTTTTCAAGCATTTCGCTTACTTGATCGGCCCCGCCACGCAAGGTAATGCTGGCATTTTCATCCTCAATATGGTCATAAGGAAAAGAGTTTGCCAGGTGACGTACGGCTGCCTCACTCTGTATATTTACATATTGCATGTAGTTCTCGACAGCAAAAACAGCTTTAGCGGTATCTTGTACCTGCCAAACTATTACAGCAGCTATTTCAATGGGGTTACCTACACTATCATTCACTTTTAATTGCTGGCCGTTAAGGTTAAATGCCCGTAAGGATACCTTCCTTTTTACGGTGAAAGGGTTCACCCAGAAAAAGCCATCAGCTTTAACGGTTCCCAGGTATTTGCCAAACAAGATTAATACGCGAGACTCGTTTGGGTTTACGATGATAAGACCGGCAAGCACTACAACAAAGTCCAAAATACCCAGGATAACCGCCGGAACAGGGTAGCCGGCAACTCCAAGTAAAGCCGAAGCTCCCGCAAGCACAAAGAACAATAACAAGCCCAGGTAACCTGAAGGCGCCGTGATAATTTTTTCAGTATTCATGATTAATTGTGATTTAAAATGATATCATAAAGATATCACATTTGATTTGACTAAAGCAAGAAAAAATAGTTACAACCGAAACTTATCTTATTTTTGATTGATTTAACACGCACATGGCAAAACTATCTACATCACGTCAAAAAGCATTATTGCGCAAATACGCGCTTAATGTGAAGTTTTTTATGATGATAGTAAGCATAAGCGTTATTGTTTACACGCTGCCTAAACAAGCCAAATTTGGTTACGAGTACGAGAAGGGCAGGATATGGAATCAGAAGGACCTGGTATCTCCTTACAGTTTCGCCATTTTAAAAACCAATCAGGAGATTGAGGCGGATCAAAAAGCAGCACTTAGTACAATTACTCCTGTTTATCAGCTCAATTCAGAAGTAGGAAAGCAATTAACGGAGGGTTTCAAGAACGATCTTGAAATAAAGTGGCACGGAGCGGGAATAAATGATAAGCTTAAACCCAAATATATCCAGACCGGTACAGACCTGCTTTCGCAGGTTTACGATCGTGGGGTAATAAAGCCAGCCACAAAATACCAACAAGGCGGGCAGAATTACAAAGTCACCATTCTCAGCAACAATATTGCCACAGAGAAAAACACTGCGGATATATTTACCAGGGAAACCGCTATTGCATACTGCGATAATGCTATAAGTAAAACACCTTCTTTAGACAAAGCCTTTCTGCTTAACCTTTTACAAGACAGGCTACAAGTAAATCTTACCTATGATGTTAAATTAACTGGCCGATTAGAAAAAGAAGTGCTGGATAATCTTTCAATTACCCGTGGCATGGTGCAAAAAGGAGAGACTATTGTTACTAAAGGTGCAGTAATTAACGACGAAACTTACCAAAAGCTATCATCTTATAAAAAGGCGTTTGAAGATAACGCCCGTATCAACGGGAACTACACGCTGGTATTATTAGGGCAATTTTTATTGGTTGGCCTGGTAATAACATTGTTAATGATATTCCTGTACTTGTTCAGAAAGGATATTTACAGCGACAACCGTCTTGTAAGCCTTATTTTGCTGGTAGTTACGGCAATGTTAGCTACATTGTCGTTAGCCATAAAACTACAATGGCCCGGTAATCTTTACTATATACCGTATTGTATAGTTCCTATTATTATTAGGATATTGTTTGATACACGTTTAGCGCTAAACATCCACTTGCTTGTGGTAATGATAGCCGGCTTTTTTGTGCCAAACAGCTTTGAGTTCGCTTTTTACGAGATCACCGCCGGGATGGTATCTATTTACAGCATTAAAAACCTTATTCGTAGGGAGCAGTTCCTTATATCGGCAGTAATTATTATACTGGCTTACTTTGTCGCATTTACAGGGATTTCGCTCATACGCGAGGGTAGTTTTACAAACATCGACTGGATGGACTTTCTTCCTTTTGTTGCCAGTGTGGGTCTTACGTTATTAGCTTATCCGCTTATCTATGCCTTCGAAAAAGTATTTGCCATCACGTCTGACATTACGCTTATCGAACTTACGAATACCAATGCGCCATTGCTGCGCGAGATGGCATTTAGTGCTCCCGGTACATTCCAGCATTCGCTGCAAGTGGCTAACCTTGCTGAGAACGCAATTTATGCAATTGGAGGAAATGCTTTGCTGGTGAGGGCAGGAGCATTATATCATGATATAGGCAAACTGCAAAATCCATTATTCTTTATAGAGAACCAGAGTTCGCACTTTAATCCACACGATAAGTTGCCTTATGAAGAGAGCGCGCAGATTATCATCCGTCACGTAAGTAAGGGAATAGAAATGGCAAGGAAAGCAAATCTGCCAGAGATAGTTATTGACTTTATACGTACACACCATGGCAATACAAGGGTAGATTATTTTTACCAGTCATACCTAAAGAACTTTCCGGAAAAGTTCGTAAATGAGAATATTTTCCGCTATCCTGGTCCTATACCTTTCTCAAAAGAGGGGGGCGTTTTAATGCTGGCCGACTCTATAGAGGCTGCTTCGCGTTCGCTCAAAGAACCTGATGAAGAGTCGATAAGTGTGTTAGTAGATAGAATAGTAAAGTACAAGCTTGATCAAAATCAGCTGAAGGACAGTAATATAACACTAAAAGATCTGGAGACTATCAAAACCATATTCAAGCGAATGTTAATGAGCATTTATCACGTGAGGATAGATTATTAGAAATATGATCTTTTTTTTTGACAGCTTTAACGATTTGCTATATTTGCAGTCCCTGAAAAAGGGATACAATCTAATGATCTGGTGAGGTGCCTGAGAGGCCGAAAGGATCAGTTTGCTAAACTGACGTACGGGAAACTGTACCGAGGGTTCGAATCCCTCCTTCACCGCTAAAAAGCATATCAAAAGATCTCAAAAGCCTTTAAATCGTTGATTTAAAGGCTTTTTTGTTTTTACTACTTTATCAAATCATTCATAAATACTCAAATAAAATGAGAGTAATTTAGGGAGTACCTGATTTGAAATTAACTACTCCCTAAAAGTGTCATAAATTATTGACAATCAATGATGTTCGATAAAAATACATCTTGATTTGTGAGTGCTGTAAGTCGACTTTTGTTAACTTTTAAATTCAGCATTTATGTTAGAGAAAACTTTCAGTTTGCTTGTCCATTTGAAAAAGCCAAAATTTCACAAAGGCAACGATCCTTATCAAATTTATTTGAGAATTACAGTGGATGGGATCTCAATTGAGATATCAGCCAAACGCACCTGGGATCCTGTAAGATGGAGCAGTCGAAGTGGTCGAGCGGCCGGCTCCAAGGAGGATGCAAAGTCACTTAACCTTTTCCTAGATCTTTTAACCAATAAAGTACATGAAGCACGAAGGACACTTATTGATGCTAATAAAGAGGTGACGTCACTAGCCATCAAAAATTGCTTACTAGGCGTTGATGACAACAAGTGTATAATTAAAGAGTTTAACGCGCACAATCAACAGATAGAAGCATTAGTTCCCAGTGAGTATTCTCCCGGGACTTTAGATCTATTCGAACGTACCTTACTTCATGCTCAACGCTTTATTAAATGGAAGTATAACCTAGACGACTTGGAGATCAAAAAACTTGACTATGACTTTATAAGTCAATTTTCTTTTTACCTTAAATCAGAAAGGAAGTGCCAGCATAATACTACTATTAAGTATCTGACCTATTTTAAAAAGATAGTTCTGCTTTGCGTTAAACGACGGTGGTTAAAGCAGGATCCATTTTCTGAATTTAGTCTGGCAAAAAGGTACGTACCGAGGCCTTATTTGACCGAAAACGAACTGCATACTATTGCAGAAAAGACATTTTCAACTGAACGGTTGTCTGTTGTTAGAGATATATTTTTATTTAGTTGTTATACGGGGCTCGCTTATGCTGATGTACAAAAACTTAAACGAACTGAAATTATTATCGGTTTTGACGGAGAGGAATGGATTGATACTATCCGTCAAAAGACCGATAGCACTTCTAAAATTCCGCTATTGCCATTGGCGCAAGCCATGATTAGGAAGTACGTCAATCATCCGGTTTGTCAAATAAAAGGAACCGTTCTCCCAATTCTAAGTAATCAGAAAATGAATGCTTATCTAAAGGAGATTGCTGACACATGTAGCATTGATAAAAATTTAACCTTTCACATTGCCCGGCACACATTTGCGACTACAGTCACGCTAAGTAATGGCGTTCCTATTGAATCTGTGTCAAAAATGCTCGGACATCAAAACTTGAAGCAAACTCAGCACTACGCTAAAATCTTGGATGTCAAAGTAAGCGAGGATATGATGTTGTTAAAAAGAAAAATGCAATCGGTAATGAAGAGTTAACATGACATCTTTTCTTCGGTACTACAGAAAGACTCATGAAGTTAAAATAATCATAATAAGGATTTTTGCTGCCATAATAAAAGTTTATGGCAGCAGAAATTATCACTAAAGAAGATCTACAGACTTTCAAACAAGAATTACTCGCAGAATTCAAAATTCTCATTAATAGTAAACCGAAAGGTACGGTCACAGATGAATGGTTGAAAAGCAGCCAGGTAAGAAAGTTACTGAATATCTCTCCAGGAACACTGCAAAATCTGCGCGTTCAAAATCGCTTACCTTTTACTAAAATAGGAGGTATAATCTATTATAAACGTAGGGATATAATTGATTTGATGGAAAATAAAAAGTGATCTCCAGTAATTATCTCATATTTTTCGTTCGGATATTAGATGACTCCAGACTCTTACAATCGCACATTAGCTTAATGTTTGCCATGACCGTAAAAAGTTTTACTAATGGAAATTCGTCAACTTTTTCAGTTACGAGAAAAGAACTAATGAATCAAGCGAAAATAAATTCAATTTCCACCTACCATAAGTGTATTCGCGATTTAGTAACGTACAATTACATTATTTACGAACCTACCTACAATCGATTTAAAGGAACCCAGATAACTTTAGTCAAGTAAATGCTAATTTATAACGTTGCATACCTGCACATACAATAATGAAATCATTATTATTCATTATCAATAATTACGTTTAAAACATTCCTTCTTAAACTTTAAAAAGCCAACTAAATAGAATTAGTGGGTACTGTTTGCGTTTTAGCCGCCAAAAGCAGTTTCGTAAATGCACTATCATTTATTTACTTAACAGCAAAGGCGGCGTGCAATAGCCTGCCCTTGATTCTCCCATTCACAGCCCGTAGCAGACCGTACACTACGTTTAACCTGGCTGCTCCTGCCCACACCAATTGAAAGCAGGCCCTTGCTATTACTTTTTTAGGCTATAATTCCGGTTTCTCAACTAGCCACTGTATTTCTCAAGCGGCTAAAAGATCGCTTACAACGACACCACTTACAAGGTATTGGAAAAAAAAGGTAAAAGCTTCGAAATCGAAAAGGCGGATACCGGCGAGCGGTTCAGGGTCAAGCCAACGGATAATGTGTTCACCAACCTGGTTGAAGCCCGCAATAATCCGCAAAATGCCGAGGATCGGTCAGCCGGACAGCAAACCAACAACGAACAAGAGCAATCACATAAAATTGGCCGATGATCATGAATCTTATCAGTTTTAAGGAAAACGAATTGCCGATCGACGATCTTGAAACGATTGGCCTGGCAGCAGGAGGACAACTTTTGCTGAATGTTAACGACCTGAAAGCGCTGCTTTCAGGCCGGCGTACAGAAATGCTTCATCTTGAAAATCTTGAAACGGACACCATCAAAATCAAAGCGATCGATGCCAAGGTATCCCTTCGAAGAAACGAAGCCGGAAGGGCAGACCTGTTGATCCATCCTATTTACAGGAAACCGGCGACGCCATCTTTCCTGGATGACGATGAAGCGTTGAAAATCGAAAGGGGAGAGGTTGCCAGTTTATTAAAGGTCACTATCGATGACAAGGGTAATAAAAAAGAGATCCTGGTAGAATACGATGCAGAAACAAAAGAATTTATTGTGTCCGATACAGAAAAGATCCTGGTGCCTGATATGATCAACAGCGAGTTCTTGACACCGGCACAACGTGAAGCTTACCGCAAAGGGAAAGAAGTGAAACTGGCGGACGGCACTACTTTAAATTATTCCGGCACTGATCAAAACGGTATCCGCTCCAATCGACTTGCGCTGATCGCTTCCGTGCTGGTTGATGGCGGGCTTTCTTACATGCTTTATCAGGGGTTGCATGCCGCATTCGGTGAAAAGCACGACCCTAAAGAAAGTCAGAAACTAAGCGCCGGTTATCATAGCGCCATGCAGGATCTGGAGAATGAACGGCCGGTCATCGATAATGCTCATATTGGCTTTCAAAAAAGCAGATTTAGTCGTTAATGCATATGTTATTGGATAAGCTTGGAGTGTCGCCGGAACTCCAGGCTTTTTTCGATGCAAACGAGCTTTGTTTCAATTACGGCGTTGAAGAGGAGATCTATGGTGCCGACTTTCATCATGTTCCCGTAACGCGAGATCTTTGGATGGCCGGCAACAATCCGGCTACTGAGTTGATCGTTACTTCGAGCGCTATGGAAGCAATTGCCTATATGACAGTCAACGCATGGCGGCACCCTTCACCTGCCGGATTATCTTTTATCGCCGTCGGCCTTCGGCCGCAAGCTGAGCAACTACATTGGATCGGAAAATACTGTCTGAAAAGAAAGATAACGCTTGTATTTCCAAACGATGTATGCGGAAAAATAACCGATATCATCATTGCGGCAGGCGTAAGGCAGAAAGCAGTCAAGCCGAGATGGAAAAATGACAAAGTGGATCTGTTGATGGGCGGCCTGATCATTGAACTTCCTGTTGACAAGATCAGTCTCAACTTTTTCGAAAAAGCGGCATCGCTTAGAACCGGCATCAAAACCTTAAAACCCAAACGCTTTAATACTTTTTTAGACCAATTGCACGATGACTCAAAACCATGAATTCACACTCAGGCCGGCTATCAGTTTTGCCGTCCTGAAGACCGCCCACCTAATGTTACTTTCGCTTGTCTTTCTTTTTCTTGCCTGGTATGCATCCGCTTATCTGATTTTCTTCAGCATAGGATGTATCATCGCAGGGTGGTGTAAGCTGCTTGTGATACGCAGCAACCGCTATCTGATCGGCAAAGATAGGATCCGTTCCAGCAGGGGAATATTGTTCAAACGAATGGACGAACTGGAAATGTATCGCATTAAAGATTATATCATTACGCAACCTCCGCTATTGCAATTATTTGGGTTAATGAACGTCATCCTGAAGAGTACGGACCTGGAGACGCCTACCCTTAAACTGATGGGAATTCCAAGTTCAGACTTAATTGATACGATACGCAAACGTGTTCAAATAGCGCGGCAGAATAACAGGATCTACGAAATAAATTGATCAATTAATAGGAACTTGCTAATGTAATTAGTATATTTATAGTATCGAATCATATGAAAAAGAATGTTATCCTGTTTTTAACGTGCAGCGTAGTTTCCACGTTTGCTTTACTTGGTGCACTCGGGGCGAAGAACCCCTTTCCTTGTTTCGGCGTCGCGTTTGCTATCTGGGGTTTGTTTTTCTGGATCGCTTCAAGACGTAACAAAAGAAAAGCTGAACGTCGTTTTCATGAGCGGATGTTCAACGAGTATATGCGCTCTAAAGCGCGCGGTGCGCTTCGTCGTTAATTAAAATATAGTATCTTGCAGAATTTAGCGGGCAACCTGCCTGTTAATTGTGATAAGGTTTAGGTTAAAATTCCCTGGCAGCGATTGTTCAGGGGATTTTATTTTAAGTAACCGAATACAAAATAAGCTAGGTCAAGATTTAGAGTACGGCACAATACATAGGCTCTCCACATCGGCTACAAGATTATGTAGCGGACACACGAGTATACCGTTGCTTTCAAGCATAGCGGTGCCAAGGTGAGGGCATTTACGTCCGGTACACCTCTTTCCTACAAAACTATCATACCAGCGCCGATACATGTCAACCTTAGGCTTCTGTTTTTCATTCGGCGGGTCCGGAACGATAAGACCTGTTGCATGCCCGGTGCAGCGCAGTTGCTTTTTGCAGATCCCTATCAACTTATAGCTGGTTTGACCCTTTACCGGAATCACTGCGGACGTCCGTCCATGACGAAGGCTAAAGTGGTGGAGCATTCTTGGTTCCATGTAAAACCTACCGTCAATGTGATAGTGTTCATGCGGAAAGTCAAAAGCATTGTCCGCATGCAAATGATCAAAGATCGGTATATCATAGATCCGGCCGTCATCCATCTGTATTTCAGCACAAGCAACCTCGTATGATTCTCCGATGTTAAACGTCATCATCCAATGTACAAAATTATCGTCTCTTTGTCGTCAGCTTTGCGCTTATGGTTTGCAATTCCTCGTCTGACAGATTCGGTATCCCGATCGACCGGTAACATCCTGTTTTTTGATAAGCTATATATCCTCGAAAACATCCGCTCATCGTAACCATATAACACGGACCCGCCTCCCCAGGCATTGCTTTTTTATCTAATTGAAGTTCAGTTTCTGCGCCATCAATTGCGCACTTGATTTGTATCCTGTCCATTATGAATTAATTATGAGATCACTGGATTTGGTAGAATAGGGAGCTTTGCAAATTTCATCACCTCCAAACTGGCGAAACCAAATTCGGCAACGACCTTGCCGAGAATTAGATAGCACCCTTTCCCCCGGAATGGATAGGCCGGCGTGTTGTTTGGAAAATGTACAGTGTCGAAACTATTTCCATCGGCATCAAGGAAATTACCAAACCACATCTTTTCGTTCCTTTTGGTGACCACCGTCTTTTCACAAACGTATTCGCCAACCATCCTGACGGATTCTCCTACATGATTGATCAGATCTGCTGCATAAATATCACCTCGGTAATCGGTCTGCAAAAGATCGAACATCGTCATGCTTAATGGAAACCCCAGCAGTTCCAGTTCGTGATAAGCATCTTCTAATCTCGTATTGACCAAAACAGGCAGTGAATAGTTTCTTGATTCCACTTGAAATAGTTCAGCATCATTGCTTGGTTTAACTTTTGCACCTAACAATAAATGAACTGCCCAGAGTAGTTCTTTTTTGCTTTTACCTGTAAATCGCAGTGCGCCGACACGAATGAGAATGATCGCTTGCTCTAAACCGATGCCCGTTCTTTTTATAAGGTCCTCCAGGCTTTGATAAACACCATGCGCTTTCCGCTCCTCCGGGATCAGTTGGATGAAATGCTCGTTCAAACCATGGATGCCAACGAGCCCAAGGTAAACATCCACGCCTTGTATATTTACGATCGTATCACTGTTGTTGACACAGGGCAGATGCACAATTCCCCCTGAGCGCTGTAGCTCCTGCACGTAAAGCGCCCTGTCATAAAATCCACCGTAATTGTTTAAAACAGCTACCATGAATTCCCGTGGGTAATAAGTTTTAAGGTATAGGCTCTGGTAGCTTTCCACGGCAAAGCTTGCGGAATGTGCTTTTGAAAAACTGTAACCTGCAAACGAAGACACTTGCCGCCATACCTCCTTGACAACCTCTTCCGGACGCCCTGCTTTGATGGCCAGCTCATGAAAACGTTGTACCAACCTGTCGAATTCTTTTTTGGACCGGTACTTTCCGCTCATGCCTCGTCTTAAAATGTCCGCATCCGTACCGTCCATCCCCGCAAAATGAATACAAACCTTGATCACATCTTCCTGGTAAACCATAACGCCATAGGTCTCCTTCAAGATCTCTTTCATGACCGGGTGAAGATAGGACACCGTTTCCGGGGCATTGTGATATTTGATGAAAGTTCCCATCATCCCCGAACTTGCAACACCGGGCCGAATGATGGAGCTTGCCGCTACCAGAACAAGATAGCTGTCACATTTGAGCTTTCGGTTCAACTGGATCATGGCTGGAGATTCAATGTAAAAGCAGCCTTTTGTATTGCCAATCCTTAGGTTGGCATTAACTGAAGGGTCTTTCATGAAATTTTTGACCTGATGAATGTCGATCTTCCGCTGCTGGTTCTCCTCCACCAACCGTACGGCCATCTTGATATGCCCGATGCCCCGCTGGCTTAAAATATCATATTTATCAAAACCGATCTTCTCCGCTTCATACATGTCCCATTGTACCGTCGCCATACCTTTCGGCGGAAGGTCTAAGGCGGTGTAGTAGGTGATGGGGTCTTCTGTGATCAATATCCCTCCCGCATGAATGGATCGCTGATTTGGCATATTAGCCATTCGCTCGTGAATAGCGACGATCTTTCTAAAGGTTTCGTTGTTTTGGTTGACAGCGGCCTGCGTCTGATCTGTAAAACTGTCGATCTCTGACTTGGGCAATCCCATAACCTTACCGATCTCTCGAATGATGCTGCGGTCTTTAAACGTCGACATTGTTCCCAGTAATGCTGTATGTTGACTGCCGTAACGCTTAAAGATGTAATCCTGAACATCTTCACGCTCATCCCACGAATAGTCTATATCAAAATCTGGGGGAGACGTTCTCTGTGCGTTCAGGAATCTTTCAAAATACAGGTCTAACTCAATAGGATCAACATCCGTTATCTTTAAACAATAGGCAACGATGCTATTCGCGCCGGAGCCCCGACCAACGTGGTAATAACCCTGTGAGCTGGAATATCGAATGATATCCCAGGTAATTAAGAAGTAGGCGCAAAAATCAAGTTCATAGATGACCTTGAGTTCGTGTTTGACTCGACGGATCGCTTCCTTATTGGATTTGCCGTAACGATACTCCATGCCGCTGTTCGCCAGCTTTTCTAGCAGCTCCCTGTCGTTCTTCTTATTACCGGTAAAGGTCCTGCGGTTCAGATTGACCCTTCCTTTAGGATAGTCCATTACACAACAGTTCATCAGGTTCCGGGTATTATCCAAGATAAAACCATACCTCGCGAATTTGGCTTCGAGCTGGCCGGGCGGAAGGAACATATCTGTCTTTGCGCACTTATCCTCCGGATCAACTTCGGTCAGCACCACATTCAGATCGATGCCCCGCAGATATTCATGCAAACGATAGTCGATCTTATCCGCTATAAAGACCGGTTGAAGTGCCACCAATTTGTCTTTGATGTCACTAAGATCTGCATTAAACAAGCGATTCAACTGGTCATAACGGATTCCCAAATACTCATTTTCCTTAAGCGGGTGCCGATGGCCGTACGGATAGACAACAAAAGCGTTTACAAACGTAGGAGCAACATGGGGCAGCGCCTTTTGCTCAAGATTATATTCCGTTCGGAAATCGTTTAATTCCTTCATGCCTTCCTTGTTCCGGGCAATCCCGATGAAAAGCAATTGCTTATCTCGTCTGTACTCCATGCCGGCAATAGGCTTGATCCCTTTATCTAAGCATTCGCGCATGAATTCCATGATACCCGTCGAATTGTTGATGTCGGTGAGGACCATCTGGGTCACTCCCCGGGCAAAAGCTTCTTCGACCAGTGTCGGGATAGACATGGTGCCGTAGCGTAAGCTGTATTGGGAATGGACGTTCAGGTACATTTGCTTACAGGTTTAAATTTATGGCTGAAGCTAATTTGATCGCGTCCGTTCCGAATCGACGACGGATTTTATCCATGGCCTGGCAAAGACTGTACTGCTCTTCCGATTCGCTGTACAAAGCAATTTGCTCAAAACCGTTGACCAAATTTGAGAGCCTAACACCGACAAGCCTGATCAGCAAACGTTTTTGATAGGCCTGTTTAAAGAGTTCTTTCACTTTTTTGATCAGCGGTTCGTCCAGCGCTGTATAGGGTATAGTGGCTTGCTTGGTAACGTCCTCCCTTGTCGAATACCTGACCGTTACCGTTACGCAGGTGGTTTGCTTCTTTTTTTGTCGTAATTCAAATGCGAGGTCCATCACCATGGCGGTTAGCAAATGATTGATAGAAACGAGGTCGATGCTATCGTTCTTGAAAGTGCTTTGTGTTCCGATCGATTTTTGTTCCTGGTAAGGCACGATCGGCGAATCATCGATACCCTTAGCTTTTTGCAAAAGCCAAATACCGTTCTTTCCCAAAATACTATGCATATATTCCGGATGGACCTGCGATAATTCGTAGATACGCTTGATACCCATATCGCTCAGCTTGATAAAAGTTTTTTCGCCAAGCCCAGGGATCTTCCTGATGGAAAGCGGGTTCAGGAAAGGCTGCACGACAGCTTTTTCAATATTCAATTCACCGTTCGGCTTACATTCGTTGGTCGCCATCTTCGACACCGTCTTGTTAACAGAAAGACCAAATGAGATCGGCAGTGCTGTCGCTTTCATCACTTTTGCACGCAACTCTTTCGCATATTGTAGCGTGCCAAAATGTTTGTCCATCCCCGTCATATCGATATAATGTTCATCGATACTGGCTTTTTCGATCAGCGGAACACTCTCTTTCAAAATTTCGGTGATCTCGTGCGAAGCCTTTGAATACTCATCCATATTTCCCCTTATCCAAACACCATGAGGGCAAAGCATGCGCGCCATCCGTGCCGGCATTGCGGCGTGAATACCGAATTTCCTGGCCTCATAACTGCAGGAAGCCACCACACCACGGTCTGACAGGCTGCCGATGATAACCGGTTTGCCTGTCAGTTTAGGGTTCTTACGGACCTCGACGGAAACAAAAAATGCGTCCTGGTCCATGTGGATGATCTGGCGCTCTGCACTCATTTGAATAACTTTGATCTGATACGGACAACAAAACTAATACTAAAAATATTAGCAAAATGTTTATGTTTGAAAATATTTTTCAAGTTTGCGCTAAATGACTGATAGCTTGTTTTATAATCCGTTTCTTCGGATCAAGGAAGACACCATCCATAAATTGATGGCGGCAGGCAAGCCTTTTGTGGTCATTCAACGTTTTCAATGGCCTGGACTGCACCCGCAGCAGACCTTCATGTTATCTGCCTATGCGAGTGAACAGGAAGCTCGCTGGCATGAATCTGAATTAAGACCAAAAGAAGGCAAGATGCGAAGCCTGCTCGACCTTGATCAATACCAGACGGTAATCAAGCTTGTAAAAACCGCAAGCGGTATCGGCATGTTCTTCAATGGTACCATAGATAAAAAACATGAACAGCGCTTGCAAAAGGCTTATCAAAAAGCCGTTGCAGCTTACATTTACGCTATCCGAATGAAGAAGGAAGAGCGTTACGATGTTCGTATATTTGTGGAATACGGTCGCTTAAAAGCGGAGATCACTTCGGGGGATCAAAAGCATATGGCGTTATTTTATGACATGATCAAATAGACTGATGTGCAGAGACATAAGCTTCCATTCTGAAATAAAAGTTGTCACTGAGGATTTTAAAGGAATCCAGTTAGCGCCTAATCCCGGCCATTACCCTACAGATATGGTTCATGTGACCTGCGAGGTGCTGCCTACTTACCCGATCGTGGTTAACCGCAAAGCGCTCGCGCTGGCGAATATGGGTTGGGGCGTGATCAATACCTGGATCGATGATCCACGCGAACGACAACTGCAGCGCTCAAACATGGTCAATGCACGTTCAGAAAGGATCCTCGGTGATAAAAAATCATATTGGTACCGCATAAGACAAAATCGTTGCTTGATTCCGACGACAGGTATTTATGAACATCAGGAGGTTAAAGGTTTTAGAAATAAGATTCCTTACCATATCAGTCTGGAAGGCCGCAAGCAATTTTATGTGCCTGCTTTGTATCAGGTCAGTCAGGAAGTCGACCAGTATACCGGTGAGTTGTACAATACAGCAACATTTACCATGATCACCCGGACGGCTAACGACAAAATGAAATGGATACACAATGCAGGCGAGAACAAACACCGCATGCCTTTATTCCTGACCCCCGAGATGGAACAGGCCTGGGTGCTCGATGATCTGGGTGATGATGATATGGACGAGTTTTTTCATTTTGAAATGCCTTCCGATGCGATCGCACATCACCCTGTCTATTCTATTCGCAGCCGCAAACCAAAGCCTGAGGGGATCGTGCCTGATGCATTTTATGACTGGGGAAAGAAACTGCCTGTTTACGGAATGGAAGAGCCGCCTGCAGAGCAGAAAAGCTTGTTTTGATTGCCCTCTATGCCGTAAAAGTTGTAGTTGAACGTTGATACTGCTAATTTTTATTCAATTTTATTTGTTTTTCTAAGGCCCAGGTTGATTTTTTGTTGTCTTTTACCTTGACTGCTATTTCGTTGCAGACTGCCAAGTCTAACCAGACTTCGACTTGTTTCAGGGTAAGTTGAAATTTGTCACATAAGTCTAATTTATTGATGTGAGAGGCACCGAATGTTCCAAACCACTGTAATAAAAAGAAATCAAAGCTGGTCATAGTATTTATATCCATCCAGACCGTCTGCTTGTTGCTTTTATCTTTAATGTCCTCAGGGATTGAATCGGATAGGAAATCATTTTTCTGCTCATTGCTTTTGAGTTCTGCAGTGGTTGAAAATAAGTTTTCAGAATGTTCAATTGAATTTGTAACTAGATGTTTTACATCGAGTTTTAACGAATCGCTTAACCAGCGTCCGCCCAATTTAACAATTTCTTTATTGCCTTGGGTAGTGGATTGGCAAACCCAAAGTTTTGTCCAATTATTTTTTAAATTTTCTTTTGCACCTTCCCATGTACCCCCTTTAACATCGGAAATTACAACTATCGATGCTTTCGAAAACGCATAGATTAACTTGTTACGTCCCATGGCATTGCCGGCGTTAAAACTGGCTTCCGGATTATAGGGACTGATCAGGACTAACTGATTTTTTATTATGTAATTGCGAAAGGTGGAACTCGTAGATTTTTTGATAAGGGAATCAGCTAAGAAGCCAACAGACTTACCTCCTGATTTTAGTGCGCCAAGCATAGCGGCTTCATCGACACCTTTAGCACCACCGGATACAATCCCAAAGTTTTGTTGATTTATTTGTAAACCTATATTTTCTGACAAATGCAAATCCTCATCTGAAGCATTTCGAGATCCAATTACACCTACAAAATGCCCGTTCATTATACTTTGATCACCTATGCCGAACAGGATATTGGGTGCCGCGCCCTTCAATCGGTCTTTTAATACTTGTGGGTAAGTTCGATCACCTCTACTAATAATCCAAACGCCGGCACGTGACCATTTATCCAACGCAATTGCCAAGGCTGTCTTTCTCTCCAGTAAGCCAGCGAGACGGTTTCTGCTGATGGACTGGTCATTCCAAGAGTTTATTAATGAAAATGATTCTCCAGATAAAAAGGCTTCAGGAAAGATATTTTTTTGCTGCAGCCATTTGACCAATTTGTTCCACTCGGTTAAGGACAGGGGTTTATTTTCTTTGTCTAGGTCTTTAGAAAGGTAAGAAGTGAACAGCAATATTGCTTTTGTTCTTTCTGTGATCATAATTAATTTACTGATGTAGATGTAAGGGCGACAGGATAAACTAAGCCACTTCCTGATTGACGTAACAAAGCAGCAATTATAGTAAATGTCCAGCCAGAATCTGTCGCATCGTCAATTAATATTACCGGTTCATCACTTATATCGCCGTCAATGCCAAATACTCCATCAAGATTACGGCACTGAAATGAACTGTTTGCCTGTGCTTTCTGAGGTTCAGTTTCTTTTACTTTCACAACTACCGGAAGAAAGGGAATTCCTAATTTTTCTCCAAGTCTCCTGGCAAAGTTTGACACTAATTCGGGATGTCTATTTGAAGGAACACAAGTAATCCATCGCGGTGCAGGTTCAGGGTTCCACCTTTTTTTTATCATTTCCTCCATAGCATCAACAAGTTCATCACGAAAATGTCCTTTGTGCTTGTCGGTAGCTACCATACCTCCCCAACCAGCATCTTCCCACTGTGATAGTACCCTACCAACTTCAGCCCGTAGATGAAAAGGTAAAGCTCGTCCCCAACCATAGCTCGGCAATCCCCCTGTAATGAGCAGTTTGCGGGGTTCCAGTGGAAACTCTGAATTTCTTAAAAAAAGACCTGCTTCTAAAATATACTCCCTATTCGGCTGGCCGCTGAATATTGCTCTTTTTAAACAAGAGCTGCATCTCCCACATGGAACTTGAGATGTATCGTCCAAGGCGTTTTGTAGAAAATTCATCAAACAACCGCTATAATCGATGTATTCCTGGACTTGTTGCCATTCTAATGCTTTTTGGACAGTGAGCCGTGAGATTTTCTCCTTGTCAATTACATACTCCACAGCTGTTCTGTACCATCTCGTGCCAATTTTAGTGATAGGGGAGGGTTGTTCAACACTCAAATATTTTAATACCTGCTCTATTTGACCTTTTCTAAGATTTATATTATCTGTAAGATTGTCCACAGACAGCCCGTCGTTTTGTTCAAGTATGCTTAAAATCGTGTCAACTCTTGCTTGGGAAGGAAACGCAGATCTAATAAAAAACTGATGAATTTCTTCGTCTTCTCGCCCTGCAAGGAGAACACCATAAGCTCGATCTATAGCCCGCCCTGCACGACCAACTTGCTGGTAATATGCAATGATTGAGCCGGGTGCCTGGTAGTGAATGACAAAGCTAAGGTCTGGTTTGTCATACCCCATTCCCAGCGCAGAGGTAGATATTAATGCCTTAATTTTATTATTGTACAGCGCGTCTTCTAGATGTCTGCGGTAGTCGTCTGCAGTTTCATAATCTATGTGCGTGACACTTCCATAATAAGCGGCAACATAAATCCCGTGACTGTTTAAATAATCAGCGACATGAATCGCGTCACGAATCGTAAGTGTGTATATTATTCCGCTCCCCGATATTTTTGGCAAATTCTCCCTCAGCCAGGCAAGCCGTACCGCAGGATCATCCAAATTTATATTTTGCAGAATCAAGCTATCTCTAACAAGAGAACCTCTTATAATCTCGATATTTCCCAGTTGCTCGGAAATGTCATTCATAACCCTTTTATTGGCAGTAGCGGTTGTGCCAAGAACAGGCATGCCGTCTGGCATAAATCGTAAAATACTGGTAATCCTTCTATAATCAGTTCTGAAATCATGTCCCCAATCAGAAATGCAATGCGCTTCATCAACAACAAAAAGGCCTATTCTATTTGCTATGGGTCTCAAGATGTCATCCATAAAACCGTCGTTAGCAAGCCGTTCAGGGGATATGAGCAATGCATCAACATCATTGGCTAGTACTTGCTTTTTAATCGACTGCCATTCAGCTACATTAGTTGAATTAATAGAAACAGCCCTTATTCCCAGGCGACTAGCAGCCTCCAACTGATTCCTCATTAAGGCAAGAAGCGGTGATATGATTATTGTAGGACCTTTACCTTGGTTTCTCAATATTCGGGTGCTGATAAAATAAACTGAACTTTTGCCCCAGCCGGTTCTCTCAACAACTAACAACTTTTTTCTGTGATTAACTAATTGGTCTATAGCTTCCCATTGGTTTGTCCTGAATTGAGCAGTCGGGTTATCAAGTGCTTTCCTTAATAAAATGAGTGCCGAATTTTTGTCCATGTGATAATGTTAGGTTTTCGCTAATATATCAACTTACATGAATTATCAAAGAAGGTAACCTGCACAGTTCAACAAATTTATAACAGCAGATTTAAAACGTCGCGCCTGTACTAGTCTCTAGAGACATTTATTATATTCAAAAATGATTGAGAGGGCTCGGCTTCAGTTAAATCAACGACAGATACTATTGAACTAGCCTGAATAGAGGTCAATCAAAATTGCGTTAACAACAACTATATCGACCAGTTACAGCCGACATCCCCTAAATATCTGGATCAACAGTTGTTTATCAAAGGTTGATTTGCGACTGTTCAGAAATTATGATTTCCGGCGAACCTTTATACTCAATAACCTCACCGGTAACTGTTATCGTCTTATCTGTAAGGGTTAACCTCAGCTCTTTAGCTTTACCTTTCAAAACCACCGTTAATAACTGATTTGGGTAAGCTGCGCCAAGATTTACTAATACCATACTTCCAATATCTTTCAAATCGTAGACCTTACCTGAAACGGACACCGTTTTACCTACAAAATTACTCACATCTTTGAGAGCAACGTTTCCAACAATGATCCCTTTGGTTGCATTGTTCTCAAGCGTTTTCTTCAAATCAACATTTTCACCCCCCTTAGGCACTGTCTTAGAGGTCAATAATTTATTAAGTTCTCCGGCCAGCCGAACTCCAGCCTGGTCAATGCGCTTATGAATTACCTGTATATATTTTTCGTAGTAAGTATTGTTTATGTCTTGCCCCGATTTTGAGCTTCGGTAAAGTTCGCTACTGATTTGATAGCTTTCCCAAAGCCATTCAATCGGGCTGTCTGATTGCCATTGCCTGATTTGATTGGGAGTCGCCACATCATAATTTTTAACAATGTCGGCCTCGCTTAATCCTTCATTGTCAATTAGTTTGCTGTCCCAGAGACTGTGTAGATTAGTTCCTTTATTATCAAAACGAACTTGAATGGTGTTGCCGCCTTTATCTTCTTTTCGGCTGACATGCATAGGTTGATGTGCGTCGCCAACTAGATGAATCAGATATTTGAGGGCTTCATTTTTTTCTTCAGCAGACAATTTATTATCTCTTAAGCTTGCCTCTGTTTTAAGAATAGCCGAGTAAACATTGTTATCGCTTTGCAAAACCCGTGCTTTGAAAGCGTCACGGCTTAAATCTATGGGTAAATTTAAATAATGCCAGCCTGCAGTTTTATGATTTCTATTTTCGTCTGCCCATGTTGCTACTTCAGCCATTGGCTCACCATTTAAGTAACCGGAAACGACATAGGCCGTATTGCTGGTCAAGTGTTTTTGTGCGATGGTCGCAATGGCACGATGACCTTTATAACCCCAGGATACCAACACTAGTGGGCCAAAGCACAGTGCCACACTTAATAATTTTTTTTTCATTAAATGAATTTGATCTGCGCTAAATATGGCCCTAATTGTTGCCTGGAAGTGAAGGCTTGAATGTCGATAATTTTATTTTTTTTAACCTCGTAAAATATTTCTGCATAGAAAGCTTTTACGGAGTAAAGTTGAATGGTCAAACCATCTGCATGGCGCTCACCAAGGAACGTTCCCTGCCAAAGCGCTTCAGCTTTATCATTCATATCCAAGGTGTTGAACTCATATAAAGTCATCGGGTAAAAGTACAAAATTTTGATTGCGGCCAGTTCATAAAGGGCAAGATGGTCTTAAGTAAGCTTAATATGAACTTGCTAGTATGACTACACCGAAACTACACACTGGAAGATTGTTCTCAAAAATTTTAAGCTTCACTGAACAAGAAAAAGCCGGCCCAGAGATCCGAGCCGGCTAACCATCCTACACTAATCAACCTATTTTACTTTGTAGCGACGATGTTGATATTCAATATAAAATCGTCGTCGATCGCTTTGTCCCCGATACTATCAAAGAAGCTTTTCGAGCCATAACGGATATCATATTTGGTACGATCAACCTTAACGTTGACGGCTTTTGCAGTTAGCGTATTACCATTGATAGTATAAGCGCTCATAAATGTTATCGGCTTTGTAATTCCTTTAATTGTTAAATTTCCGGAAATATTAATGTTACCGTTTTTTGCGTCATTGATGCGGGTGATAACAAATTGTGCTGTAGGAAATTTGCTAACACCGAAAAAATCGTCCGATTTCAAATGACCAAGAAGTTTGGCATTGTATTCAGCATCGGTTAAATCTTTATTAGTGATGGTCGTCATATCAATCACAAAGATTCCTTTCGATGGAACGTTATTACTTGTTGTGATCGAACCTGATGAAAGTCTTAATTCTCCATTGTGTTGCCCACCGATCTTTTTACCATTCCATTCAATCACACTTTTCTGGGTGTCGATTTTATAAGTTTCAAATTTTACTGTCTTAAAGGCTGAAGCAATTATCATTACTGAGGCCATTATTACTAAAGTGATCTTTTTCATATTTATTTTTTTAATGAAGCAAAGGTAGCTTGAAATAAATGTTTAAACATCTAATTTTTTAAACGTGCTTTTTATTTGACAATTGAGATGAAAGTGTTAAGAAAGATAACTTTACAACAGCGATATTTCGCTGCCTTAACAACGAAATATCGATGTTTTTTCAATGGCTCAATCAAGTTGTGAATTCGTATAGGCGATTTTGGCACTATTAAAAGACTTCTTTTGCCTTAACCAGTCGAGTCATGTTAATGGCAAGCTTTGTGATAGCTGACTAACGTTTAGGCAGTAAAAGTTCTCTAGAAATGGCCCGAGCGTTTTAAATCAGGGGTTGATTAAAGCCGACCGTTATTTGATTATACGCTACTTTATAAAAAAATTGGGTACTTCAAGCCTTAATAACTTAACCGCAGACATGTCAATACTTATTGGAACTTAATCATCTGATAGCGAAGGATGCTGCCGGTCTGCCATAAGAGTATAATGTTGTAAACTTTTTCTCTGCATTGAGGCGTCAGCGTGTTCAAGCAATCAATATAAAGCGAACCAAAGTTTAAATTAAGCAGGGCTGCCAATAAATGTTATATTTAAAACTCAAATTTTAGTAGATCTGAAGATTGTGGATAGAAAACGCATACTGATCGTTGAAGACGAATTTATAATAGGGGATGTGCTGGCTAACATACTTAAACAGGCAGGTTATTCTGTCTGCGGAATCGCAGACAGTGTAAACGAAGCTCTTCAAATGTTAGAGGAATATAAACCTGAGTTTGTGCTGCTGGATATTTACCTGAAAGGAAAGCTAACGGGCATTGACCTTGCAGGGACGCTCACAGATATGAATATTCCCTTTATCTACATTTCCGCAAATTCTAACCAAAAAGTCTTAGACGCCGCAAAAATGACCAATCCTTACGGGTTTGTTATAAAACCGTTCCGGGATAAAGACGTACTGACAGCACTCGATATCGCGGTTTATCGACACGACAACCTCTTGGAGAACGGATCACGGCAAACAGCGCATCTACAAAAAAAAGCAGCAGAGATCCTTGCTTCTTCCCAAACCTGGGAACTGAAGATGCTACAGTTCGGGAAGGCGGTTCAGCCATACATACCTTTTGAATTCCTGTCTTTCGGCCTGGCACAGGACAATCATGATACTTTTTATGAGTTAGGCTTTTACAGGACAGGGTATGATGAATATCAGGTGATCGGCGTGAACGAATTAATGATGATCACAAGTTTGAAATTGAATGAACTAGTACGTTTAAAGTCAAATGACATAAAAGGCCAGATTGCGACGTGGTATGATGGAAATGAATTAGATGCTTTGCTGCAATCACCCTCCCTGAAAAAAGTTTATACTGACAAATATCATTTACGTTCGCATTTGACTCTCCCTGTGATGTTGCCGGGAGGCAGAGTAGCTTATTTCAATTTTTACAGTCGTCGTCCTGATGCCTATCAGCCGGATCATTTGCTGTTATGTAACCGGTTTCAGCCTGTGGTAGAAAATTTTACGGATAAAATGTTAAATCATGAGGATAGTCCACTGTCATCAGGCAACGAAAACTACACGAAAAAACAGCCTGCAGTCATTTCTTCTCAGCCAAATCCCTTCAGTGGCATTATCGGTAACAGTTACTTGCTGCTTAACGTATTTGACAATGTAACTCAAGTCGCCAGAGCTGACGCTTCAGTGCTGATCCTTGGGGAGAGTGGTACAGGAAAAGAGAAGATCGCAGAGCGCATTCATGCATTGTCATTACGTAAAGATAAACCATTTATAAAAATTAATTGTGCGGCGCTTCCCACATCTCTGATAGACTCTGAACTTTTCGGTCACGAGAAAGGTGCATTTACAGGTGCGCACGAAAAAAAGATCGGAAGATTCGAACAAGCCCATTCCGGTACGATATTCCTCGACGAGATAGGGGAATTGCCCCTTGAATCACAATCTAAGCTCTTACGGGTACTGCAGGAAAGAGAAATTGAACGTATCGGCGGACGTACCGTCATAAAAACGGATGTACGTATAATTGCCGCGACCAATCGTGACCTGACCAAGGAAGTTGCTGAAGGCCGTTTCAGGCTGGACCTATTTTACCGCATCAACGTTTTTCCTATCGTCATGCCGCCATTAAGGGACAGAAAGGAAGATATTCCTGACCTTGCTAATCACTTTCTTGCAATTTATGCCAGGAAAATAGGCAAAACAGTCCGAGGCATCTCTCCACAGGTCCTTGAAAATATGACTAATTATCACTGGCCCGGCAATATCCGCGAACTGGAAAACCTTATTGAAAGGAATGTACTGCTGACTAAAGATGACATGATCACCAATATGGCATTACCAACTCAATTAGAGCCTCACCAACATTCAACTTCAGCAACTCCGGAACCAGTGATCAGTACAATGAGTGATGGCGAGCGGGCTCATATTATGGCCGCCTTGAAAAAGTGTAACGGAAAAATTTGGGGTGAGGGCGGAGCAGCCAGTCTATTGAACCTGCCTCCGACCACCCTCAATTCAAAAATGAAAAAATTGGGTATCCGTAAAGACTTTGGTGCATGATCTACTGATCGGCTTGAGTTGTAAATCGCTTGCCGACAATCAGCCAGCCAAATAGCAGCCCACCTGGTAACAACACAGATGCAAGTCCGATTTGCCGTGCTATTAACGCGCCAGTCAGGCAGCCAACTAAAAAGCCAAAGATTAAGACTGTCTGTTTGCCGAAGCTTGACCAGCTTTCCGAACTTGAATTTTTATCGGTAATCCCGGTGACCAAATCCAAAGACGCTTGAGTTACGTTACCTGTCATCACCGTTGTCAGGCCATACGTGGCTTTACTGTTCAATTTGCCAAAAGTATTTTGAAAGGCCATACCGATGATAATCAAAGCTGAGATTAATTGTAATTGCCAAACAGATCCTTGGCCGACGTTCAAGACGATCGATAGGATACCGGCGATCATTAGCAGTATGCTTTCGAGGACTAGAAGGAGAAATTTATTAGATGATCGCTTTGCAATCCTTCCACCGACCATTATCGATAAAATGAATAAAGGAAAACTGAGAAGCTTGCGCCAGCTGTGCGGATCTGCATGCCGGATAAGGTCATAAGCAAAAACAATAAAGTTGCCCGTCACATGTGCAGAAAAAAGTTCACCAGCTGCAACGAAAGTTACGGTGTCACAAAAGCCCGCTGCAAAGGCGAGCAGCAATGAGGTGTTCCTGATGACGTTTTGATTTTCCATAGCGTATTATAATAATGAAGATAACTGACGGTCGATAGAAACGCTGCCTGGTCCCATAAAGAGCAGGACTAAAAAACATAATGTATAAATATAGGGGACGTCTCGTACCTCAGGTGCATCTTTACGGTGAACAACAAAGTAGCCTACTGCGGTTACTCCTATAGTAGGCAAGATAACCAGCCTGGTCGCAATTCCTAAGATCACAAAGGCAGGGACAACGGTGTCCGAAAAGGTTGCAACAAAGCTGTTCAATCTTTCGGGCAAATGGAAAGGATTGGGAACAACCTCCCGCCAGCCGTTGCTGAGCCTGAATTTCTTCATGCCGTGAACGGCAAATAGTTCGACAGAAAGCAAAACCCGAAAGCCACATAACGCCCAGTTATTGAGCTGGCTACCTGCATCTGAATACAAAAGAGATTTGATCAATTCCATTGCCTGATTAAAATGCAAAACATGAACACCCAAATACGCCCCAAAAAGCCTGAAAATCATTTACCGGAATCTCGCTTAGTCTGGCCTGGTTGTGATCGTGGCCATGAAGATTACAACTGCCTGAGCATTGATGAATTTTTGCCGTTACTAGTTGCTGCTGCAACGCCAGCTTCGCTTTCCTGACTTCGGCGAGTGCCTGTTTGCCTTTAACGTTATAATAACCATGGTTGTAGTTGTTCGGTGACCAGTCTGGAAGTATTGGAACAGACGGAGGGTCATATTTGGAAAAAAATCCTGCGGCATACACAATTTGCCCATCAACTATCGTAAGTTCCGCTTCAATTGATTTAATCTCCTCTTCATTGACAGTAAATAAATCACGGTCAAGAACAACAAGATCTGCCAGTTGTCCTTTACTGATACTGCCTTTTTTCTGCTGCTCGCCTGAAAACCAGGCGCTTCCCCGGGTATAAATTTCTAATGCGGTCGCCCGGCTGAGCCGATTTCTTTCATCATAAAGCTGCAGTCCGCCTATGGTTCTGCCCGAGGTAAGCCAGTATATACCCAGCCACGGATTGTAGCTGGATACACGTGTAGCATCTGTTCCACCGCCTACCGGGATGCCCATTTCCAGCATATTAGTGACAGGTGGGGTTTGTGCGCTTTTCTCTTTGCCATAACGATCGTAAAAGTATTCTCCCTGGAAAGCCATCCTGCTTTGAATGGCAATGCCGCCGCCCAAGGCTTTTACCCTTTCCATATTTTTTTCGTCAATTGTCTCTGCGTGATCGAATATCCAGGGAAGTCCGGCAAATGGTATCTCCTTATCAACTTTTTCGAAAACGTTTAGGAACCGGGAAATACTTTCATTGTAAGTTGCGTGAAGTCTGAATGGCCACCGGTTTTCAACAAGGAGACGAACAACACGCTCTAACTCTTCTTCCATGGTCGGAGGGAGGTCAGGCCTTGGCTGAAGAAAATTCTCAAAATCGGCCGCTGAAAAGGTGAGCATTTCTCCGGCACCATTGTGGCGATACATGTTATCGCCTTGGTAGAGCTTAACATTTTTTGTCCATTGCTCATAATCCTGTTCCTCTGCCTTTGGATGCTGGGTAAAAAGATTATAGGCAATTCGGACAGTCAGCTGCTTCTTATCATGAAGTTCACTTATGACCTTGTAATCGTCGGGATAATTTTGGAAACCTCCCCCTGCATCAATTACGCTGGTGATCCCAAACCGATTCATCTCTCTCATGTAATGCCTTGTGGAATTTACTTGATATTCATAAGAAAGTTTAGGGGCCTTAGCCAACGTAGAATAAAGTATCATGGCGTTCGGCGTCGCCAGGATCATGCCTGTAGGCTCACCATTAGCACCGAACTCGATTAGACCCCCAACCGGTGCCTTTGTTTCTTTTGTGATGCCAACTGCCCTTAAAGCGGCACCATTCAGAAATGCACGATCATACAAATGCAGAATGAATACAGGGGTGTCCGGCGATAGGTCATTTATCTCCTTTAGTGTAGGCATACGCCGTTCGGCAAATTGATATTCACTCCAGCCACCGATCACACGAACCCATTGTGGCGATGGCGTTCGCTCTACCTGATTCTTCAGCATTTGCAATGCATCCGCCAAAGAAGGAACACCGTCCCAGCGTAACTCCAGGTTATAATTTAAGCCGCCGCGTATGAGGTGCGTATGAGAATCATTGATGCCGGGTATCACCCGTTTCTTTTGCAGGTCGATCAGCATAGTGTCATCGTCGCAAAGGATAAGTATGTCTTTGTCACTTCCGACAGCTACAAATTTTCCATCTGTAATGGCAACTGCTGTTGCCTCAGGATTTTCACAATCTACGGTATGAATCTTTCCGTTGTATAAGATGGTATCGATGTTCATTTCTAAAATTTATAAGTTATAGTAGATCCTGTCATTAGAATATCCTTTCCTGGGCCTGATGCACGGATGAAATCGCCCGCATTGAACCATGTTAGTTCTTGTCGTAAATACAAATGTTTATTCGGTGAATATTCTAACGTGCTGCCGAGTTGCCAGCCGATGTATCTGGACTGCGAGGGGTTGCCGCTGTAGATTAGCTTGCCATTTACAGCATACAGGCCATCATTTTTACTCATGCGCCAGAATAGGTCACAATCTTCGGTGAATACAAGATTTTTAGAGATATTCAATTCAACATATGGATGTGCATCAAGTAAATTGGACGGTCCGATCAAGGCAGCCAATCCAAAATATGCTCCTTTTGGAAATAATGGGTTAAATGTGTTCAACCGACCGTCTCTCATTTGCCGGTCGCCGCTGATAGCTTCCGTTTTTACACCAATTTTCGGCTCCAGCCCAGAACTTTTTAGGGTATAGGATATGTTCGCAGACATGGTCCAAGCAGAAATCCTATCGTTATTAAAATTCCCAAATTGGTAAACGCCTTCCAAATCATACTGCCATAATGTTGTGCTAGCCCAGATTCGACTGCCAACGGAATGGCGCATCTCCAATCCTTTGCCTGCTTCAAAAACCGCGGTTTTTTTTCGTACTACAAGGTAGTACAGGTCAATATTACGCAAGAAGGGAATATTAGTAAAAGTGCTGTAAGCGCCCCAGAAACGCGTGCCACTGTTAATCCTGTCATCGAAAATATCGGGTCGCGCAGTCACATAATAGGAAAAGAAAAGATCAAACTTTGAGTGTCCTTTTGCGAACATAAATTTTGCCGCGTCAAAGGATTGTCGGTTATTCGGTGCCTCCCGTACCGATACCAGCCGTTGAGAGCCGTATGATAATTCCTGCCGGCCAAGTCTTAGCGTTAAATTGTCATCGCTTAGGTCAACGAAAGCCTGATGAACGTCAAGCAAGTTTTGGTCAACCGGAGAAGGGGATTCAGCTTCACCATTGGCAAGGCTGCTTTGCAATTGTACAAATGTCCTGAAATGATTTCCCGCATGAAAATCAATGTGTCCGAGATAGCGGGTCAGAATAAATCCGTCGTTCTTTTCAGGAGCGGCTCCCCAATCCTGATTGTTAAAGTGAAAATACTGGTAACGTACCTCTCCGCCAAAGCTGAAAAAAGATTCTTTATTCTTGGAAACAGGCGCGAATTTTAACCGTTTATACCAGCTATCTGAGGTATCAGTTGTGAGATAACGGTAATCCTCGTCATAACGCAACTGTTTAAAGGGTACGTTTTGCGCCAAGCAAATTTTGGACGCGAGTAGAATTAATATAAAAGCAAAGTTTTTCATTGGGCGTCGATTTAAGACCTACTCAATGACTTAAGAAATGATGGGCATACTGAATGCCCACACCATACCCACCTCCATGCTTGGTAGCTAGCGCCATCACCTCTGTGTAGGTTTCCTGTCTTGCCCAGTCGCGCTGCAACTCCAGGAGATATTGTAAAGCTGTCATAGGGCGCGCGCCTGCCTGTAACATCCTCTCTATAGCACGTTCATGCGCTTCGGCAGATACATCGCCGCAGGCGTCTGTGATGACGTATGTATCAAAGCCCTCTGCAATCGCGGACAAGGTGGGTCCAACGATACATACACTTGTCCACAGGCCGGCGAAAACCAGTTTAGTATTACCGTTTTCGTTGATCGCATTGTAGGCGGCCTTATCTTCCCAAGTATTCATTGATGTACGGTCAATGTATCCGACGGTTGCCTTTGGATAAACTTCTTCGATTTCCGGGAACACAGGTCCGCTGAAGGATTCTTCTGCTACCGTTGTTACAATTGTGTGGACGTCGAATATTTTTGACGCGCCTGCAACTAGGCCTGCATTGTTTCTCAATGTCATGATGTCTATACTTTTGGTAGCAAAAGCCATCTGGCCTTCAAAATCTATCAGTACAAGGGTGTGATTGTTTGGTGTGAGCAGTTCCGGTGATGGTTTCATACGATTAAAATTTTTATGGTTAACCTCACTCATGCTTCCATCTTTGTGCCCGGTAATTAATTACTTGTAAATCAGTTTGATATGATTCTTTAACTTTTTTTGATTGCTTTATATCATAATCGGGAGCAATCATTCTACGAAATAGCGTTGTTAGTTGACGTCTTGAAATTATGACGAAGACAAAGACGAATAGAACGACAAACTTTATTTCGTTGCGACGTCGACTGATTTACGAAATGAAGTATGATGAATTTTGTAAATAGTTATTAATAAACTGTTATTCAGATACTTGTGTTTTAGGAATGCGCATTGTATAAGTCATTTTAAAATTCAGACTATGAAGACTCAGATATTTAGAAAGATGAATTCAGAACTGACGAACTGGGTGATCCGGCTTCATCAGATTGGCTACACTGATGATTTCCTGCCCTTGAATCCCCGGGAAGTTCAGTGTGTTCAAAACGGTGAAAGCTTTTTAATAAAAGATCTTCGCGTTAATTTGATTGATTGCAATTTCGATCAGTTAACGAACACCTACCAGTATATCCACACTATCGACACCGGAATTGGGCACCGGGGCCTATTGATAACCAACGGGATATTAGGCCTTGTTAATTAGATAGCTCATGAACAGAAACTTTACCTTGTGCCGGGCAGCGTCAGCAGATCTGCGTCAACGCATGATTTCCAAGTTGAAGGCAGTTTTTGGATGCAACAACAAGATCCTTCATTATATTGCAATCAATAATTCCCAATCGTTACCGCAGTACGAAGGCACGACCGTCGAAAATGTTTTAACGTATCCCGAAACAAATCTGTGTTATCAGGTCTGGTTGGCTATGGATGTGGAGGATCGGCACACCGTACTAGCAGCATTCCAAGAATTATATTCTTCGTTGAAACTAGCCAACTACGGAAATCGAAAAACATTGATTTTCTGCACTATTTTTCTTCTCGAATTTCCCGCATTAGTAGGTCAAGAAAGGGAATGGCCAGACTAAAGGCCATTCATGTGATGTCTGGTTATACCCAGTCTTTTCATTTTGGAATTGAGCGTGGTGGATGGAATTTTCATGATTTCTGCAGCTCCACCGGGTCCGGATATCCTTCCATTACATTGTTTTAAAATCCGTAGTATGTATTCACGTTCGTTATCGTCTATGGATTTCATCCTGGTTTCTTCCACGCGTTCGATAGTCTTATTTCCTGCGTTTACAATGCTGACTTGCTCGATTACATTGCCTTTTGTCAAAAGCACGTTTCTTTCAACAACATGTTCCAGTTCCCGCACATTACCAGGCCAGTCATAGTTTCTAAGATCAGTCAGCGCTTGCGGTGAAATTGACATGCCCGGCTTCCCAACTCTCTCACTAAATTTGCTGATAAAATGTGCAGCGAGTTCGGGAATGTCTTCCTTACGGTCTCTTAAAGATGGAAGTGTTATCGGAAAGATATTCAGGCGATAATACAGATCCAGACGAAACTTTCCCGCTGCGACATCTTTTTCCAGATTACAATTAGTAGCGGCAATTACCCGGACATCCACTTTGATCGTATTTCTGCCTCCAAGCCTCTCTATTTCTTTTTCCTGTAACACTCTTAAGAGTTTAGATTGCGACTCTAATGGCAATTCGCCGATCTCATCAAGAAAAATTGTTCCGCCATCAGCTTGTTCGAATTTTCCGATCCTACGGTCAACGGCTCCTGTAAATGCACCTTTTTCATGGCCGAAAAGTTCGGATTCTATCAAGTGTGCCGGAAGGGCAGCACAATTCACCGTTACCAAGGCTTTGTTACGACGCGAGGAAAATGCATGTATGGATTTAGCAAAACGTTCCTTCCCTGTACCACTTTCACCAAGGATGAGTACCGAGGTGTCCATAGGCGCCACAAGTGTAAGGTGGTCAAGTGCGGTAAGCAACAGATGGCTTGTCCCGATTATTCCGTCAAAAGCAGGCTTAGATGAACCTTTGGATGTTAGAGTTGGAGCTTCTGTGATTTGCCTGGTGATAGCCGGTTCTGGAATATCCCTGGCCTGACGGAAGCAGTCTTCCAGCAGGCTGAGTTTGCGTTGTAACCTTTTAATGAGCGAAAGATGACGGTTGTTATAAGTATCATCCTTGCGACTGTAAAAGGAAATGGTGAAACCGTTGTGACCTTGTACAGGAACGTGTGCGTTCAGGTTTGCATTTACACCGAATGTCTTCGCAATCAAAGCCTTTTCAGGATCTTTGCTGCAAAGTTCGCGAAATGATAGACCGTTGAAAATCGCTGTAATCTGATCTGCCTGCGAAGGTTCCATGATCTTCATGAGCTCCTGGCGCCGGGTTCCGGCGACCGTTATCAGGTCATCTATTCCAATAATCTGATACTCATTGAATCCAAGTCTAAGGAAAGATCTGCCACGGTTGGCTAGATCATCGGCGTTTTTCATCCCGATAGCAAGGTAATCGTATGGAATATGTGATTGCAAAAGTTTCGCTGACTTCAAAAGCTTTTGTTCAGCCGGACCATTTTCATTTACGATATCCACCAACGCTCCCTCAAGTAAAAGCTCGCTGTTTCTTCGGGCTAGTGCGTTCTGTTCGTGAAGATAGCCGGCAATCTCCAAGCTTACCAGCACATCTTTTTCACGAAAGGGTTTTACCATAAATCCGTAGGGATTAGTGGACTTAGCCTCTTCCAAAATTTTCTGATTTGAATTTGCAGATAAGTAGACAAATGCAATATCCAATTCTCCAAGATGCCGGGCCAAATCGATGCCGGTCAGTTTGCCTTTTAAGTGGATGTCCAGGAGAACCAGTTCCGGCTGAAATTTTTTGATCATTCCTACTGCCTCATCGAAGGAATCTGCAATACCACAAACGTGATAACCTGCATGCTTCAACATAAAAGAAAGGTCATCCGCTATAATAAATTCATCTTCTACAATTAGTATCTTTTTTTCCATGCGTTTGATTAAACTGCTTTTAAAAGTTCGTCACTGTTAAATTCAACATTGACCGTCATACCATCCCCGGTTTCTATGCTTAATTCCCCACTGATCTGTTTACTCAATCCACGCATTAAACTCATACCCAATGACTTTTTTTTAAAAATATTAATGGTGTGAGGTAGTCCTACACCGTTATCCCGGATGGTTAGGACTGTGGTATTATTTGCCAAATGCCTAAGACCGATGCTGATAGCACCCTGTCTGTCATCAGGAAATGCATATTTGATGGAATTCGTAATCGCCTCGTTTAATATCAATCCCAACGGTACTGCTCTTGTCACATCCAGGCTTATAGAGGAGATCTCCATCGAAAAAATAATTCGGTCAGCAGTGAAAAAACTGTCCTGTAGGTAAAAGACAAGATCGCGGATATAGGCGTTCATGTCGACCAGCGCCAGGTTTTCCGATTGATACAACTTTTGATGAATAAGGGATATAGACTGCATCCGATGCTGACTTTCCCTGATAGCGCTGTATGCAATATCGTTATCTAGATATTTTGACTGTGTACTTAATAAGCTGATAACTATCTGAAGATTGTTTTTCACCCGGTGGTGTATCTCTTTCATTAGCCACTCTTTTTCAGCTAGTAGGGCATCCTTGACATTGATCAGACTTGTCAGTGAATCATTTTGACTGTCAATTTCCGTTCGCTGTATTTTAAGTTGCTTGTTTAAATTGCGCTTTATCAGGTAGCCACGATAACTGATGATCAGCAAAAAGATCAGTAATATCGTACTACCGGCGATTAACCATTGCATTGCCCGCTCCTGTTGAAGTGTTGTTTGTTTGAGACGAGTATGGGACCCCAGCAGGCGAATCCTTTCGTTTTGATTTTTTATTTCCTGATCCCGCCTCTCGACCTCATATTGGATATGTAATTGCGCGACCTGACGGCTTTGACGTATATTCCATAAAGAATCCTGGATCTCTGTCGCTTTGCGGTAATTACGATAGGCACTTGCATAATCATGATGAAGTGAGTCCAGCTTTGCGGCCATTGACAGCGCTGTTGACATTGCAAAAAGGCTGTGTTGTGCTTCGGCAACTGATTCAAGAATGTGGAGATGCTTTCGTGCGAGAGCATCTTTTCTGGTCGCCAGATAATAGTTGGAGAGTGTAGTCTGGATTATTTGTTGGTCATTCCCAACCATTGAAACCTTATGGCTTAATACGTTTAATCGATCTGCATAAAGTTCACCCTCCTGAAATCGTTTCAACTTAATCAGGCAATTAAGGAGGCTGTTATCCATAGACAATGGAGATGCTGCAACAGCTTTAGGAAATCTTCGTTTAACACCATTAAGCATGGATACGCATTGCTGATAATTGCCCTCATTAAAAAGTACCTGGGCAATATTGATATAAAGCCCTATCTGCGTTTCGGCATCATTTAATTTACTTGCAACAGTTAAGGATTTTTTATAGTAGCGCTGAGCTTCCTCAAATTGCTTCAATCTGAAATAAGTGATACCAACACGATTATATACTGCACAGGCTTGCATCGAGCTATCTTTAAGCCGTTCACAGATTTTTACGGCATCCAAACCATATCGAAGTCCGTTATTCAGGTTTCCTAACGCTGAATATACACTCCCTAAAAGATCGTAAAGTGCCTCCTGATCTGCGGCTTTTATAAAATCTTTCAGTTTTAGCGCCTGAAGCAGGTACTTCAAAGATTTGGAAAGATCACCTTGTATCTGATAAAAATCGCCGAGTACCTTAAGTGTAGCTTCTTCCCTTGCCTTAGCCGAAGATCTTCGGAATTCAGTCAAAGCCCATTCGTAATATTTTATCCGGACGTTCAAATCGCGACCACCAAAGTATTGATAGTATTCCTCCATATTTAAAACGGCTTCTGCAGCTTCTTTGAAGTCGCTCATTTTTACAAATTTGCCATGAGCAAGCCGCAGACAATCCATTGCCCCGACAGAGTCCTTTCTATCACGGAGAACCCTCGATCGCGTCAGAAAATAATGGGCTTGTTTACTGCCTGTTATTCCCGAATTTGTTTCCTGAGCTTCGCCATTTAAAGTAAACAGCGCAAGCATCAATCCGACGATAATTCTGGTATTCAGCTTACCCATTATTTTTGTAATTCAAGTCCTGACTTGGATAAGCAACAATTTCTCCCATTTTATAAGAACTTGATTAGTAAGTTGTTAATCTAAAAAGTTTAGTTCTTTTACGTCATTTCGTTATTGACTAACGATATATCGTCATTTGACAGAAGGGATTTGTAACTTTAGAAAAAATCCTTTATCGCGAAGAAAAACTGGGATACCCTCCATTTCTTCACACATCTTCTTGATCAGGTTGATTCCCATCGAAGAACAACTGTTAATGTCAAAATCTATGGAGAGACCTTTTCCATTGTCACCCACCAGCATGCAGAACCCCTGGGATATTGTTCCCGTCAATTCAACTGTGATTGTTCCATCGCTTTGCACATCAAAAGCATGCCGTAGAGAATTCGTGAGCATTTCATTTATGATCAGACCAAGTGGCACGGCCTTCAAAACATCCATTTCTATATCTGCTACTGAAACCTTAAATCTGGTATAGTGCGATGTTTCAAAGCTTTGACGCAGATAATGCAATAATTCTTGCACATAGTCTGCAAAGCTGATAACAGCCCGGCTTTCTGACTGATAAAGTTTGTGGTGGATGAGCGCTATAGTTTGCATACGGTGTTGACTCTGCCGGATAGCAGCAGCAGTTTCCGGGTCGTTAAGATAAGCTGACTGTGTGTTCAGCAAGCTGATAACAATCTGAAGGTTGTTTTTTACCCTGTGATGTATCTCTTTGATCAATAATTCTTTAACAACTAAAAGCTGATCTTTTTCTTTAGCGGCCTGCTCTAAAAAGATATTTTTTTCCAAAATGGCAACATGCTGGCGTTCCATGACGCGATTCCCAAGCATCTTTTGGCGATATTGCCAAATGGTACCTGACAAAATGAAGACGACAAACGATGCAGCGACCATTATGATCAATCGTATTTGTTTTGTCTGAAAAACGGATCTATCGATCATGTCATTCTCGGTATTAAGCAGCTTGATATTTCTTTCTTTTAAACGAATAATCATCTCCCTCTTTTTTGTCTGAAACTGTCTCTCCAGGCTGCTGGCCTGGCTTTTTCCATAGTCAAAAAGCAGTGAATCTTTCAGCGAACGGTAGGCATGCCATCGTTTGAGTGCATTAAGGTAATTTCCGGCCACTGAATCTGCCCGGCTTTCGGTGTATAACCGCTGTAGTCGCAATGAGTCTCCTCTCTGCGCGCCACTGCGTCCAGGCAGCACCATAATCAATAGGATCATTAGGGACCTTATCATTAAGGTGACCGTTTACACAAAGCAGGCCAATTGGTTTTCCGCTTTGAAATAACGATGTAAGCTCCATATATCAACTGTATTTCGTTGAAGCAGCGAAAGGCAACGTCATATCGTTGTTAAAGCTTGTATTACCATATATCGTGGTCAAGACTCCATTATTTGCGAGATATAGCCACCTTAAAAAGTTTGATAATCTTTAATTCACTGATTGTAAGTTGTTTATCTATTTGGTTTGTCACTTGTATCTGTTGGTCAAAAATTATTACAGCTATGAACACATTAAATGAAAAGACAGCAATTATTACTGGTGGGAACAGCGGTATAGGTTATGCTACCGCAAAAGTATTTAAAGACAATGGCGCGAACGTGATCATTACCGGACGAAACGATGCCGCGGTTAGACAGGCGGCAAATGAGCTTGGCGTAAACGGTTATGTTTCGGATCAGGGTGAGATGGAGTCGATTGGCAAGCTCGCTGCATCCGTTAAGGCGGATTTCGGATCCGTTGATATCATCTTTCTGAACGCGGGTGTCGCCAATTTTGCACCATTTGAACAATCCTCTGAAGAGCATTATGATACGATTATGAACATCAACGTAAAAGGGGTTTTCTTTACGCTTCAGGCGCTACTTCCACTCCTTAATGATGGCGGCTCGGTAATATTCAATACATCGGTGAATGCTAGCGTAGGCATGCCGAATGCAGGGGTTTACTCTGCAAGTAAAGCAGCTATCATTGGATTGAGCCGTGTGCTGGCCACTGAGCTTTCCAACCGAAGGATACGTGTAAACTGCATATCTCCGGGCCCGGTAGAGACGCCTGTTTATCAGAAACTGGGCTTAAATAACGAAGAGATCGCCGGATTCAGCAAGGTGCTTAGCGAAAAGATCTTACTAAAGCGATTTGGACAGGCAGAAGAGGTTGCTCAACTAGCCGCATTCCTCGCATCTGATAACTCCACCTTCATTACCGGAGCGGAGATGGTGATTGACGGTGGTCTTGTAGTCAACCCGGTAGTTCATTAATGATCACCACAAACATGAAAACTATTAATTCGAAGACTATTGTCTTCATCACAGGTGCGTTTGTAAGCAGCGATTGCTGGGGGGAATGGAGGACCTATTTTGAACAACGTGGATATCAGACCTTTGCACCCGCATGGCCGCATAAAGACGCTCCGGCTTGTACATTGCGACAACGTCATCCTGACGGCGATGTAGCCTCGCAGCGTTTGGACAAACTGACCGACTATTTTCGCACGTTCGTAAGTAAGTTGCCGGAAAGCCCGATTTTGATTGGGCATTCCATGGGGGGGCTGATCACACAACTATTGATTCAGGAAGGCCTCGGTGTAGCGGGTATCCTGATACATTCACTGCAACCTCAAGGGGTATTTACCTTTAAGTTTTCCTTTTATAAGGCTGGGTGGCCGGCGTTAGGATTTTTTACGGATACCCGAAAAACCTACTTGATGTCTTTTCCGGAATGGCAGTATGCGTTTACCAACGGAATGCCTTATGAAGCGCAGAAAGATGGATATTACAAATTACTTGTTCCAGAGTCGAAGTTGCTGATCCGCGATGCGACGACCGCCGCAGCAAAAGTAGACTTTTCAAAACCTCACGCACCGTTATTATTTATAGCCGGCAGCGAGGACCGCTTTATTCCCCATTCGCTTAACTACGCAAATTATAAGAAGTACAGCGATCCTAATTCGATAACTGCATATCATGAATTTCCCAGACGCAACCACTTTGTCCTTGGACAGGCGGGTTGGGAAGAGGTCGCAGATCACATCTTAAACTGGTTAAATTAATCTATGACGGTCATGAAATATATTCTTATAACAATGTTCCTGGCTGTACTTGGAACAGCGAACGCCCAGCAAAAAGCAGACTTGATCCTTTTCAATGGTAAAATCGCTACGATGACCGCCGCAGGGGATTATCGCCAGGCTGTAGCTGTGAAGGATGGCCTGATCCTGGCCACAGGAAATACTGCGTCAATCCTGAAATTGTATAAAAGCCCTTCCACAAAGTTGGTTGATGCCGGTGGCAGAACGGTTATACCCGGCTTGAATGATAGCCATATGCACGCGATCAGAGAGGGGCTCAATTTCAACATGGAACTCCGCTGGGATGGGGTAAAGACCCTGAAACGAGCTATGGAAATGTTGAAGGAACAAGCCGCAAGAACTCCACCCGGCGTATGGATAAAAGTTGTTGGCGGCTGGAACGAATTTCAGTTTGAAGAAAAACGTCAGCCGACCATTGATGAAATAAATTCCGCCGTTCCTGATAAACCGGTATTTATCACTTACCTGTATGGTAAAGCTTTTTTGAATAAAAAAGGCATTGAGGTCTTAGGTTACGACAAGAATACGAACTATCCCGGAAGCCTTGTTGAATTGGATGCCAATGGCAAACCAACCGGCCTTTTGTATGCAAAAGAAACGCCCATGGCGATTTACAAAACACTTGCACTGACCGGTAACTTGTCGCCGGAAGAACGCATTAACAGTTCGGAGCATTTTTACCGTGAGATCAATAGTTTCGGTATAACAAGCGTGGTCGACGCAGCCGGCGGCTCCCAAAATTACGATTCGGACTATCAGGCTTCACTTGCCCTTGCCAGAACTGGTAAGTTAACTACCCGGGTGTCGTACTATTTATTCGCTCAGCAAAAAGGAGCTGAGCTAACCGATTATGAGAAATGGATAAGGCAAACGTATCCAAATAAAAATGATCACCTTTTAATGGCTAACGGCTATGCGATGGAAGGCGCAGGGGAGAACCTTATTGCCTCAGGCGCGGACTTTGAAAATTTTTTGGAACCGCGGATTGTACTGGCGCCCGAAATGGAAAGTGACCTGGAACCGGTGATCCGCCTGCTGGTTAAGAACCGCTGGCCTTTCCGCCTGCATGCGACCTACGGCGAATCAATCGACCGGATGTTGAACGTCTTTGAAAAGGTAAATAAGGATACGCCATTCAATGGCTTGCGCTGGTTCTTCGATCATGCCGAAACAATCACTGACGATGAACTGGTGCGTGTTAAAGCTTTGGGCGGGGGCGTTGCAGTTCAGTTTAGGATGTACTATCAGGGCGAACTCTATATCAAAATGTATGGCCAGCCGAAATCACAATTGCCGCCTATCAAAAAAATGCTGGCAATGGGAATTCCTGTAGGTATGGGTACTGACGCGCCACGCATATCAACATATAATCCGTGGATGGCGCTGCATTGGCTGCTGACCGGTAAAACCATCGGGGGTATGCAATTCTGGCCCAAGGATCAGGTGCTTGATAAATTTACAGCATTACAGCTATATACTTCGGGCAGTGCCTGGTGCTCTGGCGAACAGGACTTAAAAGGTAAGTTGACGCCTGGAATGTACGCCGATATGGCCATTCTTTCCGATGATTACTTCAAGTCAGATCCTGAACAAGTGAAAACCATCGCTTCATTGATGACGATTGTCAACGGTAAAATCGTTTATGCAGCCGGGCCTTACGCTTCCCAGTGCCCATCCATAGCACCAGCGATACCATCGTGGTCACCTATTAATTATTTCGGCGCTTACCAAAAAAATAATAAATAAGTATGAAAACAATTAAACTCAAAATTTTACTGGTCTGTCTCCTGGTGAGCGGCGCCAGAGCTTTTGCTCAGTTACCGCCGGTGGTACCGATATGGGATGCGAATAAGGTGACTTTAAGTCTTAAAAAGGTTGCTGATGATGTCTATGCGATCATTCCTGAAACGGCTTCAACAGAAACCACTAAAGGCATACCACAAGCGACGACCGGGGGCTTTATCGTCGGTGATAAAGGCGTCCTGCTCATAGAGGTAATGATGACCAAAAGACTGTTTGATCAGGAGATCAAACTAATACGGTCTGTAACAGATAAGCCAATTCTGTACGCTGTCAATACGAGTGACCACGGAGACCACTGCTTTAGCAATTATCTCCTGCCGTCTGATACTCAAATCATTCAAAATGAATTTGCAAAGGAAAATCTTGCAAAAAATTACGATGGGATCAAGCAGTTTATGGTTGGATTGTTCGGTGCCGGCCGCGGTATTGAGAATTCAGTTTACCGGCCTGCAAATATTGTCATCCCTAAAAATAGTAATATGAAGATCGATATGGGTGGAGGTAAGGTGATCGAACTGTTGAATATCAGTCCCGCACAGTCACAGGCAGACCTTTTCGTCTGGATGCCCGCGCAAAAGGTCTTTTGGTCTGGCAATCCTTTTATAGCTGAAAGTCCAGCGATACCATGGTTGTTCGACGGGGTCTTTCTTGAACCTGCCGCTAATCTCCGGAAAGTATATGATTTTCTGCCGGAAGATGCTGTTGTCATACCCGGACACGGCCGTATTACCAACAAAGCAGGAATCAAGTATACCATCGATTATGTAGAGGAACTAAAAAAGGAAGTAAAAGAAGCAGTAACAAATGGCCTGACACTGGAGCAAACCAAATCTCTCGTGACGATGAAAGAATTTGATAAAGGTTATGTATTGTTCAACTGGCTTCATTACAATTTTAATCTTCCAAACGCCTACAAGGATATCAGTGCGAACTCTAAAAATTAATATATCCCTTATTTATAAATAGTTAATCATGAAAACAATAATTAAAATCAAACATCTGTTTTTAATGCTGCTGCTGGCAGTTACCGTATCAAATTTATTCGCCGCTACAAAGCCAGCAAATCCGCCTTCAAATTTCAAGCACCAATATGCAACCGTTAACGGTGTAAAGTTACACTACGTTATCGGCGGTAAAGGCGAGCCATTGCTATTGATCCATGGCTTTGGTCAAAACTGGTACATGTGGAATCGGTTGCTGCCTGAACTATCAAAACACTATACGGTGATTGCGCCCGATATGCGTGGTGTAGGTGAATCAGGAAAGCCGGCTGCGGGTTATGACAAAAAGAACATGGCTATAGATATGCATGAATTGACCAAAAAGTTAGGCTTCAATCATGTTAATGTTGTCGGTCATGATATCGGCTTGATGGTAGCTTACGCTTATGCCGCTCAATTTCCCAATGATGTTAAAAAATTAGCTTTGCTTGATGCGCTGCTCCCTGGCATTGAGCCGGTATGGAGCCAGGTAAAATCTCAAGCTTGGTGGTTTGGTTTTTTTGCACAGCCGCACGCCGGTGAATTGGTATCAGGTAAAGTTGGTCTTTTTTTAACGGATTTTTGGCCGGTGGTAGGCTTTAAAAACAATTCTTTTACAAAGGCTGAACGCGCTGAATTTATCCGCGCCTATTCGGTTCCCGGTGCGACCACCGGTGCTTTCCATTGGTTCGGTTATTTTAGCCAGGATGCCAAGGATAACGTGGAATTTGCAAAAAACAAAATTACAATGCCGGTGCTGACCATGGGCTCTGACCATTTTGCAGGTCCGTTCCTGGCTACGCACACAAGGCTGGTGGCCACCAATGTCCAGGAGTCAGTCATTAAGGATTCTGGTCACTGGGTCGTACAGGAAAATACGGCTCAGGTTCAAAAGGATCTCCTGGCATTCTTGGTTAAATAATAGGTATTCTCATAAGAAACTTGTAAGGCATTCTGCATAACATGCGGGATGCCTCTTTGCGTATTACACTCATAATGACCGTTATGCTAAAAAAATTACTCATCATCTTTACCTTTTTGATCTACGTTGTCAATTCCTCATTCGGGCAACAAAAATTGATCCGGCAACTACAAAACACACAATCGGACACCGCCCGGTTAAGATTATTTCAACAGTTAGGAGACTTGTATCAAAATAGACGGCACGGCAAGAACTTCCCGGATCTTGACACTGCAAGTAGTTATTATTTGAAAGCGCTTGCACTGAGTGACCGGGTTTCAGATACATCGAAATATAGCAAATATGAGTTGCTCATGCGGTTGGGTGAGATTGCCATCAGTCGGAACGATGTGACAAAAGGGACCACCTACTTTAAACAGTCTGCGGATCATTATCATCAAAAGGGAATCCCTGAATTTGAAGCTAAGGTCTGGGAAAGGTTAGGAACCAAACTGAATTATCCAACCGATGCTGATCTCCATGTGCCGCAGTATTATTTGAAAGCGATTAACATCTATCAAAAGCTTCATAACATCGACAAAGTGATTCGGCTATATTTCGCGATCGCGATAAACCACTACTATAAGAAGAATACTGCTGGATCAGAAAAACTATGCCTCGAGGTTATCTCCAAATATAAAGATACAAAATACCGGAATCTGGAACTACTGTATCATCAGCTAGCACTGATCAACCGATATAATGGTAATCTCAATAAAGCTTTGGCCTATTCCCTAAACGGAATAAAACGCATGGAATCAACCAAAGATTCTACTTATGCACACGTAATGTTCGGTGAAGTTGCGCAGGTTTATCAAGCGATCGGCGACCAAAATGAGAGCATATATTATTATAAAAAGACAATCGCGATCAGAGAGCGGTTGAATATGCCCCAACAATTCATTTTCAGGACGGCCGGATTTGTTGTTCAAATGTTAGTCTCGCAAAACAAGGCAGCTGAAGGTCTATCTTATATCCAGAGCCTTGAAAAAAAGCATACACCGGATAGCGATTATGAAGCCGGGATGATCGCGCAAGCGAAGGCTTATTGCTATGATGCTTTAGGAAAGACCAGCATGGCCGAAAAAAATTATCTGATCATGATGTATGGTCTTGGCCGTGACTCAACAGATCTTGGTGCGATAGCGCATTTGGACATAGCGAAATTTTATGCTGATCATAAGAAGTTCACGCAAGCTGCCAAATACCTTGAAAAATTAGTTCCTATAGACGCTTTTATGTCAAGGGATAAGGAAGGATTGTTGGCTAAAGTAGACTCTTTCAACAACCAATACGTTTCTGCTATTGACCATTTTCAACGTTATAAAGTGATCAATGATTCGATATTTAACATCGCAAAGACCAAACAAATCCAGCAGCTTCAAGTTGAATACGAGACCGAAAACAAGGATAAGGATATCAAGCTACTTAAAAGTAATAATTTGATCCAGCAGGGAAAGGTCCAACAGGCTAATTATGTCCGCAACGTGACGCTTGCCGGGATACTTTTGCTCGCACTTTTTTTGGCTTTTCTCTATAAAGGTTACCGCTTCAAACAGCGTAAGAATGAATCTTTGAACCAATTGATCACCGAAAAAGATGGATTACTTGTTGAGAAAGATAAGCTTTTGGTGGAGAAGCAATGGCTTTTAAAAGAGATTCATCATCGCGTTAAAAATAACCTGGCAATCGTAATGGGATTATTGAACCGCCAATCAGCCTATATTGATAATGAGGTAGCACTTGCTGCAATAAAAAACAGTCAGAACCGGATGCGTTCCATCGCCCTGATCCATCAAAAACTTTATCAATCGGAATGTTTAGATTTAATTCAGATGCCGGAATATATCGAGGAACTGATCGGTCATTTAAAAGATAGCTTCGACCTGGGTTCTCGTATTATATTCGAAAAGACTATCGATCCAATAGCTTTAGATGTTTCGCAAGCGGTTCCGATAGGCCTTATCATTAATGAAGCCGTAACCAATGCTATAAAATATGCATTTCCCAACAATGTGGAAGGGGTAATATACATCAGCCTAATACAAACCGGCACAAAGCAGAATGAACTTAGAATTAAAGATTGTGGACCTGGGTTTAATAGGGGCATCAATCCTACAAAGTTTAATTCTCTTGGTATGAATTTGATGAAGGGATTAAGCAAACAGATCAACGGCAGATTCGCGCTAGAGGAGGACAATGGAATTACCATCAAAATCGTTTTTGAAACCGAAGAATTTGTCGCAACCGCCAGTTCTTCAAGCAAACCGGGTTAAATCCCATACTGTTTGCTCTCACTTATTGATTTAAGCCAGATGTAGTCAAATTTTCGACATATCGTTATCCGTTCGACAATCTTTTGATATATAGCTATACCGTTTTTAAAGCTTAAAATTATAATGCTGTATATCAGTTGATTAAGTAATTGGTATTCTATTGGTTATCCAAAGTGAAAAGAATATCATGAAAAATATTTCGGAACGGGTAATGACAAATCGTACTTGGAGCAAGTTTAAGTTGCTAATGTTAAGCCTATATCTGCAGGCGCTGCAAGTAATCTGCATTCTATATAGATAAACCCACTGGCAAAACTTCGACTTTCGTTCACCTTTCTTCTTAATTAAGCCTGACAGTCGTCTGTGTGAGATTACAAAAAAGAACAGGTGAGTAATCTGGTTGGTATCGATGGTACTATTGAGAAATATTTTATGTGCAAGAAATGCATAGGTAAACGATACTATTATTTAATAAACAAATATATCATCATGGATTTACAATTAAAAAACAAGAAAGCACTGGTTACCGGCTCAACTGCTGGAATTGGTTATGCCACAGCCTTACAACTTGCAAAAGAAGGCGCAGAAGTGATCGTTAACGGGCGTACAGCGGAAAGAGTGAACCTCGCAGTAGACCGTATCAAGACAGAATCAGGGAACGAGAAAGTCACAGGGATCGCCGCAGATTTCTCTGATGTCAAATCCATCAGTAATTTGATCAGCTCGTTGCCGCAGGTTGATATACTGGTCAACAATGTTGCTATTTTTGAACCAAAAGCCTTCGTAGACATTGATGACGAGGATTGGCTTCGGTTCTACGAAATTAACGTCATGAGTGGCATACGCTTATCTCGCGCATATTTTCCCGAAATGCTTGCTCAAGGATGGGGCAGAATCATTTTTATATCAAGTGAATCTGCAGTTCAGATCCCTGACGAAATGATTCATTACGGCATGACCAAGACTGCACAACTGGCGATAGCCCGTGGTCTGGCTGAGCTGACTAAGGGTACAGCGGTCACCGTTAATTCAGTGATGCCGGGTCCCACCATGTCGGAAGGGGTGGGCGGTTTTATAGAAAATCTCGCTAAAGACCAGAATACAACAACCTCTAAGGTACAGGAGGACTTCTTCAAAACTGTCCGGCCAACTTCCATCATTCAGCGTTTTCTTGAAACCAGTGAGATTGCCAATATCGTGACTTACCTATCTAGCCCACTCGCTTCGGCCACTAATGGCGCGGCTATCCGAGCAGAGGGTGGTTTACTCAAAGGTATGCTTTAATAGGGCTTTCAATTATTCAGAAAAGGCTAAGGATAGAAACTTGGCCTTTTCTGTTTGTAGATTTTGATGTGCTCATATGTGAGCATAATCACTTTTGCAAAATGTGTGAACCGAAGCTAGAAATGTAATTTTCGCTGAATGTCACCCGACAAATAATTGGCGATGATGATTTGATTTAACCGCTGAGGGAACCTATTTATAAAATGTCATCTCTAGGTTGCAGCAGTCATAGAATTGCAGCAAAGCTGGATTTGTATGCCAATGAACAATATATCAGCGCACTAAAGCTGTTTTGTATCACTACTTATTTAAAAAAGTAACGGAATAGCGTTGCCTAATAAAAAACTACGAAATATCGCTGTAGAGTTTTAAAAAAAAAATTTGTATATTGCTGTTAATGAGGATAATATAAATATGGCATCCTTTTGGACGTGAAAAGCATATAAACCAAGACCATAATGAAATTGTTTCCTTGAAAAAATCTTGATAGCTTGTCTGGAAGCTATGGTTATTTCTTATTAGCAAAACTTTTTGTAAATATTCTAAGAGCAAACCAAACTCGTTTCCCCTTACTACTGACTTATAATGTCGCAAAAGGGATGTTCATTGGGCGGGTGATAGAGAGTTGCCGGAGCAATATGATCAACAACTATCATGACTCGGTTTAAATGGTAAACATTTTTCTTGTGCAAGAATTTTGGCATTTTTATGCAACGATAAATAAATCTTGAATGATAAGATATTCATTCTTATATCTCCTGATTGCGTTTCCTGTACTTTGCTTTGCGCAGGAACCTCGGGAAAAATTATTTAAAAGGCTAAAAGACGCGCAAATTGACAGCATTCGTTCTGATTTATACATTCGTATAGCCAACGACTATTACCTGCCGAATCGCAATAGAAGTAATTTAGATTCAGACATCTATTATCGTATCCCTAAAGATTTTTACCTGACCGACAAACATAAGCTGAAAGATCTGGACAGTGCAATTTTCTATTTCCAAAAAACGATCTTGCTAAGCAATAGACTAAGCTTAAACAAAAGGTTATATGATGCATATCTGGGTATGGGAAAAGCGTATCTGGCAAAAAACGACATAAGGGAATGCGAAAAAAATTACGCTAAAGCAGCAAATTCTGCATTTATAAATCATGACCCGGGAAAGGAAGCCATGGTTTGGCTTGATTTAGTTGATGGCCTTTTGAGAGCCCGGCATTCCAGTAAAAAAGAGAAATGGAAGGAATTGAGCATGATCGCAAGTGCCTATTTCAAAAAGATCAAAAAGCTCGCCGAACAAATCAAAAATGATGACAGAACATCCATTACGGTGCTGGGTGATATGGCAATAATCTATGACAGATATCGCTATACCAATCTAGCAGAAAAGGAGTACATCGGTATTATCAATAAATTCCAAAATTCCAATGCTAGCAACATAAACATGGTCTATCTCTTCCTGTCACAACTTTACCGTGAACATGGAAGCCCAGATAAGGCACTATTTTATGCCCTGAAAGGTCTCAAAAGTGTAAAACGAATGAAGGACACAACTAATACGCATTGGATTTATGGTGAATTAGGATTGGTTTATTCAGAGTTGGGGCAAATCGATAGCAGCATGACATGGTATAAACGAGCGCTTAAAATACGCGAACGGATACCAGGTTTACCGCAGGAACATTTATACAGAACGGCCGGTTTCATAATTGACCAGTTAAATAGCCAACATAAACCGATTGAAGGATTAAGTTTGATCAACGGACTTGAAAAAAGCAATCCGCCGATAAACAACTTAGGCAAAGCTTTGATCGCACAGGTAAAAGCCTATTGTTATTCAGGTTTGAAACAATATAAACTAGCGGAAAAGTCTTATTTACTTTCTTTGCATTTATATCCGAAAGATTCGACCGAATCATTTTTCTATTGGTCCCTTAAATGCGATATCGGGGAGTTTTACCTTAAACAGAAACAATTCAAAGAGGCTGCTTACTATCTCCGGGCACAGGATGATTTTCCATACTCTGATATCACAAAGCGAAGGGACATTCAATTTTTGCTTTTTAAATTAGATTCTATATCAGGTCATTTAAATACTTCAATACGGCATTTTCAACTATATAAATTACTGAATGACTCCATTTTTAACACGACGAAAAGTAAACAAATAGCTGAATTACAAATAAAGTATGCGAGCGAAAAGAAAGAAGCCGCTTTTAAATCCTTACAGAAGGATAGTCAAATACAATTTGACAAGTTAAAGCAATCTGACCAAGAGCGTAAAATTTTCTATATGGTAATAAGCTTCATGTTAGCTTTAACAGGATTACTATATTTCGTTTACTATAACAACCGAAAAAAAACGAGGCTGATCAACATTAAGAATATATCATTAGGCCGCTTAATCGCCGAAAAGGATACACTATTAAAGGAGAAGGAAACTTTGGTGAAGGAGGTGCATCACCGCGTAAAGAATAACCTACAAATCGTCATGAGCCTTTTACAACGCCAATCATTATTTATAGCTAATGAGGAAGCATTAATGGCGATACGTAATAGCGAACATCGACTTTATTCCATTGCATTAATCCACCAAAAGCTATATCAATCTGAAAACTTTACTTTGGTGCACATGTTTGAATATATCAACGAACTGATAGGATATTTACAGGAGAGCTTTGATTTAAATGGACGCATCATATTTGATAAGCTTGTAGATAAGAGCGATATGAACATCAATATTGCCGTACCGCTCGGACTGATCCTGAACGAAGCGATAACTAACTCAATCAAATACGCCTTTAAAGAACACAAAAATGCAGTTATCAAAATAATTTTTCAGAAAATATCCGACAATGATTATTTGCTGCAGATCAGTGATAATGGCACTGGGCTACCAAATGGTCTGAATCATAAACAGACGGATTCTATGGGCTTTAATTTGATGCGAGGCTTAAGTAAGCAGGTAGGTGGCAGTCTTGTTGTTGAAAATAGTTGTGGTGTAACAATAAGTGTTCAATTTCAACCCGCATGGTCTCTTCATCACCTTTAAAAATTATTTTGAACTTGTTTAGATCAATGTTATCCACTCATGGAATCGGTACTTCTGAATCTTGAGTTATATTTCAAAAATTTCTTGACAGGAACGAAAGCGACCATGCAGAACTCGATAACACTTACAATGACAAAGTGCAACCTTCTCTTGCAGACGCTACAGATCCTGTTGCCGGATATGAAAGCCGATAGGTGCTGCGGATAACGAGTTTAAGAATACTCCGCCGTAAGATATGTTTAGGTAGCAATTACTTGACCAGGGAATTTGCCAAATCATTTGAGCGGATGCTATCTAGAGGTCGTGGCGCTCTTTACTCGGTATATGAATAGTATACATGATGGCCAGTAAGCTGCCAAGCAGCGCTATTCTTGTGATGATGAATATGATTGTCTCCATTGTGAGTTAAATTTTTAATTCTCATACCATTCATAAGCCAATATTATAAATAATTGAAAATCAATTGTTTAAAATATGTCGAATGTGAGGGTCTTTCTATTTCGTTGATATCGCTGGTCTGCAGCGAAATGCCGTCGTAATTGTGTAGTCTTGATAAGCGACCTAAATCAACATTATGTTCGGCGAGAAAGGCCCAATTAACCGAACTCATTAGTAATAGTCGAAAATCATTATTATCTCAAAATGATTATAACCGATTCAGTCCCGAAAGTGATTGATAAATAAAATAAACCCGTCCTCCGCTTTCATCTCAAAGTTTTATTGTATATATAAACCTGAATTTTCCGACTGAAGTTGCCTTTTTGATTCTTGCCTTCAATATAAGTACAAACTATCTGTGCAATAAGATGTGGATTTTCGTTGCAGAGTAACAAAATGGCGTAGCAGCTAATTAAGGTTATGATACTAGGGCTAAAAGAGGCGGCTTATGCGTCATGGCATGCGTTTTTTTCTTCATGGATAGAATGCTCATTACTAACGGATTTATTTTAAGGAAACAAATCTTTAAATTAGTACAACATGGTGTTGGCGGGTGGATTTGTTAAAAGATAGATCTTTATGTTTAAACGGCGACTTATAATATGTACTATCGTCATCTTAATTCGGGGAACGGCAAGTAATGCGCAGCAATTTGATCCTTATGCAGCCGTTAAACTTGAACAACTACTTAAGAGGGAAAAATCCGTTTACAAAACAATAGATATCCTACAAAAACTTGGGAGCTATCATACGGATCGCTATCAAATTACGCTAAACGTCCGCGAGCTCAATATTGCTTTATCAAATTATCAGAGAGCGATCAATATCAACCGAATCGCTAAAGATGACAAAAGAAGGTTTGAAACAATCAGGCTCATGGCTAACACCTATCTGTTCCTTAAAGATACGTCACGGGCTTTGCGTTGTATAAATGCAGCGGTAAATAATTTGCAAAATAAAGGTGAATTCTTAAGGGTAATAAAAGCATATGCGGTTTTCGGCAAATACGCTTATATTTCAAATTACCTGAATATCAGTAAAGACTGCTTTGTAAAGGCACTTAACATCGCTGAATCAAATCATATGCAAGATCAGATTGTTTTCAGCCGTTCGTGGATCTTATTTGTTGATGGAGTGGCCGGTCGTGAAGTTTTGCCAGACCTTTTAAAAATGGTTGCCGAGTATAAAGGACTAAACCAGAATCTTGATCGCGTCTACGTTGAGTTGGCCCAGACATACCGTTATCATGGCGATTTAAGAAAAGCATTGAATTATGCGCTTTTGGGCGTCCGGGACATGGAACATTTTAGGGATTCTGGATACGTAGCTGCTTGCTATGCCGAACTTGCCCTTAATTACGATGTTCTCGGTCAATATCAGAATAGTATAAATTACTATCGTAAAACTCTGAAGGCCCGCGCGAAACTTGCACAGCGCGAAGAATACAAATACAGAACCCTTGGTTTCATTGTAAAAAATTTGATCAAACTCGGTCGGCCCAGGGAAGCCCTGAGCGAAGTGAAGGAATATGAAAAGATGATCCCGCCTCAAAGTAATGCTGGTAAGGCTTTTTGTGATCAGAATAAGGCATATTGTTACGAAGCGCTGAAAGACTATCTCACCGCCGAGCGCTACTATCTGCGGTTACTAAGAAGTCCAGTGATGGCTGACATGACTGAAATCTCTTGCATCGCTTTTTACGATATAAGTAAGTTTTATATTTTAAAAAGAGAGTTTAAAAAGGCACAGTATTATATAACAAAAAGTAATTGCATGACCTCTGCATTCGACAACGTCAAAAATCGGGAGCAAATACTTTATAGGGTTGATTCTGCACTTGGAAACTACCGTTCGGCCATGGAACACTTTGTACTTTATCAGAGAGCTAAAGATTCCATATTTAATCGGTCCACATTGAAAGAGATATCCGCAATGCAGTTAAATTATGCAACGTCTCAGAAAGAGAAAGATATTGCTTTGTTAAAGAAAGATGGACAAATTCAACGTTACAGGTTGCGACAGGCCGACAGGGTACGTGACTTGACGTTCATAGGGCTGGGATTATTGACCATTGCCTTGATAATCTTATTTGGCGTATTTGTAAATAACAGGAAGAAGTCAAAAGTTATCGATCATAAAAATTTAACCCTGAATTACCTATTGGAAGAGAAGGAATGGCTGATCAAAGAAATTCATCATCGGGTAAAAAACAATCTCCAGATAGTGATCGGATTACTTCAGCGCCAATCAGCCTTTGTTGATAATGACATTGCTTTACAAGCGCTGCAAAACAGTGAAAACCGAATGCATGCTATCGCACTTATTCATCAAAAACTTCATCAGGTTGATACATTGGACAAAATAAACATGCAGGAATATATCAATGACCTGATCTTACATTTGAAGGAAACCATGGATTCCGATGCTAATATAGACTTTGTAAAAGAGGTCGAGTTGATCTTTCTTGATGTTACACAGGCCGTTCCTCTTGCCCTAATTATGAACGAGGCCATAACAAACGCTATAAAATATGCGTACACCGGTGTAAATAATGGGAAAATTTATATTCAATTTATGCAACTAGCAAATGGTTGCAATCTCCTGAAAATTTGGGATAACGGAAAAGGGTTTGATGATAATCTAGATATTAAAACGATCAACTCAATGGGGATTACGCTAATGAAGGGCTTAAGCAAACAGATTGGCGGATCGTTTGACCTTTATTCCAACAATGGGGTTACGATTGAAATCAAATTTAAAACGGACCGTTCTGCAAAACAATCACAGTAATGTGTTACCTGCAGAAAACAATCCGCTTAAGCAATTATATTCGACGGGTCATGAATCATTTGCGAATCGGATTGATGACATATCGCTAAAAAATAATGTAATATCGTTATCTCTATCACTTTAATTTGGCAAATAATTGATTTTCAGTAAATTATTTATTTGGTATGACTTTTAAGTTAGATATAATCATGACAACGATTGTATCCTGCGCCAAAACACAGAAAAGTCTTTCAGAAAGTATAACCGACCTGCACCATCAGGGATACGTAAATGACTATAAGTTATCTTCTGACCATTTCATTAATTGTCGGGACCGATCAACGTATAGCTATGAACAGGTGACAATACGCCTTGTCGGACATGGTAGTAATCGAGGGGGAGGTCGTAATTATTACATCCATACTGTTACGACTTGTAACGGCGAGAAGGGGATTCTGATAACCTACACAGCATCGGGGAGCAGTGAAATTCGCAAGCGCATAACTTCCTTTAATATGATCGACGCATTTTGGGATGCTTTTTAGGCAATTAAGTCATCTATTATGATGAAACCATTCCGATTACTGATATTGTACTCATAAACGCGTTCTAACGCCTGCTTTCGACAGTGTATGTAAAACATTCAGCATTATAGTAACCAAGATTAAATTCAACTGGGCGTTCGCCTTGATCGAATACGAATCGCTTCCGGACCAAGATAGCACTGTTTAATTCGATTTCCAGCTTTCCTGCAATCAGCTTGTCGGCAAGTTTAGCCTTTATTTCTTCCCTAGAAAGGTCAACAGCAACGTGATAATCTCTTTCTAAAATATCGTATAACGGGCGTTTAAAATCTTCTTCGCCAGTAAGGCCGGTGCGAGGGTGAAAATAAGAAATGAAGTAAACAAATGGTTTGTCAGTGTCTCCACGCAATCTTTCTAATTTTAAGATTTTCTTGTCTAATCCGATCTCAAAAAAACTGGCAAGTTGTTCATCCGGAAAAACCCAACTGACATGCAACTCGTAATTTTTAATCACGGTGCCTCTCGCATTCATTTCTTGTGAAAAACTAAGCCAGTTCATCGATTTAGAACTGACTTTTGTCCTTGCGACCTTCGTGCCTGATTTCTGTTTCCTGACCAGGAGTTCCTCGTAAACCAGCTTATTGATGGCTTGACGGAGCGTTGACCGCGATATGTCCAGCTCCCGTGCAAGCTCAACTTCTTTGGGCAACGTCTTGCCGTTCTGATACTCTGGCAGTTTGATCATCTCACGCAATAGTGCTTCAACCTGCAAATGCAAGGGAACGGAACTCTTATGGTCGATAGATAGCTTCATCAATTGCAAGTGTTTGAAGTCAAATTTAAAGATTTATATCTCAAATGCGCCGGAAAGCAGACTAATCCGCTAGATTAACTTAATTATGTATGGACAAATAATTTTGTATTATTAAATTTTTGACCATTACCACTTATTAAAAATATTTAAAAACATTTTATTGCTTTGATAAATGTGCCAATTCGTCGTCAAAATGGCTTTAAATAGCAGATTTTACTAATTTAATTTTTTGTTTATATGTTTTTAATATGTAATTATGTCTGAACAAAAGAAAACTAAACTAAATCTATGGTCAGAAAAAATTTTACTTTAATCTTCCTTAAATTTCTCGGCTGCTGTATCTGTTTTCTGCTAGCGAACTTCGCAGCGTTAGGACAGGGCAGCCTAAAAATTACCGGCAGGGTTGTCGACAACAAGGGACAGCCCCTCCCAGGTGTTACGGTAGCAATTAAGAGTACCACCACTGGAGTGTCTACCGACACCCTGGGAAAATTTTCAATTAAAGCTTCTAGTCCGGATCAGGTAATTGTCTTCTCTATGATAGGCTTTACCAAGCAGGAGTTGGAGATCAAAGACACAAGGGTATTTAACATAACCCTTCTTGAGGATCAGAACTCGCTTAAGGAAGTTGTCGTCGTGGCTTATGGCGAACAAAAAAAGGAAAGTCTAGTAAGTGCAATCACGACCGTTAAGGTCAAAGACTTGAAGGGTCCCACCAGTAACCTGACGACAATGCTTGCCGGAAAGATTTCCGGTGTTGTTGCTTATCAGCGCAGCGGTGAGCCCGGAGCCGATAACGCACAATTCTTTATCAGGGGCATAACTTCATTTGGCTCCGGCAAGATCGATCCATTGATTTTAATCGATGGAATGGAATCTACACCCAGCACGCTTGCGAGGCTCCAGCCGGATGATATATCAGGCTTTTCGATTCTTAAAGATGCCGCGGCATCATCGCTGTATGGTGCAAGAGGTGCCAACGGTGTTATTCTTGTTACCACCAAGTCAGGTGTAAGCGGCAAAACGCAGCTGAACTTCCGGTTTGAAAATTCCATTTCTCAAAATGCCAGGGATTTTCAACTGGCAGATAATATTACGTACATGGAACTTGCTAACGAAGCTGCCCTAACCAGAAATCCGCTCGCATCATTACCGTATTCGCAAACCAAAATCGATCATACCAAAGCAGGTGATAATCCCTATCTGTACCCTAGTAACAACTGGATGGAGCAACTCATCAAGAGTAGCACGACAAATCAACGATTTAATATGAATATATCCGGTGGAGGCAATGCGGCTCAATATTATGTCGCAGGAACCTTCAACCAAGATAACGGTATCCTTCGTTCTAATCCCGGCAGTAACTTTAACAACAATGTTAACCTCAAAAGTTATGAGGTAAGATCAAATGTCAATGTTAAGCTTACTTCGACAACGGAGGCCATCATCAGGACATCGGGTAATTTTGATGATTACAATGGCCCTATCGGCACTACATCACTTAGTGGGGGCGCCATTGTCTTTAACAACGCTCTTACAGCAAATCCAGTGTTATTCCCCGCGCAGTTTCCATCGTCAAAGTTGCCCAATGTATCACACCCGTTATTTGGTAATGCCGCATTTGGTACCAATGGTCAGACCTACCTAAATCCTTACGCCGAAATGGTATCCGGTTTCCAGCAATACAACACATCGACCCTGAATGTTCAGCTGGAGCTTAAACAAGATCTTGGATTTTTTATTAAGGGCCTCTCTGGTGGTATAATGGCTTATTCAAAACGCTATTCTTATTTCGACGTGTCGAGGAAATACACACCATTTTACTATGCTGCGAGCCCGGTTATCGGCGATCCCAATGGCTATAACCTTACATTGCTAAATGAAGATACCGCTACCGAATATCTGACTTATAAGGAAGGGGGTAAGATCGTTAACACGAATACTTATGGTCAGGCCTCGCTTAACTATACGAATACGTTCGCAAAAAAACATGCGGTTTCAGGATTATTAGTGGGCATCTTTAGAAGCTATCTTACCGGTAACGCAGGGGATCTTCAATCCTCTCTTCCATTTAGAAATCTTGGCCTGAGCGGTCGTTTCACATACGGCTACGATGGCCGATACCTTTTTGAGACGAATTTTGGCTATAATGGTTCTGAACGTTTCGCAAAAAATAACCGATTCGGTTTCTTCCCATCTGTTGGGGTTGCATGGAATGTTTCCAGTGAAAAATTCTTTAAGCCACTTAGCGATGTAGTTACAAGGCTTAAGCTACGTGCCACTTACGGTTTGGTCGGCAACGATCAGATCGGAGCAGCCAATGACAGGTTTTTTTACCTTTCTAATGTCAACCTTAACGATCCACTTTATCACGCGCAATTTGGCGAGAACTTCGGGTATTCCCGTAATGGCGTATCAATTTCGCGGTATGCGAATAATGGGATAACCTGGGAGAAATCTCAAAAGTCAAATGTTGGGATGGATCTCGAACTGTTCAACAGTCTTAACCTTATCGTAGATGTTTATAAAGAGCGCAGGACAAATATCCTGATGCAGCGCAGCTACATTCCGACCACGCTTGGACTTACCGCACCGGTAGGGGCGAACGTTGGCGTAGCGGAAGGTAAGGGCGTTGATGTTTCAATGGATTATAATAAAACGTTCAATAATGCATGGCTGCAACTACGGGGCACTTTTACTTATGCAACAAGTAAACTGCTGGTCAATGAACAACCTGATTACCCTTCCAACGAGCAGTATCTATCAGCTCTCGGTTATTCACTTAACCAGTCCTCCGGCCTTATAGCAGAAAGACTTTTTGTTGATGACGAAGATGTGAAAAATTCGCCGAAACAAACATTCGGCGAAGTGCGGGGAGGGGACATTAAGTACCGCGACATGAACGGCGACGGTCAGATAACAAATCTGGACAAGGTGAATAATCTCGGATACCCTACTGTTCCTGAAATAGTTTATGGCTTTGGCTTTTCGACAGGATATAAAAACTTTGATTTCAGCACTTTTTTCCAAGGAAGTGCACGGTCGTCGTTCTTTATAGATCCTACTGCAATATCGCCATTTATACAGTCAGCCGGGGCCCAAACCGGTTTACTGGATGCGATCGCTAAGGACCACTGGTCAGAGGATAACCGGAATATATACGCTTTCTGGCCTCGTCTAGGGTCAACAGTAAGTGTAAACAATACACAGCCGTCTACCTGGTGGATGCGCAACGGTTCCTTTCTCAGAATGAAATCAGCAGAATTAGCTTACAATTTTAAAGGAGGACTGCTATCTAAACTGCACATGAGAAGCCTCAGACTTTATGTAAACGGCACCAATCTATTTGTATGGAGCGGTTTTAAGTTGTGGGACCCGGAACAAGGAGGGCTTGGACTCACTTATCCTGTACAGAAAGTTTATAACCTTGGCATAAGGGCTGAACTATAAAATTTAAATTATGAATGCAAATTTTACAAGAAATAAAAACCTAAACCTTATCCTTTTTTCCTGCTGCGTAGTATTAGTTACGGCCGGAATGACTTCCTGCAAAAAATACTTGGACGTCGTTCCTGATAATGTCGCGACGATAGAACATGCATTTGCAAATCGTACAGAAGCCGAAAAGGTGTTATTCACCTGTTATTCCTATCTACCCGATGACGGACATCCTGACCTTAGTGCAGGGCTGAACGGGGGGGATGAATTGTGGACGTACTGGCCGATTACCCAGGATGCATATTATTTGGACCCTTATAACATTGCCAGGGGTTTACAGAATCCAACAACCCCAAACCTGAATTATTGGGACGATGTTGGCGGGAAAAATTTATGGCAGGCTATCCGAATGTGTAATATTTTCCTGGAAAACATCAACAAGGTCAGCGATATTGACCCATTCCTGAAAAATCGCTGGATCTCAGAGGCAAAATTCTTAAAGGCTTACTATCACTGGTACATGTTCCGGCAATATGGTCCGATACCGGTAATGGACAAGAATCTTGAGATTACAGCTTCACCTGGAGCAGTAAAGGTATACCGGTTGCCGGTAGACTCTGTTGTTCACTATATATCTGATCTGATAGACGATGCTGTTAGCGGAAAGGATGCAAACTTGCCGGATAAAATAGCAAATCAAACCACCGAGCTCGGACGTGTGACCAAGCCCGCAGCCTTAGCGATCAAGGCAAGGTTGCTGGTAACAGCAGCAAGCCCGCTCTTTAACGGTAACAGTGATTTTAGCGGCCTGAAAAATAACAACGGCCAGGTATTGTTCAATGCAACATATGATCCTTCCAAATGGCAAAAGGCCGCGACCGCCTGCAAGGCTGCGATCGATGCAGCAGAAAAGGCAGGAAGCACACTCTATCATTTTAATGCGGTCGGTTACAACTTAGATGATGCCACTAAAACGGAGATGAGTATAAGAAATGCGATGTGTGAAAAGTGGAACAACGAATTGATATGGGGCGGGACAAGCGGTACCATCACAGATAATCTTCAATTATATGCCTGTCCGCAGATCAATCCTAATGAGATCAATCTTGATCTGAAAGGAAAACTGGCGCCTACCTTAAAAATGGCAGAGTTGTTTTACACTAACCATGGTGTTCCGATTGATGAAGACAAAACATGGGACTATGCAGGTCGCTACCAACTACGGGCTACCCAGGCTACTGATACGCTGCTGCAACCCAATTACCGTACAGCCGCGCTTCACTTTGACCGGGAGCCAAGATTTTATGCTGATCTGGGCTTTGACGGTGCCAAATGGTTTATGAAGAACGGCCTTTTCAATATTCAAAGTAAAGCCGAGGAGTACTCCGGAAAAAAGCAAAGCCGCCTTTATTCTGTAACCGGGTATTTCGCAAAGAAGGTAGTGAACTGGAACCTGGTTGAAAGTAAAACGTCGGTAACCTTGGAAACCTACCCCTGGCCGATCATGCGTCTATCAGATCTTTATCTGCTGTATGCCGAAGCGCTTAATGAAAGCGGCCAGGGTGCCGCAGCATTGCCTTACCTCAACAGGATACGTGAAAGGGCAGGTTTGAACTCTGTAGAGTCATCCTGGACAACCTACTCTAAAAATCCCGGAAAATTCAATTCAATGACCGGTCTCCGTTCCATCATACAGCAGGAGCGGGGAATTGAACTGGCTTTTGAGGGCAGTAGGTTTTGGGACCTCAGAAGATGGAAAACAGCGCCGCAGGTCTTGAGTCAGCCGGTTTATGGCTGGGACGTCAATCAAAAGTCTTTCGAAGACTATAACAGGCGTGTGCTTTTGTTCACCCAGCGTTTTGAGGGGCCCAAAGATTACTTGTGGCCAATAAAAGAATCAGATCTCCAAATCAATCCTAACCTGGTTCAAAATCCGGGTTGGTAAAACAAAAATCATGAAAAGAAAGCTTAAATATTTTTTATCAATGTGCCTGCTGGGCGGTATCGCCTGTTTTATAGCTTGCAAACAGGATAAGTTAGAGCCCGCAGTAAAAGACGCGACAGCCCCCGGGCCGGTAACTGACCCGGTCGTAAGAAATTTGAATGGAGCTGCTGTCATCAGCTTTACTCCGCCTGCAGATGAGGACCTGCTGTATGTTCGCGCGGTCTATCAAACAAAAACCGGCACTAAACATGAAACAAAGGTTAGCAAATATAACCGGGAGCTTACAGTAGATGGATTTCCCGATACCGTTGCTTATGACGTCAGCCTTTATGCCGTTGACAAATCGGAAAACGCGTCCACAGCCGTGACCGTAACTGTTCATCCCGGGCGTCCGATATTTCAACTGGTAAGGGATAGCATTTCATATACTGCGGACTTTGGCGGTATCAATGTCAGATATAAAAACCGGACGGAAAGTTCCATTGCGGTGGTATTACTGACAAATGATTCTACTGGAAGTTTCGTTCCTGTTAATACTGCCTATACGAAATTGAAGCAGGGCGATTTTTCAACGCGCAACCTGAAAGCCGTTGATACGAAATTCGGGATCTATGTCAGGGACCGCTGGGGAAATATATCAGATACGTTGCTATTTCACCTGACCCCACTTTTTGAAGAGCAGCTTGACAGGACGAAGATACACCCGGTTATATTACCTACTGACGCACAATTGGGTCCTCAATATGGTGGCGGTGTAGAAAAACTGTTCGACGGTAACACGACAAATGCCGCAGGATACTACCATACCGGCGACGACGCCAAGATGCCGCAATGGTTCACCATTGACCTGGGAGTCCAGGCAAAGCTAAGCAGGTTGAGCTGGTTCATGCGCGAAGGCTTTTTCTACGATCTTCATAACCCTAAGGTAGTTGAAATCTGGGGTACCAATTCACCTGCCAGTGACGGTAGTTTCAATGGCTGGACCCTTCTGGCTTCTCATACGCAGGTAAAACCATCAGGCCTGCCGGCAGGTCAGAATTCTCAGGCAGACATTGATGCAGCAGTTGCGGGTGAGAACGTAACCTTTCCTTTAGACGCTCCCAAAGTTCGCTACCTGCGCTTCAAGACCCTAAAGAACTGGTCTAACGGTACTTATGTCAATTTCAACGAAATAATGATTTGGGGCGACACAAAATAAACAATAATGAAAAGATATAAATTATTAGGAAGCCTTTTCCTTTTAGCGGCAATGTTTTTCTCCTGTGTAAAAAAGGACGAATACAAAAAGTTTTTGGTGAATGGTGAGATCGTTTATCCCGGAAGACCTGATTCTGTAATTGTCAGGTCAGGGCACAACAGGGTGCAGATCGCGGTAGCTTTAGCTAACGACCCTTTGGTGACCAGTATAAAGGTTTTCTGGAAGAACTTTCAGGATTCCGTAGTGGTAAGCGTTAAGGGTGTGTCAAGAAAGGATACAGTCAGGATCGATGTACCCAATCTTTCCGAGGGTAATTATAATTTCACATTATACACCTATGATGAAAAGGGAAACCGTTCAGTAGGCATCACCACTGCGGGTATGGCCTATGGTGAAGCTTACATTAATTCTTTAAATACACGAACGTTAAGATCTATTGAAGCTTCAGCTGACGGAACTGATGTAAACCTTACCTGGGGAGCTCCGTCTTCAGGTGAAACCGGAACTGAGATTACCTACACTGCTGCAGACGGAAAGTTAAAGCAGTTGACACTCAAGCCGGATTCCTCGCATATCACCCTGCAAGGCTTTAAAGACAACACAGATATTTCCTACAGATCAGTTTTTGTGCCGGATTCTTTATCAATCGATCACTATTATTCCGTTGCACAAACCGCGAAACTTCCGGCTTTCGAGCGTTTGATGAATAAGGCACTATTTACGGCGCTTCTGCTTCCTACCGATGTCAATGAGGGCGGATACGGATGGCTCGAGCAATATCTTTGGGATGACAACTATAATCCTCCCGGCTTTGCCACTGAATCGATCCTGCCGTGCTGGTTTACCCTGGATATGGGACAATCCGTATCCTTGAGCCGCATAAAATACTGGCAACCTGCAGACCGTCTTTATGATCAGCAAAGTGTTAAAGTTTTTGAGGTTTACGGCAGCAACAACCCGAATCCGGATGGAAGCTGGGCAGGCTGGATAAAGTTATCAACCTGTACTTCAACTAAACCTTCCGGACTGCCAACCGGACAGATCGGCCCTAATGATGCCGCATATGCCATGGCCGGAGAATCGTTTCCTTTACCGGATCATTTACCAAAATTTCGGTACATCCGCATAAAGGTTCTTGAGGTTTGGGGAAGCGGCGATTTTGCCGCAATGGAAGAGTTTAATTTTTATACACATGATCATTAAAATCGGTTTGCTGTGTCGCAACCTAGTATATATGAAAAATCGTTTTTCGCATCTGGCTATTTTACTACTCGCATGTCTTCAGCTAAGTGCGGGGGCAAGTTCTATTGGAGCTCACGGCCGTTCCGCTCATGACACCATACCTCCACTCGCATGGAAGGAACACTGGTTTCAGCATAACCTTACATTAAAGCGGGTCTATTACGATAATAATATAGCGGTCTATTATGATAAGAATGTGAGCGATACGACCAAATGGCCCTTTCAAATTCTTTCAGATGCCTGGGCGTACGCAAAAAATAATTATGGGAGCTTAGGCGCAAAAAGACTATATGTCGTTTTGCATAAGGGCACCTATGGAGGCGGCCACCCGTCAGGTTTTTACTCTAAATCTCACGACTTCCGTAATACGATCGACTGCGGCCTCAATGACTGGGACGGCAGTACTGACGAACAAATACTGATGCCTATACACGAGATGGGGCATTTGGTTAACGACGTCAGCCACGGTACGTTCGGCTCACCTTCGGATGCTATCTGGGGAGATAGTAAGTTTATGGAAATATTCAATTATGATGTTCTTATGCATATTGGTCACCAGGACATGGCCCAAAGGTATAAGGCTGCAATGCTCAATCAGGCTGACAATTTTCCAAACGCTTCCACATACTGGTTCCGGGATTGGTTTCTGCCTATTTATGAAAATTATGGAAGGGAGCAGCTACTGAACAGATATTTCGAGGTCCTTTCTGAAAATTTTCCAAAAGGTAAGGACAGGCGCTTTACCCGTGATCTCAACATGGGTGAATTTGCTCATTTCTGGAGCATTGCAGCAGGTACGGACCTAAGTGATCGTGCCAGACATATTTTTCACTGGGGCAAGACTGAAAATGATCAGTTTATCAAGGCGAAAAAAGATTTTCCATCACCATATATCTCAAGATGATCAGCAAAATGACATTGATGAAAAGGACTTTAATTTTCTTGTTAACGTGTTTGGCCTTGTCAGGTTTTGCAATACGGGGGGCTGCACAGAAAATAGATCTGAAAGTGCTTTATGTTGGTTATGACCCGGAACGGCCGCAGCCCGAGAAACTCGTATACTACAGTACCTGGGAACCGGCTGTTACAGCGGGTTACAAAACCCGCATGGCCGATTTCAAATCCTATCTCAATGGAAGATTCACAGGCGTCAAGGTCATGGATGTCAGGGATTATAAACCGGCTGAATCTGAAACTGCTGATGTAACTATTTTTGATGCAGGTCCGGTTAACCTGCCGGCAGACTTTGACCGTCCTGCAATCCTTTTACATGCCATGGCGCCCAATATTGGAATCCCAATTAAATTAAAATTTGACTGGTATTGCCAATGTCTTGAAGACGAAGCCCTCAATGTCAACACCCGTCATCAAATATTTAACAAACCAATTAAGGTTATTCCGACGATGATTGAAAAACCGACACCATCATCCTTTTTCAACGGTCATCAGGCAGCCAATACACCCAAGACGATGAAAATGTGGCGGGTGGTAAAGGAAAGCGCCTCATTGCCGGGAAAATACCTGATCGGCATGGTGTCACACGGTGAAGGGTTTGCAGACTCACCTGATGCCGAAGTGATCTCGGGAGGGGATTGTCTTAAGAATGCCGAAGCAGTAGCTATCGGTCGTCATGGGAACTATCTGATGTGGGGGTTCTCAGCGTCCCCACAATATATGACGGATGAAGGGAAAAACGTTTTTATAAATGCCATATGCTACATCAAAAAATATGATCACAAGCCTGTGCTCGTAAGAAAACTGCAAACGGCTACCCGCTCGGAAATCGATGAATTGATCTACAGGATCGATGAAGATCTGTATAAAAAAGCGCTGATCTCAAGAAAAGAAGGAAATCAACGATTGCTAAAAATGCAGGAGGAACTGCGTGCGAAAAAGGCAGCGGGTGAAGACATTGGAAAAAGTAATGAAATGTTCTTGCTGATGCCGGTTTCAAACGAGGTACAATCATTCGATGATTACCTGAAGCAATTTGCGGGAGTCCAACTATTCGCCAAATATGGTACTGATGTAGGCAAGTATCACCAATATTTCCGTGACAACTATGAATACTTTTTTCCTGAAAACGAGATGGCGTTGAAGCTTGACACAGACGCCAGGACGCTGGGAGTGTCGAACAGAAATCCGTCAATGTTGGAAAAGTGTGTTGTAATGCTGGAAAACCATGATAGGGAAGACCTCGCTGAGAGGTTGTTGACCCGCTATACAAATGAAAAATTCACAACCGCCGCTGAATGGCGGCATTGGCTTGACCATAATAGCACCAAGCTGTTTTTTAGTGAATCAGGAGGTTTCAAATTTTACGCTGACACATCGGGTATGAAGGCTAACCCTGTTGCCGGACTTAGCCAAAAAAATGATTCTCAAAAATCTTTTTCCGATCCGGTGAGTGTGAGTTGGCGGATTGAAAAAGGCAAAGCCCCTGACACTATTAATCTTGTCGTATCTGCGAAGATTTTATCAGGATGGCATATTTATGCATACGTTCCACCCGAAAGTCCTTTCATTCAAACTAACTTAAATCTAAAGATCAAAAATAAACCGGTCAAAATAAGCTGGCAGTCTACACCAGGGGTTGCCTTAGCCGGCACAAGCCAAACCTTTGTTTATGAGCAAACAGCAGAGTTTTCCGCTAAACTTTCAAAAAATCAAATAAAAGGTGTCAGAAACGCTACACTCGGCTTCTATTATCAGGTATGCAATGACAATAAATGTTTGCAGCCGACCGAAAAGAAAATACTTATTGCTTTTTAAAGCCCTTATCATGCGAAAAAATAAAAAAAAGATTATTGTTCCCTTCATTATAATCTTAACATTTGTTTGTGGTCTGATCTGTCATGGCCAGCCATTGAAAAATAATCACATTCAAACCGGAACTCTCCCTGATTTTCGACTAAGGACGGTGAAAGGAAATGAATTCAGGTTGTCTTCATTAAAGGGCCGTTATATTCTACTGGATTTTTGGGCTAGCTGGTGCATGCCTTGTATAGCATCCCTTCCAAAAGTGGACAGTATATATCAACGATATCAAAAGGAGAACTTCGCGATCGTAAGTATTTCAATCGATCAAAAACCTTCAGCCTGGTTGAAAGAACAAAGCAAACACAAATTCTACTGGAATAATACCCTTGCGACCGACACCGCCATTATAAAGTATTATCATGTTGACGCTGTTCCGCATACCGTCCTGATCGATCCGGAGGGTAAAATATTACTGACAGAAGAGGGTCTTTCATCTGAAAGCGCAATAGAACGCAAGCTTAAAGAGCTTTTTTCAAAATAATTAGATAATCTATTTTATTTTATTTTATATCCTGAAGCTAAAAGAAATGTAGGGGTACCACCCCTCGTCCGAATGCCCGGCCAAAAGCTGGATTACGGTCAATCCTGCAGGCATGAAATATAAGCCGCCACCTGTACCGTGATGCCATCCGTTATTACCTCCTGAAGAAGGCCAAACACGGCCTGTGTCATAGAACCCGGAGACACCAAGTTGCCCTGGCAGGATATAACCGGCAATATTGCAGAGCTTCAGGCGTGCCTGCAGATTATTATATAACATATGACGTCCAGAAAAACGGTTTTGTAAAAATCCTAATAGATTGCCTTGCCCGCCTAAAAACATAGACTGATAAAAAGCAGGTTGACCTGTACTCAATCCTCCGCCGATACGGTCACTGAGAACGATCCTCGCCTTTTTATCAAGTTTTTGGTATATGGTAAACTCTGGACGAAATTGCGTATAACCGGCGGAATAGCTGTTAAGGCCTTTATTTGCGAGGAATGTTATATCAAGGTAGAAACCAGCGTCAGGCAAAAGTTTATTTGATCTACGGTCGACGGTTAGTCTCAATACACCGCCAATATGCGCCTTGTCTTTGCCGGTTGTTAAGCTGTCATATGATCCAACGAGCGAGGGATCGGCAATAATACGGTCCTGGTTGCCCTTGGTGTCGAAATGATAAAACTGAAAGGCAGCACCAGTATATATTGTACTTCCTTTACCAAGATGCCAGCGCAGCCCCGGTTCAAATCTGTAAAGATCAAATCTTGCACGATAAAAGTGGTGATAATCCCCGGTTTTATTAAGAATAGAGCTATTTCCATAACCAAAGTAATTCATGGTATTGTCCGGTGCATCAGCTGAGGCCTGCAGCATAATATCCGCCTTTCCCAGCGCTTTGATCCAGTCGCCTGAATACCTTATCCTGAAGGCATCGGTTGCAAATGAGTGTGTCAGCATCACCTGCTGTGAACTCGTATAGGGAAATTTTCTGAAGCCATCATTTTTCCTGTAGTTGAAACCAAGTCCTAACAGGAAGCCATCATCTGCATTTATGTTTGCGGTTGCTAATGGCATCCAAATGTTGTAAAGATTGGTTTGAACGAATTTTGTATTCAAGGAGTCGGTGGAGCCATTAAAATTGATAAGTCTGCTTTTTTGATAACTGGCCTGCGGAATGTCGTAAACATTTATTTTATTCGACCCTGAATGGTTATAAATTTTTTTTCCATCACCGCCAATGATTCTTATCTGGATTGGTGAATTCCCGTTATGAACAAATACAGTATCATTGCCGCCTTGTAAATATATTCGCAGTTCTGTGGTTATAGACGGGTGATAATCCATCTTCCATATCTTATTATTCTTTTCAGTTAGCTGCCTTTTCAAAACAGATACTTTAAGACCGCCATCCCCTGACCTGTTGATATTGATCTTTTCATCCTGATTTGTTAGCCGCAGATCCACGATGCGATAGATAAAGCGATAATATTCATCCATAATTTGGGGAATATGATCTCTCCTGTACTTTAAGGTCTTTAATAATTCGTCATGGCGAAGCAGGTAGGTTTCGGAGGGTAGCCGCTGTAGGCTGGCTTCCAATACGCTGTCTGTTTCTGCTTTAACAAAACCATGGGCCAGCTTCATCCAATTATCGTGACTTATCTGAAAATCAGGTAACATATTCAAAAACCTGCTTTTGAAGATCAGGTATTTTGCAGTCGTACCATCAGTAGCAAAATCACCAAGTACCGGATTGACGAATGGTAAGGAAGCAACTTCAGGAAATATTCCTTGGGAAAGATGAAAGACCTGATCACGGTCTCTCGGTACCGCCACATATTGCTTTAAGTTTCCATTCCTTTGTTCTGCCCAGCGCCATTGATCCTCATGCCTGTCCCAGTCACCTGTTAGAATGTCAAGCATTCGAGCTTTTATAAAAGCAATACCATCCAATTGGCCGCTATTACCTTGTATAAGATTAAACAGCATTTTTTCAGTATTTACCGACTTACCCAAAGGTTCTCTTTCTTCAAGCAGACATACCGTTCCTGCAAATATTTTTCTGTAAGAACCTAGCTGCGGGTCATCTGCAATGATGCCGATTATAGGATTGGCGTGAGCTACACCTGCTGCCTCTGCAATTGGTGGAACAATGAGTGCGGAAAAAGGGTGTTGCCCGCTTAAGGCATCGTCAAGCCAATCTACGGTAAAAGTTTGTCTCAGCTCTTCCGGTACTAATTTTTCAGGGCTTTTTTCTACACTACGTAAGACCCACTCTTTTCCGCTGCTGTCGACCAATCGCAGCGATTTGGATTGCATGCCACCGCCCTCCTTGATTGGTCTCATACCACCATGCAGGAGGGATAATTTTAGCACCGGAAGATTTACCTCCTCAGCCCACTCTTTACGGTAGTTTTCGCCAAAAAGCCAGCGGTGCACTTTACTTACATTGTCGTATGAAGGATGCACCCTAACCTTAACACTGTCCCGGCTTTGCCCGAAGGCATAAGAACAGAAGATCAAAACGATCAAAATGTATATCAGCAAAGTTTTCATTGGAAGGCTCTTAAGCAATTGATTGTGTGTGTATTAAAACGGCGGATAGAAAGGCGAAAGTTGAAACAATCAGTCCTACCATGAATAAATTATAGGCGACCCGTAGCTGACGATATTTTTTTCCTAGTACGATTCCCTGTCCATAGTTGTCATAGATAAGGTTCCTGTAAAGTAATTCACCGTCGTTCATCACTTTTAACATTGCTTCATGGTAAGCCTCCGGTTGCATGTTATAAAAATTGCCGAAGAAGAGCAGATTGACGGGGCCATTTTTCAGTTGTTCAGGGGTAAACTTACCTTTAGGAATATTAGGGCGGGTGGCAAGGATCGCGAACGTCATGGTTGTCAGGCTAACCATAATAAGTATGATGGTCGGCACAGCAAGATATGGCTGTTCATTAAGCCTGCGGAGCAGGAGACTTATGATTGCTGAAAGAATTATTGCATTGACTGTGATAAGTATGTGGGCTTTCTTGTCGGCCATATCACTCAAGCGCTGGTGATTTGACGAGCTCACACGAAACATTGTCTCAATCCCCCTGTCTGGTTTCGATGTATTATTTTTTCCGTTAGCCTTTGAGGTCTTTGCTCGTTTCGACATATGAATTTATTTTTGAAAGGCAGCATGAATAAAATTTCATGCTGCCTTGGCGCAGATCTTGTATCGCCGCTAAGGTCGTTTAAGCTGCATCGCAATCCATTTCGCAATAATGGTATAGTAGAGATTTCTCAATTGCGCATTTAAGGACACACGAAACGGCCGTAACATTTATCCTTTGATCAACTGGATGTCGCAGCTGATCCTGATTTCATCCGATACAACAATGCTGCCTGCCTCTGTGACCGCGTCCCAGGTTAATCCAAATTCCTTACGACTGATCTTTCCGTTTACTGTAAAACCGGCCTTTGTTTGTCCGTATGGATCTGTTACAATTCCCCCGAATTCAACATCGACGGTCATAGGTTTGGTAATGCCCTTAATTGTCAGGTCACCATGTAACAGGTAGTCTTCGCCATCCGGTTCGAAGGACCTGCCGGTAAATACGATTGCACCGTGACGTTCAGTATCAAAAAATTCGGCAGACTTTAAATGATTGTCACGCTGCTCATTTTTTGTGTAAATTGAACTTGCATCAGCACTGAACTCAATACTTGCAGCTTTTGTAAAATCATCACCTTCCGTTTCCACATCCAGATGATAGTCTGTGAAGTTGCCCGTGATGGTTGTGATCATAAGGTGCTTTACTTTGAATAGGACCTCGCTGTGAGCAGGGTCGATCGTCCATTTTGTTGTCATAATTTGCGTTTTCAACATCCAATGCCAAATGTTTGCCGCTATTACAACGTATTGATTATTAATCGATTAATCTATTAAGTAAGGTTTTTTTTGACGAGATTTCGTGATAGTCAACTATATATGGTGGTATCCGCATCACCAAGCGTGATTTCTCTCGAAATAATTAAAGATGATTCAGTAGGTAAGGCTATGTCCGGGTTTTCTTAATTATAAGCACAGATTAAAAGGAGTATTTTTAATCGCGCTACCTACGCCGGCCACTTGTCAATGTTTGTTGATGATTACTTGGAAATAGCTTTTTCGCTACCTCAACAAATTTGATTTTAATATCGCCAATCTGTCTTGATCGGACTTTAGAAATGGTCACGAACTGAAAGTCCCTATTTTCGTGTAATATATGATCTGTGTTACTGATCAATAATGGCATCTTCAATGGCCGGACCAAAATCCTTGCATCTCTTCAAGCGATTTTCCTTTTGTTTCAGGTACTAATTTGAGAACGACAAAAAATGAGAGAATACAGCAAAATGAAAAGGTCCAAAACGTCCAGGTAGTTCCTAATGTATTCAACATAATAGGTGTCAACTGGCCGACAACGGTATCTGCTATCCACATCACCATAATGCTGATACCCATAGCCCGGCCGCGAATGGCAGTAGGAAAGATCTCTGCTGCGATAACAAACTTCAGCGGCCCTATAGAGAAGGCAAAACAAGCCAGAAATGCAAGTATGCAAAGGATCAAAATGAAGCCACCGGACATTCCGATATAAAAGCAAAGGCCCGTAAAAAATAAAGATAATGCAGCTCCGACGGAACCAATAAGGTATAGAGGTCTTCGTCCCAGATTATCAACTTTCCATATCGCGATTACAGTGAAGAAAAAATTTGCTGCGCCAAAAATGATTTGACTTACAAAGGCATTACTGATGTCAATACCGGCGCTATTTAAGATTCTCGGCCCATAATAGATTACTGCATTTATGCCGCTGAGCTGAGAAAATAGCGGCAAAAGTATGCCTATGAGTAAAGGCCTTCTCAGCTTGCTGGTGAAAAGCTCCAGTATAGAAACTTTATTTTGATCGTCTTTTAACACGTATGGCGATTCAGCTGCTTCATCGTACACGCCTTCCAGTTTATTGATCTCGGCTAAACCTTTGGCCCTTCTGCCGTTGTATATAAGCCAGCGGGGACTTTCAGGAACGAACCATAAGCCAAATAAAAATAGAAGGGAGGGTATCACCCCGATGCCCAGCATTCCCCGCCAAATTTCTTTCTCAAAAATTTTCCCCCAGAGCGTTCCCTGGTTGAAGCGGTTGGTCATACCATAATGAAGTAGAGCCGCATTGGTGATATAAGCAATCAATATTCCTGCGGTTATTGCTAATTGATAAAATGTCACTAAACGGCCCCGTATTGGAGCCGGCGATATTTCGGAAAGATAAAGGGGGGCTACAATAGAAGCAACCCCTACACCGGTACCACCTAACATCCTGGTCAGCACCAGCCAAGAAAAACTCCCGGCGAGTGTTGTTCCGGCCGCGGAAAGGAAAAAAAGCATTCCGGCGGTCACCATCATTTTTTTTCGGCCAACTGCGTCACTCAAGCTTCCTGAGAACGATACCCCGATAATACAGCCAATCAGTGCAGATGATACAAACCAGCCTTCCTCTGCGGCAGAAAGCGAAAACTGCTTCTTAATGAACGGCAATACGCCCGATATTACCGCCATATCAAATCCGAATAAGAAACCTCCGGTAGCAGCGATTGCGGCAGCAACCATTAAATAACGCGTGATACGCGCTGATTTCTGATTTGCTTGGTCCATCATTATAAATTTTCAATGCGTATTGTCATCACACCTTTGCCCGGAATAGTAAAATTCTGATCAATTCGCTTCAGCTTATCTTCCATCAGGTTACTTTCAAAAAGCTGAAAGCTTTTTCCTTTGTCGGAGATCACTGATGCGTGATTTGGTTCTTCACTGGTATTGACAATTATTGCGATGTATCCCTGTTGGTCATCTGCAGGCTTTAAAACTTCAGTGTAAATGTTTTTACCTTTTACCACTATTCCGGAAAGCTCATCTGTACTTGCAGATGTCACCAATAACGGTTGATGATTATATATTCCCGCCTGGCTGGCTTTGAACGAATCATAACCACCATCGTGCGCCTGTATAAAATAATGGAATGTAGTTTTCCCCTGCTGGTCCGCCCTGAAATTGGTATGCCATAGATTATTCATTACCCATGAGTAAATTATGGACGATTGAGAAGTAAAATCCACCCAATAAGGGGAATGCTGCAGCCCTCCCAAAAGGTTGGCCGTTTTGATCTTTCCTATTTCGAAAAGCGGCGCATCAGGACTGCTCCAGGTCAATCCGTAATTTGCATTGGAAATGTCAACCCATCGCTGCATGGTATACCAGTTACGATTGGAATTCGGCAACTGATCAGATTCAGCTGTAACCGCCGCCCATGGTATATTATATCTTACTTGTCCGCCGGGAATCGAGAACGGAAATGCAAAGTGAACACTTTCCTTTGACCTTACTGCAGTTTTGTCAATGGTGTTAATAATCTCTATACGATCAACATTGGAAATCAACTTAATTTCCCGCTCGAGTCCTTTAGTGCCGGGTGCATCAGATCTCACCATTAAGCTTTGCACCAATGGTCCGTTCTCTTTGTAAGTGATCGTGGCAGTCCCGCTGCTTTCCATATTTTTAAGCAGATCTCCCGGCATATAAAGATATTGGTTAAGAGAGACCGAATCATTCGCATAATTCTTATTGTTTCTAATCAATTTTTTGATATCGCCGGTTTTGTTATCAAGAACAATCGTATAAATCCCATTAGTGATCGTGTTCTTAAAAGTAGGGCTATTTTTGATTTGTGGATTCCTGCCCTTATTAATAATGAAAGTGCTTTTACCGAATGGGGGAACATCTGTCGCAATGAATACGAGTTCTCCGCTTGATAAACGTTGAGACGGGATTTTTCTGCCCGACAGATCTTTTACGATATCTCCGGATTTGCTTAAAGATGCAGGAACAACAACGATATCAGTCCTTTTCCACATGTTGGTATTATACACATCTATATAACCTTCCCGAGGCCTCAGGGGAGATAAGGACGATGCTAGTAGAGAATCTGATTTTTTTTCTGCCCGTAAAGCAAAAGCCTGCTTATATGACCATTGGCTTTTTACTTTAGCATCGTCGGGATCATCTGTACTGTTGTAAGCTCCCCAGGTGTGTTCGTTGAAAAGTAACATATTCTTCCACGTCTCTGAAAAGTCGATTCTGGAATAATTCGGCACGTTACGAATAGCCCAGATAGCATCAGCTTGTTTTAAAACTTCTGATGCATGTCTGTTCTTCGCTGTTTCGCTTGCACCGGATGATACACCATCGGTCCAATATTCGGTATAATCACCAGAATAGGTGGGGATTTCTTTGGCATATTTCTTTTCGAAATCGTTGAAGAACTGTTTGACGCTCGTTATCACCAGTTTCGGTGAAACATAATGCTGGTTCCAAAGTTGAACAGCGTCCGGAAGTTCGGGGTCGATGGGAGCATTATCACTCATAGCCCAGGTGAGGATCGACAGATCGTAAGGAAAATTCTTACTTTCAAGCTGTTGCAGATGATCAAACAGATAAGGGTTCAAGAAATTTTCTGAGGGTTTACCGGTATAAAATGGCTTGGGATCTTCAACATTAAAGAAGTTTGGAATTTTATCACCTTTTAATCCGTAACCGATTGAATAAGGCGGACATTGCCAGAATAACATTTTTTGCTTGCCCGAAGGAGATAACCAGTAGAAGGGCTTGTCCTGCCATTGTGCCAACCTTCCAATCCTGTCTGATGCGTTCGGGCCGGATAAAAAATACTTTATTCCTGTTTGTTCAGCCTGTGCGGCAAGTCCCCATGATGCTCCGGGAACATCACCCTGGAACATCGTATGAATATCTATACCGTGTGCCCTGGCCAGCCGTTGCGAGGCTGCAAACATTTCCATCAATTGCCTGCTGTCGGTAAGACTTGTGTTAATATTTCCATAGGCGCCGTCAAGACTTATCCAACCTTTCTTTACGGCATCCCAAAACCTTTGCTGCTTTTCAGGTGACGACATTTTAAGGTAATTGTCAACTACCCATATTGCTTCAGTCGTCCATTTGTAGCGTGCTTCTTCGGGATAGTTCTGTGTCTTCTTTGCCAATTCGATAGCAGCATCAATATTATCCATATGTAACTTCAAAACTTTTGACTGTACGTTGGTATAACCGATATCTACATGGGAGTGGGGAAGGACATAGACTGTCCAGTTGGACTTGCAGGGCGTAACAACTGCACGGGAAGTATAGCTTTGACCTTGGTTGTTGAACACCACTGTCAGTTGCTGGGGTGTTTTAATTGTCTTGCCAGGAAGTGCGATCTCATAATTCTGTACGCCGGTTGCGGCCACAGGTATTTCGTAGACTTCCTTTGTTTCGTTAAAATCTACGACTAATCTGCCCCCGGTATAGCATTTTCCGTCATTAAATATAAGCCTTGCCATACGGCGTACTTCTCCATGATAATTAATATAAGCTACGGTAGGTTTTACGGTCACTGACGTAAACAAGGTATCTTTGCTCAGCGAAATTGAAAATGCAGAATTCGTCAACCAGCAGAAAACGGATAACAATAGTATTTTTTTCATTATTAGAATAGGTAATTAGCAACTTGAATCTTTTACAAACGCTTTGATCACTTTAGCCAATGAAGGGCCTTCATTCTTGATCATGAAGCTGCCTGCTGCAGCAGGTATAATAAATGTCTCGGCATAATGTACAACCATTTGTCGCTGGCCCGTAATTACTGTCACACTTTCTCCTTCAACAAGGCTCATGATAAGACATTGGTCGTTGGTATTATCGGTGATGGACTCTTTAAACTCCAGGCGCGCTATTGCGTAAAAGTGTTCATCATGAGTGGAAAGGCCGACAACCCGCCACTCGTCGGTTTCCTTGAGCTTGGTCGACTTGGATAGAAGAGTATTCTCGACAACTTTACCTTTTCGATCAAAGTTCAAATTCTCAAATGCCCGATTGATGTTGAGTGGCCTTGGAAGTCCGTTCAGGTCTGGCCTTAACCAATCATACATCTTGAAAGTGAAAATATACGGGGTGGCACTGATTTCTAGGACCAACGCATCCCTTCCTGAACAGTGTACCGTACCATTAGGGATAAGAAAAAGGTCGTGTTTTCTGGCGGGGAAGGTTTGAATATACTTCTTTACATCGACCTCTTTATGATGTATGAAACTGCTTTCGAGTTCTCTGCGAAAAGTATCCGGATCTATGTCATTTTGGAAGCCCAGATAAACTTCTGCACCCGGTTTAGATTCCAGAATATAGTAAGTCTCGTCCTGCGTGAAGTCTTCTCCAAAGTGTTGTTTTGTATAGTTAACTGAAGGATGGCATTGCAAAGAAAGATTATCTCCGTCCATGGTATCAAGAAAGTCAAATCTTATTGGGAATTTATTCCCAAAACGTTTAGCCGCCTTTCCAAGGACGGCGACATGGTCATAATAGAGCAGGCAGTCGATTGAAACTTCCAATAACTTGGAACCGCTTTCTAGGATAATGCCGTTCTCAGGTGCGATCAATTCAAAAGACCATGCATAATTTTTAGTATCCTTGTTCAGCCCCGGTATGTTTTCCTTGATCCACTGACCGCCCCAAACACCAGGCTCAAACCATGGCCTGGCGCGAAAAACGTTTTTTGTTATTGTAGAAAGTGCAGAACGCAATTCATTTCCACTGATCCATGTAATATCCTCCGTACGCTGTTCATCCACCATAAAGTCGATACGAGGAAAGATTTCTTCTTTGTGCTTATTCAGAACCACCCAGTCAATAAAATAAAATCTTTTATACTGTATCTTTGGATCCTCAGGAAAATGACGGCCTAAATTGTTAACTGAACCAGCCCTTGAACGAAATTGAATTTCATTTTTGGGCACGTCAAAGTACACGATCGGAAAATTGCCACTCACTAAAGCCGCTCCGCAGCCATAAATGATATTTATTGAACCATCGACAGATAAAACTTCATCGACGTTTTTCAGCTCGAAAAAATCTTGAAGTGTACCTGTATAAGCACTGCCAAACAAAGGATCGTCTCCACCAAGAAAAGGGGACGTTTTTATTTCTAAATCTTCGGACGATTTTAGATAATTGTTAATAGATATCCAGTTTATACTTTTGCCAAGATCTGTAAATGCACGGGTGGTTTGCTCTTTTACAGCCTCCCAATTTACACCAATATAACCATCAAAAACAATATGTTCACCCTTTAACAGAAGGCGCTCTGTGAGGGAATGGTAACCAGAACTAATAGTTCCTGAGATATTGTAAAACGGATAGATCTCGTATTTGCCTGTAATTTGATTCTCAATAGTTGATGGCATCAAGAACTGTTCAGAGTTTCTGGATGTTCCAGGCATTATTTCCTGCTTTATCATATTGTACAAACATATTGTAAATATTTGTAATTACAAATTGTATGCACCGTTTTTAAAATAGCCTTACTAGGGCGTTGAAATTTTTTAAATGCCGTTAAAATCTCAATTAAAACTAATTATCAATCGATTCAAACGTGGATTGATCTAATTAACATCGTATCTTCTAAAAGATTAATTAAATTTATATGTTTGTACATAATAAATTTAATAATTTTTAAATCGCATGTCTACAAGACTCGGGCAATATTGCCATCGAATAACTTTACTCTGCAAAATTGGTATCGGTATTTTAACCTACCTTATATTACCTGATTCCATTCTAGCTCAGAAAAAGCGATCGATAAATGCCATGCATGTAACAAAATTGTCGGAAGTCATTAAAAAGGTTTCGCCCGCATGTGTAAGGATGTTTGCCTTCGACACCGTGGTAAATCGACAGGCGGGCCCGCAATTTAGCGGTGTAGTAGTGACAAAAGACGGTTATATTCTGACAGTAGCGCACACCACCATTCCTGGCAACATTTACAGCGTAAACTTCCCTGATGGGAAAATGGTTATAGCTCAGGCTTTAGGAAGAATAATGTTTTCGGCTACTCCTCAGTTACCGGACGTGTCGATGATGAAAATTTTGGGCGAGGGGGTCTATCCATTTGCAGAAATAGGGACCAGCCGAGAGCTGCGTTTGCACCAAAAATGCATCAGCATCTCTTATCCTGAGACTTTGGCTCTAAATTTTCCTACCGTTCGTCTGGGGCAAATCACCGTGCCAGCTACTGAGCAAGGTATGATCCAATCAAGCTGCAAGATGGAGCCCGGAGATTCAGGCGGGCCGTTATTTAATGTTGCAGGGCAGGTGATAGGTCTGCATAGTGCGATAGATATACCTGAAGACATTAATTTTGATGTTCCCGTAGACATTTACCGCCGGTACTGGTCCTCGTTAAAAATTCCGGTGACATATGATGCATTTCCGATGACAAAGGATAGTCTAATCCAAAAATCTTTTAAGCCAGCCATGCTTATTAAAGATTTGGTTCATCTGCAGACAAACGTGAAAAAGAAGGCTACTCAATTTACCGCAACAGTAAAAAGCATTGTCAATGGTACCGAAAAACAATTACTTGGTACTGTCATCAGGACAGATCAAAAGTCGAAGATGTCAACTTCCATTTTTGTCATATCCAAAAGTTCTGAAGTAGGAAATAAGGTGAGAGTTATTTTTAATGACGGAAACAGCAATGACGCAAATATTGTAGCAAGGGACAAACGAAATGATCTGATTCTGTTGAGTGTTTCCCCGCAATCAATATACCCATCGCGGGATGAGATATTCAACAAAGAGCAATTCGATACAGTGTATGCGGGTCAGCACCTTTTTTGCCTCAACAGTCAGCGCCAACCCATGAAAGGCATAGCCGGAGCTTCGGTTTTCGCATTACCAAAAAAATTTAGCCTCGGCTATCTCGGTGCTTTTATTGATGTAAGACATCGGCCTTTTCCAGTTAGCAACGTACTTGACGGTTCTCCGGCATCCTTATACGGAATTAAAGTTGGCGATACGATAAAAGTTATTCAGGGTAGAGTAATGGAAAGACCGGAGGACTTTGGTGCCGTTTTAAGTGATCTATGGCCCGGCGATACCACCGCGTTTGAGATATTACGAGCGAACCAGCGTATTGACCTTAAGGTCGTCTTAGGTAATTGGCCTTTAAACCTAACTACACACCCTGCCGACCACTTTAAAGGAGGCAAGAGTATACGAAGAGATGGCTTCCAGAAAGTGTTCGCTCACGACTGCGTCCTTGAAGCAAATGATGCAGGTGGTCCGGTATTTGATTACTCAGGCAAATTTCTTGGTGTTAACATTGCGCGGTTCAGCCGTACAACCACGTTAGCCCTTCCTGCATCTGTGATATTTCAATTTTTATATGATAATACCGTTATCGTCGGTAAAGGTCAAAGGCAGATTTAATGCTCTATAAACTTTAATTTGAAGTTTTTTCGTTACCTTTCGGTAAGTTTCTTTAAAAAATGAAACCGAAGACCTCTTTATATAGACAGATAATTACTGGATTACAATTGGGAAGGCTTAGCCCGGCTGGTTCTTTTTACGGTATATCAACGTATGTTAGCGCGTTGCTGTTGTTACTGACATTATCATCAAGAGGGCAGGCGCTTTATCCCATGAATGGTAGTGACCTCAAGGGTGCACTTAAGCTGGAAAAAACGGATACCGCGAAGATTCGCTTGTACCAGAAACTTCGTAAATTTTACGCCGGGCAATACTTGATTGAACAAAAAAAAGTGTATCTCGACAGTGCTATAGGCGCCATAAAGAAAGCGGTTGAACTTAGCGAGAAGGATCATGAGGATTCACTTAAGTACCAAAGTTTAAAATATCTTGGACTCTCTTACATACAAGCAGGGGACACCTTGGCCGCTAAGCGTTGCCAAGCCCTGGCTGAGCGATATTTCCTGACGTCACGACATTTCGATCTGGCCATAAAATCATGGATAGGTTTTGGAGAGGCTGCTGACCGTATGGGATTATATACCCTTGGAATGTCATCGTACAGGAAAGCGATAAGTTTGTTCTTCAAGCATCCGGCTGCCGGTAACGAGGCCAATATCAGATACCATATTGCCCAAGAATATTTTTTATTGAAAAACCCGGCTGAAGGGGAAAAGGAAGCTCTAGCCATTGTTGCCAAATTCAAAAACAAAAACATCAATCTTGACCAGGCTAATGTATTTTTGGCTGCATACTATAGAACTGTCGGAGATTACCGCCGTGCCCTGAAATATTGCCTTGCCAGCGTGAGAGATGTAGAAAAATTTTCTGAGATCAACGAACCAGATTATTACTACGGTGAATTGGCGCTGATCTATGACGCTCTTGGGGAATCTGAAAATTGTATTAAATACTATAAAAAGACGCTCGAACTTCGAACTAAAACAGCGATAGAAGAAGAGTTTTTGTTCAGGACAGCAGGTTTTATCATTAAAAACTTCATTAAGCTCGGAAAGATAAGCGCTGCATTGAATCAATTTACGACACTGAGAAAAGAACATCCACCGAGAAGTCCAATAGGTAAGATCTTCGACCTTCAAAATCAGGCTTATTGTGAAGATGCGACCGGAAAATCCGCTATAGCTGAGCGGCTATACCTTCGGGTCATTGACAAATTAACCTCATTGCAGCTTCTCGGTGTTCGCTCACTGGCTTACGAAGATCTTAGCAATTTCTATCTAACACATCATCGGTTTGATGAAGCCAAAATGTTTGCAGAGAAGATGGGGACGGGATCCGATCTTTTTGAGAATAAAAGATTTGAATTTTTACGTTTCAAGATCGACTCGACAAGGGGCGATGACCACAGTGCTTTAGGACATTACCTCAGTTTCACAAAGTTAAGGGATTCGATAACAAATGAATCTAAAAACAGGGATATTGCGGAACTGCAACTACAATATGAAACCGATAAAAAAGAAAATGACATTCGTTATTTGAAAAAAAGCGGCGATTTGCAGAAAAAACAGTTGAAGCAAGCTAGACTTGATCAAAACCTTATTCTTGGTGGCTCAAGCGTTTTATTGATACTGCTTGTTTTGTTGTATAGAAGTTATAGGATCAATAAAAGCAACACGATAGAAATTGACCAAAAAAATAAGGTCCTAAACCTTACGGTTGGTGAAAAGGATGAGCTTTTAAAGGAAAAAGAGTGGCTTATAAAGGAGGTGCATCATCGTGTTAAGAACAACCTTCAAATTGTAATGGGGTTACTGCAGCGCCAATCGTCATTTATTAACAACAAAGATGCTTTGTCAGCGATAAAAAATAGTGAGCAACGGATGAATTCGGTAGCACTGATTCACCAAAAACTTTATCAGTCAGATAACGTCATGACTGTTAATATGGCCGAATATATTGAAGAGTTACTTGGCTACCTGGCCAGTTGTTTTAATTTGGACGGCGCCATCATTTTTCAAAAAGACATCGATTGTATTGAGCTTGAGGTAAATGTAGCTGTCCCGGTTGGTCTTATATTAAACGAAGCGGTGACCAATTCAATAAAATATGCTTTTCGTGATAGGAATAGTGGAATTATAAAGGTTTTGTTAAAAAAAGCAGAAGCGCATAAGTATTTACTAAGCGTTTCTGACAATGGTGATGGCCTTCCTGCTAACTTTGACCTGCAACAAATACATTCGATGGGATTCAACCTGATGAAGGGATTAAGTAAACAAATAGGTGGAAATCTTAAGATATTCAATAAAGAAGGGCTGGAAATCCGTGTGGAATTTGTTCCTTGCAGTTAAACGAAATTGCCACACAATGTTTACACTGCAATAATAAAAAAATGAGGACTTCAATACTGAGTAGCCCTCATTTCAATACTTTTTTAAAGTCAATAAAAATTAAGAATTATGATCGGTTTAATGGTAATCAGGATCGATCAATGATGTTTTATCGTTCATTGTCAATTTAGCAATATCGTCCTTTCTCATAACCTTTACACCTTCATGTTGTAGAGCATATTTTAAAAACTGATCCATAACATTCACCTGCGCTGGAGTCCCGCTAATCCGGTCGTGGGCACTAAATGACATCATTCTCTTTTTGGTAGCCCCTTCCTTGTATAATTGGTCAAATTCTAACTTTAACGTTTCAAGAAATTGAGTGGATGAAAAATTTCGTCCTTCCAGCAATAAAATATCGTTACAACGGAGAGTGTAAGGTACCACGACAAACTTCTTTCCTTCAACAGGTATTAAAAATGGCTCATCCCGGCTTAAATCGTCGATATGATAGGTAAATCCTAATTCCTGAAGTATTTTTATTGTGTTTTTACTTCTTCTTAGCCAATTACAATTATAACCTGTCGTCGTTTGCCCGGTAATGTTTTTTATAAGGTCCACGCTGTCTTTGATGAACTTCTTTTCTTCCTCGTAGCTCATAGCATATTCAGGAGTCCAGTATAAACCGTGACCTGATATCTCATGACCACGTTTTGCTATCTCACGTGTCAGATCAGGACTTTTTTGAGCAGCACCTCCAATGACGTGACTGGTGACTTTGATATTATGTTTGTCCCAAAGATCTAACATCCTCGATATTCCCTCTTTATAGCCATAGGTAAACCACGTTTTTGCAGGCAGGTCGGGAAAGCCGGTTTTTAAATTTGCAGGAAAGGGACTGTCAAAACCAAATTCTGGTTCGCCACCTGCTTCAAACTGCATAGAGATTGAGATAATTAGGCGTGTTCCATCACTCCAGCCAGTTGGTTCCCGAGTAATAACACTCTTGTCGGTTGGTTCTGAAAAAAGTGTTTTTGGAATAAACATTGCACCCGCCCCTAACAGCGATGCGTTTTTTAAAAATTCTTTGCGTGTGCTCATTATCAAGATATAGATTTCAAAAATTTTGAATGAAGCTTAGAACATAGGTTTTGAGATAACCCCAATCTTATTAGGCTAAACAAAGTTCAATCCATCTACATATACCATTGAAAATCATTTATTTAAGTTTTATTAATATTTTAGATTGACGATATTTAGTGCGCTAAAAATGATTACAACGAGATATCGTTGAAGCAAATTACAGCATCTATAATCCTGATAAAATGCTGTATCGACCTAATAGATTAAAGTTTGGAATGGAAGGGGAGCCAAATAGATTATCTATTTGGTTTGTTGAATAATATTCAAAAATTGCAGACTATTTTAGTTTTATGTAAAGAATAGACCTTAATCCTCTAGTTGAACTATGTCAACCTGGAGCAATGATATAAAATAAATGTTCAAACATCTATTTTTTACAATAGCTTTGTTTATTAATATCACTTTCCTTTAACTAATAATCGACATGAAAACAGTTTTTCATAGTGCAGGCAGCAGAGGATTTGCTGATCATGACTGGTTGAAAAGTAACCATTCATTTAGCTTTTCCGGATATTACAACCCCGACAGAATCGGATTTGGTGCATTACGTGTCCTAAATGATGATAAGGTAAAAGGAGGACGGGGTTTTGGCGAACATCCGCATGACAACATGGAAATTATTTCTATTCCACTAAAGGGTGGTCTGGTACATATGGACAGTCTGGGTAACTCAGCAATAATCCGGCCCGGAGAAGTTCAAGCAATGAGCGCCGGGACAGGAATCTATCACACTGAATATAACCAGGATGAAAACCTTGATGTAGAGTTTCTCCAGATATGGCTTTACCCGGATAAGAGAAATGTAACGCCTAGGTATGATCAGTACGTAATTCCGTTTGGTGACAAGAATGTACTCCATCAGGTGCTATCGTCAAGTGAGGATGATTCGGGGGTTTGGATACACCAGCAGGCATGGTTTCATATGGGGGAGTTTGATAAAGACATGTCACTCACCTATAAGATGAAAAATCCAAGTGACGGCTTATATATTTTTGTTATAGCTGGTAGCGTAATCACAGCAGATTGCACTCTGCAAGCTCGGGACGGGTTGGGTATTTGGGAGATTGGTGAAGTGCCTTTAACTGTTACAATGGGAAGCAAAGTTCTGTTGATGGAAGTGCCGATGAAATACTAAGATGAGAGAAATAAATTTACTTGTTGTCAGTTCTCACGACGGAATTCTATCCACGATGCTTCGTTTGCTTAACAGCAGGGAAAACTGGAATGCCCTGGGTGCGAATTCCATTACTACCGCCAAATCTTTACTAGGCCAGCGTTTTGATCTCGTTTTATTGGGTAACGGGCTATCATCACTTGATGAAGATTCCTTTACCATTTATGTTGCCGAGAACTATCCCGAAACAAAGGTATGCATACACTATGGAGGCGGAAGCGGTCTTTTATTTTCTGAGGTAAGGCAAACACTGTGTATTTAAGCACACATTGATCTTAAATGATTGTAGATCGTTTTCACATGGAAGGTCGTTTTTTTTACACAACCTCTTTTTAACTTACCTAAGTTAATGGTTCAGAAATGCAACTTTATCAAATTGTTTATTTTCAATTTAAGAAGCTAATTTTGGCAATATCTTCCCAAGAAAATTTACACTTGCGCCATTTGATTCTAATTATTATCTTTAAGAAACGATTAAAACACTTACAGACTTTAGAGAGTAATTTCGAGAGTAGTAAATATTTGAGATTATAAGACGTTAATTTTCCGACGGTTAGCAGAAAGGTTCCAATCCCTCCTTCACCGCTGAATTGAGTGTCGAAATTTATCAAAACCCCGTAAACCACATATTTACGGGGTTTTTGTTTGATGGGAATAGTTAAAACTTGTTTGAAATAGCGCAGAGCTCTTAAACGTTGATGAGGTTTCAATAAAAGTCCTGGTACCTTCTTGAACTGAAAAAAGCGGGCACTCAACTTTCAACAACTCATACGATGTAATTACATCGTTTAAACTTCAACAGATTATACCAGCCATAGGAACTGTTAGGCATGTTTAGTAATTTGCCCACATGAGTATTACTACCGTAAATGTTGCACTTCCAAAAAACTTACAACCGTCTGACAGGCATTTATTTGAGCCTTATAAAACCTACAAGATTAGTAATCTGCCAGTATTAGACTTGGAGGAAGTTTTTGTTACTTATACCGGTTTTTGTGCCAATGAAGATGGGCTTATCAGCGACTGTCATCACGATCATCCCTATCAAATGGCAGGCTACGTTGCAGAAACTATGAATTACTACCAGGATGCATCTGACCACCCGGAAAATCTGATTGAAATGGATGAGCATAAGCGCTATTTACTAATACATCACCCATGGTACAATTACTACCATTGGCTTTGCGAATGTATCCCACGGCTTTGGCGGGTACGAGACCAGTTAAAGGACGTAGTCTTATTAATTCCCGAACACTATATTAAAACAGATTTTATAAGCGGGTCATTGCTTCCGTTCAATGTGCAAAATATGTTTGTTATCCCTCGGGGAAAAAGCCTGATGGTACCTAAATTGAGGTTACCGCGCATTAAGCCACTTTGCGATTCTTACGATAAACTCGAGCTAAAGGAGTTGGCTGCATTTTATAGTAAATATGCAATAGAAAATATTGCAGATATAAATATCGGTGATAAAATTTATCTAAGCCGCCGTAAGGCAGCTCGTAAAAAAGTGTTTAACGAAGACTTGGTTGAAAAGGTTATGACTCAATATGGCTTTAAAACGGTGTATAATGAAGATTATACCTTTTTAGAACAGGTACGTTTGTATGGTCATGTTAAGTACCTTGTATCTATACATGGCTCCGGGCTTACCAATATGATGTTTATGCCTGAAGGGGGCAGCGTCTTGGAAATTTTAAAAGCAAAAACCAATGACCTTGATAGACCAAGCTTTGTGTTTTGGTATGAGGCAGACGCTTTGGGCCACCAGTATTATGCACAGATAAGTGCTCCTGTTAATGAGCCCGATGATTACTTTTTTGGTGATTTCTATATTGATATTGAAACTTTAAAAAAGAATATGGCATTGATGATGAACCACTCATGAGTTTTCGTATATTGGATCGCCAATAAGCCTTTAGGGGCCACCTATGTTAACATCATTTCCTAATTTCAAGCAACTCGATACGATGGATTGCGGGCCTACTTGCCTGCGTATAGTGGCCAAATACTACAGGCGCGACATCAGTTTGGGTGTTCTGCGCAATTATTGTCAAATTAATAAAGACGGCGTTAACCTACTAGGTATTAGTGAGGCTGCCGAGAAAATCGGATTTCGGTCACTCAGTCTACGGCTAAAGCCGGAACAGTTGAAGACTGCAGACCTCCCTTGCATCCTCCACTGGAAAAACAACCATTTTGTGGTGCTTTATAAGATTAGGAATGATCAGTACTATCTTTCAGATCCTTCGGGTGGTTTGGTTACGCTTAATCAGGTAGATTTTAACAGGGGTTGGAGTGAAAGTGGTGCGGGCATTGCTCTAATGCTAAGCCCAACGCCAAACTTTTATACGCAGGAGCACGAGAGAGACGTACTCAACTGGAAAACTTTGCTTCGCTACGTATCCAAGTACCGTAGCCTTATCACACAGTTGTGTTTGAGCCTTGCTTTAGGCAGTATCCTTCAGCTGATATTTCCCTTTTTAACACAGGCTATTGTTGATGTTGGAGTACAAACCCGCGATCTCGGTTTTATTTACATTATACTTATCGCTCAAACAGCGCTTGTCCTTGGCCGTGTAACTGTAGAATTTTTACGTTCCTGGATCCTTCTTCACGTGAGTACACGGATTAACCTTTCCATCTTGACGGACTTTTTAATAAAGCTTATGCGTTTGCCCATGAGCTTTTTTGACACTAAGAAAACGGGCGATATCATGCAGCGGATGAGCGACCAGCGTAATATAGAGACCTTCTTAACCGGGTCGGCACTTAACACAATCTTTTCGCTTATTAATTTGGTAGTATTTTCGGTTGTATTGGTCTTGTACAATGCCACCATTTTTGTGGTTTTTGTAGTTAGTGGTATAGGCTACCTTGTTTGGATAAATCTTTTCTTAAAAGCACGGCGTGAGTTAAATTATAAAAGTTTCGACATTTCTTCCCGCACACAAAGTAATGTAGTGCAGTTGATTGGTGGCATGCAGGAAATTAAGCTGAACAATTGCGAACGTCAAAAACGGTGGGAGTGGGAACGGCTACAGGCCAGTTTATTCAGGTTTAGTGTAAAAAGCCTTGCATTAAGTCAGTACCAGCAAGGCGGCTCAACATTAATCAACGAAGGTAAAAATATCCTTGTGACGTTTTTAAGCGCTAAAGCTGTGATAGAGGGGCACCTCACTCTGGGCGGAATGGTGGCAGTGCAATATATTATAGGACAGCTGAATGGCCCGATAGAACAGATGCTGGGCTTCATTAGGTCCTTTCAGGATGCGCGGATAAGCCTTGAACGGTTGAATGATATACAGGGCGTTGCCGACGAAGAACCTGTAGGAAAGGAGCTGATATATAACTTACCGCAGGATAAAAGTATCACGATCAAAAATCTATCATTCACCTATCCGGGAGCAGGAAACGAACCGGTTTTAAAGGAATTATTTTTAGAAATACCGCAAGGCAAAACCACCGCAATTGTAGGCATGAGCGGTAGTGGTAAAACAACCCTGCTTAAACTTTTGCTGGGATTTTACGAGGTATCGGCAGGCAGTATTACCATAGGTGACACAGCGTTGAGCCAGTTTAGTGTCCGCGCATGGCGTGGCAAGTGTGGTGTGGTTATGCAGGACGGTTTTATTTTTTCTGATACTATCGCTAATAACATAGCCGTCGGGGACGATAGCCCCAATGAGGCGAGACTGTGGCATGCCGTAAATGTCGCAAACATCACCGACCTGATTGAAAACCTACCACTTGGCATTGATACTGTAATAGGTGCCGAAGGAAATGGTATAAGTCAGGGTCAACGGCAGCGATTGCTCATTGCCAGGGCGGTTTATAAAGATCCGGATTATATTTTCTTTGATGAGGCTACCAACGCCCTCGACGCGAAAAACGAACGTGTAATAATGGACAACATGGCTGGTTTTTTTAAAAATAGAACGGTAGTGGTGGTTGCACACCGCCTAAGTACGGTAAACAATGCGGATAACATTGTGGTGTTAGATAAAGGAAACATTATTGAACAGGGAACACATCAGCAACTGATAGCCTTGCGTGGCGAGTACTATAAGCTTGTAAAAAATCAATTAGCATTGGGAGAATAGCAAATTAGAATAGGTTATGCCAATAGATAGCACACGAGATTTACAAAGACGCAATAGCCCTGAATTAGATGAGGTTATCTCAAAACCGCCACCGGCTATCATCGCTTGGGGCATAGGCACCATTACTGTTATTATTATGGTGCTGGTGGCATTAGGAGGCTATTTAGAGTACCCCACCTTCATCAATGCACCTATCCACCTCAACGAAGAAGCTAATGGTCAATTAACTGCTAGTGCTCAAATAGCTGAGCGTGACATTAGCAAAATCAAGAGCGGACAATTGGTTTATGTTCACCTGAATGCGTTAGCCGATGGTGGCAACAATGATTTGCGGGCGGCAATCAGTACTATTGATACTGTTGTAGGAAAGAATGGAATAATTAGTGTTAAAGTCACCGGCCTTCCTAACACGTCAACTGCTGGCGAGCCAGCATTATTACCGGGCATGTCTGGCGAGGCGAAGATCCTGATATCTCGAGCTTCATTACTTCACCGGGTTACTGAACAATTTATTCATTTGCCAAAATGATTGGGGACAACATACCTACCGTATTGTTTGAACTGGCGCGAAGGTTAAAGGTGCCGCTTACGTCAACAGGTATAAAGCGCGAACTGAATAAGCACCCAGAGCACTATAATTTCGTTGGTTTGGCAGATGTGCTCGGTAATTTTTTAATTCCAAATGGTGTATTCGAATTGCCAATTGATCGTCTGACAGAACTCGAGACTCCTTTTATTGCTCATTTAAAAAGCAGGGGAGGCGAGTTTGTAGTAGTAACCAATATAGATGATGGTAGTGCAACAATAGTAAATGAAGTTTATGCAAACAAAAAAGTTAAACTGGAGTGGCTAAACAGTCAGTATTCTGGGAGGGTATTAGTTGCAGAAGCGAATGATGGTGCCGGTGAGAAAAATTACGTTGTGAAACGACGACGTGAACTTAGGGAACTTTACCGGGGTAAATTTTTGATTGCAGGTGCTGCGTTTGCTGCGATGTGCTTGCTGATGGCAAAATATCCTGATTTCGCCGATAAGCCGGGCATCTTTGCGTCGTTAATACTCAAGTTGACCGGCGTAGTGATTAGCCTGTTACTCGCGCTCAAAAGTATAGATATATCTAACCCGTTGCTTGACAAATTTTGCTTTATAAACCGGAGAAGCGATTGTAACCAGGTGATTTTTTCTGATAGCGCAAACATTACCGATGAGCTTAGTTGGGCTGAGGCAGGATTATTCTATTTTTTAACGACTTTTTTGCTGACGGCCTTTGCCGGTGCCAATAGCCCGCTGATACAATACCTCGCGCTTGCAGCCTTGCTGCCGGCTGTGTTTGTATTGTATTCGTTGTACCTTCAGGCGTTTGTTATAAAGCAGTGGTGTATGCTATGCCTGTCTATATTAATTATACTTTGTGCAGACGGTGCTTTGTTATTCAGATATGCGTCCTGGCGGTTGCCCTTACTTACCGTTGATAGTGCTTTTTTAATGTTGTTTTGCTTTATTGTACCTGTTATTGCATGGGCCGCTATCAAACCTCATTTAAAAGCAACACGAATGTTGCAGGCTAGCCGGGAGCAACTACGAGCGATTAAAGGCCAGAACATTTCACTTTTCAAAAAAATAATGGCCGATCAGCAGGAGGTTGTGATGCCTCCCCAGGAAATGACAATTATAGAAGGGGATAGAGGTGCAAATACCGTAATAACTATCGTATCCAAACCGTTTTGTGAGGCCTGCGGTGAAGCGCATAGCCTCCTGTCATCATGGGTAAGTTCCCGGGAGAATATTAAAGTTCAATTGTTTTTTTACGTATTGAACTACGATGGCGACCCGGAAACAGCAGTAGCCTCGCACATGATGAGGCTTGCCGCTGAGCATGATCCGCATACATTATCAAACGCAATTAACGCATGGTTTGATGATAAATTAAAAAATTTCGATGCATGGAGGGCAAACTATCCTGCGTCTCAACAACTTAATGTGGAACCTTTATTAGAGATGCAGAAGAAATGGTGCGAAGCCAACGATATATCAAGTACACCCCGCTTGTTTATTAATGGCAAGCAGTTACCAAATTTCTATAAACTGGAAGAAATCAAATACTTTATCTAGATCATGCACGAGGAGTTTTTGCAGGTGGCAGATTATTAACTGCTTCCCAAAAAGTAATTTTTGCTTGAGCGTTAACGTGTAAACCGTGCATGTTTCTGACGAAGTAAGCATTAAACTCTACAGCTTCGCTCAGGAAACTGCCAGTTTGCTCCAGGTGTCGCAAGAAAAAGCCATGGTGATATAGCATCTTGTGGATATCAAAGAACAGTTTTTGTTCTTTGTATATTTGTAATAAATGAGTTTCTAGTTCTATACAAAGGACCTGATCCAGCAATTTGCCAAATCCTTCTAATACTTCATATTCAAATCCTTGTACATCTATTTTTATAAAATCTGGTACATGCAACCCCGTTTCCGCCGCAACTTGTTCAAAGCGTCTAAGGTTCGCCTTGGTAGAGCCGATCACCGTAAACCACTTTTCGAGATTAAAGCGCCTGAGGACATCCATATTAGGTTCCAATACTGATGAGCATGACTGAGACGCTGTAATATTAATGTCGCGTTCCTCGTTCAGGTTGCTTAAACCCGTTTCCAAGACCATTGCATTTGGGTACTGCAGTCTAATATCAGCCGCTTGTCCGGCATCAGGCTCTATTAGCAACAGCATGAAATTAGGGTGCTGCGCAAAACGCTCCCATTTTGGCGGTAACCCGTAGCTTGCACCAATGTCAACGTAGGTTACTTGAAAAGGTAAATCGTCTACCTCAATTAACGATGATGGCTGGGTGTTCTCGATCGCTAAAGCAGTGCCTGGTTCTGGCGGCTCCAAAACCAAAACAGTTCCCTCAAAAATCAATTTAAATGAATCAAGCAGCATAGGAACTTCATAGCTGTTGCGACTGGTTAAAAACACTTCCCTGTCGTTAATTTCGGTTACGATCATGTACTCGCCATTGTGCGTAGTAACGTATGTAATAAACGGCAGCGGTAGTTCATGCAAACGCTCGAAAGGCCAGTTATATGCTGCATTATCAATGGCGTATGCTTTAAACGTCTCACTTATTGATAATAAACTTGGGTAGTCGTCATGAGCTTTAAGGTGGCGGCACGCGGTCACCACATCCACTTCCGGTCTGAACTTTCTTAACAAAGCACTTATCACATGTTCTTCGCTGTCCATTAGTTATAATTGTATTGCATCCGATAACGGCGCAAAGCATTTTTCCGGTCCGTAATTTTGTTCTATAAAGTCGCCAGCTTCAGCAACTAAGCGCTGTCGTATGAGGCAGTCATTTATTAATCTTTGTATTTCAAAAGCAAAATCTTCTGTGTTATCAACTATTATTAAACCTTTACCTGCAAGTTGTTCAAGGCCGCGAGCACCATGCGCAGTGGTGACTAATGGCACGGTGCTGGCCAGTGCTTCAAGGGTTTTTATTTTCATGCCTGCCCCGAACCTTACAGGGTTAATAATAATGTCCGCATTGTCATAAACCTTGTTGATGTCAGCGGCGTAGCCCTTGAGAAAAACACGCGCTGGTAATTCGCGGCCCATAAGCGGGTGACAAACATTGCCGTAAATATGCAGCTCAATATTTTTTTCTGCAGATACCAAAGGCCATGCCGTTTCCATGAAGTGAATTATTGCGTCAACATTTGGCAGATATTCGCTAGCGATGTAAGTGATTGTATTTACTTTGGGCCGTACAAGTCGCCGGTGAACTAAATTCGGATGAGGGCACAGTATTACTTTTCCAGGAATTATATCATACAACTTTTTACGGTCGGGTTCGCATAGAACCATAACATGATCGTACACATCCATAATCCCGAATTCGTCTTCCGCGGACATTTCATGGATTATGCCGCCATAATTAAATTTGTGAAAGGCTTCGGTACGGTCACTAACGATGTCGTGCATGTCGAGCAGCATAGTTACATCTTCATTGACAAAATTTAGCATATAGCTAAGGTGGATATACTCAATGATTACTGCATCTAAACGAATATCTTTTGTTTTTTCTGCCAGCTTTTCACCATACTTCATAGGAGAGAGGATATCTTCGTTATCAAGGATAATTACCGTCGCTTTTAGCTCAGCTATTCGCGGCGTTTCCATCGGCGACACTATACCGATGTAAGCGATATATAGTTCGGTATTATCACCCAGATAACTTACCAGCGCGCCGATGCGTACGCGGTGGCCTGCGCCGCCATTCCAAAAATCAACATCAGTAATCAGCAAGAGTTTTTTCATAGTTAGTTAGCAATGCCGGCGTTGTAAATTGAAGCAACAATAACCTTTTTCACCTCTACGGGTAAAGCTAATAGATGTAATAGTAATGTACTTACATCATCGAAGAACTCGACAGGTGAGGCATTAAGCCGCGTTTGGTTTTCGGCAGAGGTTACCATCCATTGTTTCATCCAGGCATTTTCCGGAGCGTTTATAAAACCCACAGATGACATATCATTCATTATCTCTATAAAAGTAGCTTCGTTGCCTTGGGTAATATCCATCAGGTTTGTGTTACTACCCGTTGGTTTTTTTCCATGAAGATTGCGCAATTCCTCAGTGGAAAGATTTAATCCCTTTCTCAACAAAGCATGAAGATAAAAAGCCAAGGTAAATGCGCTATCACTATCTATTGGATCTTGAGCCAGGACATTTGTTAAGATGCCGGTAACCGTCCTTGATAAATTAATTAAAGTTTCCACGTCCAGCGTTTTAGTTACAACCCCCGGGAATTGATATAACCCGTAAGCAACCCGCCCTACAGGGAAATCCATAAAGGTGCTGTGGTAGCGGGCAACTACCGGCACCGTCACAAATGAGAACTGCGATAATAACCCATTAGCTTCTGCAACTAACCAGGAAAACAGGCTTTCTGAATTGCCAAAAGGCAAGAACCAAGTAACTGAGATATTATTGCCGCGGTAATTACTTAGACCGAATACGCAAAACGCTTCGGGACTTTGCCTAATGACTTTTTCCTGTAGAGGCAAGAGGATTTCCTGTAGGAGTTGGTGCCATTGACTTATGTGACAATATACCGACGTTGTTAGCACACGGTAGTTTCCTGCATTATTATCAACATTTATTGGAACAGATGTATCGTTGTTTAAAAAGCGCCTATTTGTGTATTGGGTATAAAACATTAGCATTTCGGTAATCAATTTTTTTTCGGTTACCTTCTCCATGCTGCGATCAGACGACGTAAGGTGTCCGTCTTGGACTGCAAATTTCAATTTCTGTCCATTCGGCTCATCAATTGTCAAAATCTCTGCCCCAAGCGTCCAACGGCCAATTACCCATTCGGCGTTTGTAAGTGCAAATTCATACCGGTGCCTTAACGGCCGAAATGTGTTTTCTGGAGATTCCCAGTTTTTTGTGGTGCGGTCAACAAGTCTACCTGACGCACAAGTGCCGTCCTTAAAAACAAATAACAGGTCAGATTCGTACGGCGAAATCAAGCCCAGATAAATGTCCTTTAAAGATGAGAACAACTGTTCTTCACGTATGCGTTCTTCGTCGTCGTGAGTAATGGCGTTAAAAAATATTTTGTCAGTAATTACCTCTTGTTTCAAACCGGCTTTTTTTAGCCGGCTAATAATCTCGTAATCTTCAAAACCATAACCGTTCATTGCTTCGTTGTAACCTCCTATCTGCATAAAGTCAGTTCTTCTACAGCATATACGCCCTAAAAAGTCAGGAGTATTAGCTATCTCATTCGAAAAGGCCGTTAAGAAAATGTCAGCGTCAGAGTGAAAGCACCTATTGATGTAATGAGCGAATCCCTTGCCCACAAAATTGTCAGCATCTATGTTACATACCAGTTGGCCGGTGGCTGCATTGAAAGCCATGTTGCGCGACTTGCTCCGTTCGAAATATTCAACATCAGCCACTCGAATGTATTTGACTTTTCCAGCGGCCAAATGGGTAGCCATGTTTATGGTTATCCATTGTTCCAGCCCATCGTTAGAGTTATAATCTAAAATAATGAATTCTAACGCCGGGTATGCTGCGTTATCAGCGAGGTTTTTTGGCAGTGTTTGCCTAAGATGGTGCAGGCGGTTGCGGATTGCTGTGCAAAAAGAAATAGTGTACAACTCACTATAGATTTTGATAAGGAAAAAGTTTAAAGTAACCAACGCTGCACAAAGCCGGCGTTGGTTTAAAGCGGGTTAGCACCCCTCGGCATAGCACTTTACAGTGCCGGGATAACTGGATACGCATATGCTATAATTAACAGAATAAGTACAGCTACTTGACTGGAAGCTACCTATAATGTACCCACCGGAATTTTGACAATGTACCCAGTGCATCACTGGTGGCGGCGGCGGCGGAGTGGTATAACCACCAACTACATTTTTTTGTTCTTCGCGCGAGAGTTGTTCGGCCTGAGCAAGCAAACCTTTTAAAACAAGTTTTTTCATAAATTAATCCAATTTAATTTTCAGTGAATGTTCAAAAGATACAAGGTTGCACGTACATGCAACCTTGTGTTAGATTAGCAACCCTGCGTGTAAGCTGATGTTGAGCCTGGATAGTAATACTGGCAAACACCTAAGTTGATAGAGTTGTTGCAGGTGTCTGATTGGAAGCTACCAATATTGTAGCCGCCCGAATTCCTGCAATAAACCCAATGATAAGTTGGCGGAGCGGGATCATAACCACCAACCACATTTTTTTGTTCGTCACGAGACAGCTGCTCAGCCTGGGCGAGCAGACCCTTCAATACAAGTTTTTTCATAATTTTAGGTTAAATTGATTAAAAGTAAACCTATATAAAATGTTGATTACTTGCAAGTTAATTATTGTTTTTTTTCTTGATAATTAAGTCATTATTGCCTAAAAAGTAATTTAAAAGCTATTATATTAGCAATAGAACGCGATAAGTAAGAGCGTAATTGACGTAAAATCGCAGAGTATTTGTATTAAGAGGTAACGAGTACCTTGGCTCTACAAAGGGTTGGAAAGGGGATAACTAATGAAAAACCCCTTAAATAATTGATTTAGGGAGTGTTTAGGTGTAGAAATTGCCTACTGTGTGCGCCTCCTAGCCTAGACTTATATCTTTATTTTAACAGAATATGAATCATTTACGCGGTACGCAATAGCTTAGTGGCCGTTTTGGTGATCCATCTTACCCAACACATCCTTTTGCGAAATCAGTTTAGCTGAAGCCAGTGTGAGTAACACGTCCTTTTATCAGCTGCAGCAAAATGTGCTCTCGCCCAAACAAAGCCACCAACTGCAAGGGCGCATGAACTTTGATAATATCAACGCCAATATCAAACAGGGTGAAAACGGCAGAATCATTTTGTATAACAACACCATAATGCGGCACCCAATCCACCTGCACGGCCATTACTTCCGGGTACTAAACGGACAAGGCGACTATCCCTCGCTAAAGAATATGCTGGGCATTACGCCGATGGAACGGGATACCATCGAGTTATGGGCGACGGAAAGCGGCGACTAGTTTTTTCACCGTCATGTCTAGTACCACATGATGAGCGGTATAGAGCGTATTTTTAGCTATGACAATTCATCGCCGAACCCGGGAGTACTGATCCGGTAGTCGGGTTTAAAAAGGTAGCTGCTGATAGCCGCCAAATTTATGCCTCGGCAAAATAGGACGAAAACTAACGACAGCGACGGTGATGCGACATTGGCCAACCCCGATGGAAGTTCTCGAAGAAGTGGCGCCTGGGCATTAGCGACACCAAGGGCTATGAAGGCGAGACCATGTTAGGGCGATATTAAACGTATACCGTGATTTTATGCTTATGCCGGCTTCGACAATCGATTTGAAAGGACAGACGAAGTGAAGAAAAATATGTTTCACCAAGTCAGCGACAAAACAACAGGCACACAGCGGTCGTCGGCTTAGCTTACACGCTGCCGATGTTATTTGTAGGTGGTAATCACTAGGATGACAGTGATATAAAATCTCAATTTCATATTTAAGTTTTGCAATCAAAAATCGAGGTCATAAATCATCCTGAATTTAAGTTGTGGTCCGCTTGATTATCATCTTCGTTAAGTTTAAGTTTTAGAAGTTAAAGCCGACTTAACTATTCATTATAGTATAAAACATTGCAATAGCAGCGGCACCCATTGCAAAAAAGGTGATCCACAATAAAGTCAACGATAGCCCACCATTTTTATATTGTCCCATAATTTTTTCACTACCGGCGATTTTTACAATTATAAAAAGCATAGGTACGGCGGCAACTCCATTCAAAACGGCAGCAAAAATCAGCGCTTTGACGGGATCTAAACCAATAAAATTAATAAGCAGCCCGATGATAGTAGCCGCACAAATCACAGCGTAAAAAGCCGGGGCTCTCTTTACTTTTAAGTTGAGGCTTGATCTCCAACTAAACGCTTCGCATACAGCATAAGCAGCTGAGCCAGAAAGTACCGGGATGGCTAAAAGGCCGAGTCCGATAATGCCAACTGAAAAGATGAGTTTCGCCAAAAAGCCGGCGTTGGGGAAACTATCAACTAAAGGTTCAAGTGCCTTAGCCGCATCCGCCGCCGTTTTAATATCTTTAACGCCGCTTTTGTGAAGAACAGTAGCGCATACAACAATGATACTCCATGTTGCAAACTCCGAAAATATCATTCCGAAGTTATTATCGATTCGCATTTTTTTTATATCAAGCCAACTAACCTGGGGCTTGCGTTTGAAGATGCGGGCTGCTTCGTGCTTTTCTTCAACCTCTTGGGAGGCTTCCCAAAAGAACATGTACGGCGAAATGGTGGTGCCTAAAACGCCGGTAATAATAAACAAAAAAGCGAAATTGTATTCAAAGTTCGGTATAATAGTGGCTTTTAGAACGGTACCCCATGGTTGATGAACAATAAACAGCGTCAATGGATAAGCAAGCAATGTAACAGCAAGCCATTTTAAAATCTTTGAATAAGTCCGGTAAGATGTAAATATCTCTAACAGTAAAATGATAAAACTAAAGCCTACTGCCATCAAAACAAATGGCGCGGGTATTAATAATTGAGCTGCTGATGCCATAGCCCCTATATCCGCTCCGATATTAATGGTATTTGCAACGACCACTAGGCTCACCACAACATACAACACGATTTTACTGTAATGTTCTTTGACAACAGCACAGATTCCTTTGCCGGTCACCAGGCCTATTCTTGCACAAGCCTCCTGAACGGCTGCCATGAAGGGCAACATATACAAAGCTGTCCATAATTGCCCATACCCAAATTGGGCCCCTGTTTGCGAATAGGTTGCAATTCCCGAAGGGTCATCATCTGCTGCCCCTGTTGTCAATCCTGGACCCAAAACCGATATGAATTTGAGGAAGCGTTTTTTTATTGGCTTTTTGCCTTTTTCAGGTTCCATTGTTTTTGTGGCAATTTGGATTGAATCTTTTTAACATCAAACTCTCATCAGACTTTTAGCAGGCCGCTCGTCGCCCAGCAATACACCCCATTGTTTATAATTTTCAGTATGGTCGAACGCGATCTTTGAAATGGAAAGCACCGGCATCGCCAGGAACATGCCTGATAAGCCCGCCATGACGCCGCCAAAGATAATCCCGACGATTGAAACTAGGGGGTTGATCCTGACCTGTGAACCCACAATACGCGGCATCAAAATATTATTGTCCAGGAACTGCACAACTGTGATAGTGGCAAGCACGATCAGGACATCCGCCAGGCTTTCTGAGGACGCCAGCGTTAGCAGCACGCCCAGGACATTCCCGATCAGGGCGCCCAGGTAAGGAATGAGGTTCAGAAAAGCAAAGATGATTCCGATTAATAAGGCATTCGGCATACCGAGGAGCCATAAGCCGCCACCCAAAAGGATGATGATATAGGTAATCTGTATCAGCAAACCAACCAGGTAGCTTTTGACCATCACTTCGGTCTGCCGGATGACCGCTTCGACTTGCGGGTGCTGGTCTTTAGAGAACCACATCAGCGTGAACCGAACAAAAAGGTTGCGGTACAGCATAATAAAGTAGATATAAATGGGCAGCAGGCCGAGAAATATGATAATGCCCGACAAAGATCCCGCGGCGCCGCTCAACACGCCACCCAGTGAACTGAAAAGTTTCTTACTTTGCGTATTGATAAATTTCAGCTGCTCTACCGGAGAATAGCTAAATGACCGACTGATCCAGATGCTCAGGTCATCCAGGTGTTTCGCCACGGTATGCTGGATTTTCGGAAAATCATCCAGCAGGGCGCCGACCTGGCTGGAAAACAGCCAGATCAGCAGGGCCACGACAATGGTCAATAATAAGATCGGTAAAAAGACCGCAATCCCTTCAGGCACTTTGATCTTCCTGAAAAAACGGAATACCGGCAAAAGCACCAGGCTGAAAAAGAAAGCCATTAACAAAGGCATAATGATCGTGTTCCCCGCAACAATGATCGCTCCCAGAACGAAGAGGCCAAGCAGTTCGAGGGCTCGCTTTACGGTGACTGGCATTTCTTTTTTCATGGTTGCCTAGGCTTTTTGGAAGACCCGTTTTTAATGACCCAATATAGGCCTTTTACATCCGTTTCCCATTGGGGGATCACCAGAACTAGTACCGTCTCCTCCAATAAGTCAAGAATGGTCAGGGTAGATACCGCATAGAACAGCATATAAACCGGCTCAGGTAACCAATAGAAAAGGACCAGGAATATGCCTTGGGATATGGTAACAAATTTGGCCAGGTAAGTGTGAAAACTACTGATCTTATGATAACGGATTAATGCAAAACAAATTTGGGTAATAAAAAGCAGGACCTGTACCATAACCAGCGTAAGTTCTTTTCGCAGAAATTCCGGGTTCACCAGCATTATACCCAATATCGCTACCGCGATGGTCAGGTCGTCAGAAACAGAATCCAGGATCGATCCGAAGATACTGGTCACTTGGTATTTGCGGGCGAGGTAGCCGTCGATCGCATCGGTCAGGAAACTGACCATCAGCAACCATTTAAAAACGGCAAGATGGCCGCTGAACAAGAGTATTAAAAGTAGCGGAGCCGCCAATAAGCGGTAAAGGGTGATTGCATTAACCACATAATAACTGGGTTTATGTACCGGCTTGATCGACATGGTTAATTTAGTCATTATCCTTGCCATCTTTATCCTTCACCGGGGATGCCGAATTCGTTTCAATTTCGGTATGCCTGATCTGTCCGCCTAAATAACCGGTCCTGACAATAAATCCAAATCCTACAAGGGCAATAAATAATACGATCAATGCAACTGGCCTAATTAAGAAAGAGCTTTTCCAAATGACAAAAAGTCCAACCACTGCAATCCCTCCTGTAGCAATCAATAATGCCAGAGATATTATCGCAGATTCTGCATGTTCTTCGATCACATTTTTCGATATGCCCTGCAAGTGTTCGACCGTTTCTTCGGCACCTTCGCCGGTTGCATAAGCTATACCGGCGCCTATAGCAGAGATGATCAGCAGGTTGTATGCAGCAATCAAAGTCGTATCGCTTTTTTTCCATATCCCATGGATCAAAACAAGGGCACCCAGCGCAGCGCCGATGATCGGCAGGTGGGTGATCAGCAGGTGGATGTGTGTCTCGTACATGATTTTTTTTATTGAAGGTCACTATTTAATCATACTGTTTAAGTAATTGTCATCAAACGCATTAATGATCTTTGTCATTTGTTTTTAGTCGGTAAAGCGCCAATTTTAGGAATTGGAAAAAGCCGTTATGAAAAAGATCCTGATGCTCACCGACTTTTCAAAAAGTGCGGACCACGCGGCAAAAACCGTCGCGAAAGTTTCCCCTCAGTTGAAGGCGGATATTTTGCTTTACAACACCTACTATGATCACCCAATACTCCTGAATTATGCCGGCGACCCTTATATAGTCGAAGAGTTTGTCCTTCGAAAGAATGAAAGCACCGCGAAACTTAGCCAATTAGCTGTTCAATTGCGGCAGATTATCGCACTCCTAAACAATTTACGCAAAGAAAACGTTTCAGGCCTGCTGGCGCTGGTTCATCACCGGGATGGTTTTTTTTCGGGATTATTTGATGAGTCTACAACAGCTGCGGCACTGGATAACCAGCACCTTCCACTCATGGCCATCCCTTCATCACAAACCGATGCAGGCTGAGCGTTTTAATCTGCGGGGCCTTAGTGATAGTGAGGTCATCGCTGCCAGGCTGAAATATGGGGCAAACAGCCTGTCGTTTAAAAATGAAAACGGATTTGTTAATGCTTTGAAAGGATTAGCAAAAGAACCGATGGTGATCTTACTGCTAATTACCTCCGGCATCTACTTTATTAGTGGAAATACCGGTGACGGTATCTTCTTGGCTTTTGCAATTGTGCTGGTGGCAGGCATCTCTTTATATCAGGATTCCCGAAGCCGGAACGCGCTCGAGAAGCTGAAGGATTTTTCCCAACCCAAGTGCAAGGTTATCCGGAATGGCGAGGTTTTGGAGATCGACAGCACCTCTCTGGTGGTTGGCGACGCCCTGATTGTTGAAGAAGGTATGTCGGTTATGGCCGATGGACGGATCGTGCACTCCAATGATTTTTCGGTAAATGAGAGTATCCTTACCGGCGAATCTTTGGCTGTTAATAAAGACAGTTCTTCGCCCGATCCTTTCATTTTTCACGGAACGACCGTGGCCAGCGGCTTGGCCGTTGCAACGATAACGGCCATCGGTAACCAAACCCGCCTGGGTCAGATTGGCGAGAGTCTGGAGAATATTGAAGAAGAAAAAACGCCTCTGGAACGGCAAATCAACAATTTTGTAAAGAAAATGGTGATCGCCGGATTGATCGTGTTTTTGGCGGTATGGGCGATCAACTACTCGCATACCACGAATATCTTAGACAGCCTAATTAAAGCGCTCACGCTGGCGATGAGCATCTTACCGGAGGAGATCCCCGTTGCGTTCACTACTTTTATGGCACTGGGCGCCTGGCGAATGATGAAAATGGGTATCGTGGTTAAACAAATGAAAACGGTGGAGACCCTGGGCAGCGCTTCGGTGATCTGCACGGATAAGACCGGTACCTTAACCGAGAACAAAATGAGCTTGGCCAAAGTATATACCCTGCTGGAGGACCGCACCTCGGAAGCTAAATTAAAACAATTTTCCAAGGCAGAACAGCAGTTGTTAAGTCTGGCCATGTGGGCCAGTGAACCGTTACCCTTCGATCCGATGGAGGTTGCTTTGCACGCGGCCTATGCCGGCTTTGCGCGCAAAGATGAGCGACCTGATTACCGGATGATCCACGAATATCCTTTGGGTGGCAAGCCGCCCATGATGACCCATCTGTTTGAGAATGCAGCGGGGCACCGGATCATTGCTGCTAAAGGCGCACCGGAAGCATTAATCAGCGTCAGTCTTTTAAGCAGTGATGAGAAGAAACGGATCGCATCGGCGATTGAGGCCATGGCCGTTGACGGGTATCGGGTACTGGCCGTAGGGGAAACTCGTTTTACCGGAAATAATTACCCCGCCAGGCAGCAGGAATTTAATTTTACTTTTAAAGGGCTTGTGGCCTTTTATGATCCGCCTAAAAAGAACATCAGTGCTGTATTAAAGGAGTTTTACAGTGCCGGTATTGCAGTTAAGATTATTACAGGAGACAATGCGGAAACCACTGGGGCCATAGCCCGGCAGATTGATTTCCAGGGCGCTGATCAACGCATGAGCGGCGACGAACTGATGCGCCTTCCCGAAAAAGCGCTTAGCGACCGGGTGGAAACCACAAATATATTTACCCGGATGTTCCCGGAAGCCAAACTTAAGATCATTAATGCACTGAAAGCAAAAAATGAAATTGTGGCTATGACCGGTGACGGGGTTAATGACGGTCCCGCGCTGAAGGCTGCCCACATAGGTATTGCAATGGGCAAAAAGGGTACGGAGATCGCGAAACAGGCGGCATCCCTGATTTTGCTGGAAGATGATCTTTCGAAAATGGTAGCTGCCATTGCTATGGGCCGGCGAATTTATGCCAATTTGAAAAAAGCCATTCAATACATCATCTCCATCCATATTCCGATCATTCTGACGGTGTTTATACCCCTGGCCTTAGGCTGGGTCTATCCTAACATTTTTTCACCCGTGCACATTATTTTCCTGGAACTAATTATGGGACCCACCTGCTCGATCATTTATGAGAACGAGCCGATGGAAAAAAACACGATGCTGCAAAAGCCGCGTCCCTTCAGTACCACTTTCTTCAACTGGAAGGAGCTAGCGCTAAGCATCATACAGGGTTTGGTGATCACCGGGGGTACGCTGGCCACTTACCAATATGCGGTAAGTCAGGGCGCTGACGAGCCGCTGACACGGACAATGGTATTTGTTTGCTTGATCACGGCGAATATTCTGCTGACCCTGGTTAACCGTTCCTTTTATTATTCATTGCTTACCACTATCCGGTACAAAAATAATTTGGTATTAATCATTATTGGGGTTACCCTGCTTATATCAGCTTCGCTAATCTATTTTAAGTCGTTAGTACAATTCTTTGGCTTTAAACATTTAAATATCAGTCAGCTAACAATAAGCTTCATGATTGGCTTTATCTCGGTTATATGGTTTGAATTGTTTAAATGGCGGACACGTACCAATATAGGATTATAAAGAATCAGACCTGTAGAAATATCCTGCCTATGCTTTTAGCATTCCGTGCCTTAGTGGTTGGGAGTAGCTTTGTGGTGATGATGGCGGATCTTATTGTATTAGGGTTTAAAAGTCATTTAACACCAAAATTCACACAGTGTTAAATGATTAAGAACCTGCAATCATATAATCCAACAAAACAATTGCCTATCATTATTACTTTTGTGAAGTTGAAAAGCTCACGGCCATATTGCTTTCAACAGTTTCCCGTCGTAAACAACTGAATTACACAAGTTACCGAAGCTGCCTTTGGTTTTTGAGCACTTTGCCGAACACCGGAAGAAAACAAAAGCATTTTATTCTTAATTTCTGGATATGCACTATGTGCACGGTAGCTTAAAGTACAAAGACTACAGCTAAGACATGAAGCTGCCCTTTAAAACGACCGATAAGTGCATGGCAATTATACTATCGGTGCTGATTCCTCAAGTATAACCGCCACTCACCCTTGCCGTTACAATTTCGGCAAAGATGAAATTACAAGCCTCACTTCCGGGTTTAATTATTTTAATTAAAGCAGGGAGGATGGTCAGCTGGAACACGAAGTTAATTGTTCGCGCATTCATTAGCTGTTGGTGATCTTTTTGCTTATGGTTCCGGAGATAGGTATCAAAGTCAACAACGAACTTATAGTCGACATCATTGATCCTGATGTCGATCGTTTTGCGGTTTTCGAATACTCCAGGTTAGGGCTGCAGAGGCGGTCTCGTAATGATAGTCCATTAACTTGCTGAGCGAATGAGTTTGTTCGGTCTCTTCCCCGAGAAACATGGCCGTGAGTAGTTGCGGTGTTACCTTTCCCTGGCGATCTGCAATTGCTGGTAGTAAGTGGTGATCGTAAATTTGACCTGCTCCAAGTAATCATTGGTCTCTTTAACTTCCTGAACTTTAATCCTAGAATGGCCGCGACCCACATCCAAATGCTCGATTTTTACATAATGTTTCAAAGCGAAACGAAAGCGTTCTTTGTTGACCGTAAAAGCAGCGTAACCGTTCATCACACTGTCCTTATCCTTTCTTTTTTGATGGTGAAATGCACATCAAACGACTGTGATGTTTGCACAAGATCTAATTTTTAAGTTTTAAATGTTTATTACTTCATCCCGTTTTTACGTAACACAACAGGTAACACAAACACCACAAAAATTGGTTCATAAAATCAACTTTCAACGCTATAATAGACTGTATTCAATTCATTGAATCGGTTTGTGTTCCCTAAGTTAAAAACAAAAAACAGGTAGTCGGGTAGGTAACGAGAACATTGGCTTTATAAAGGATTGGTAAAGGGATAATTAACGAGAAACCCCCTTAAATTAGCGATTTAAGGGGGTTCGAAGTGTAGAACCTGTCTACTTTGTGCGCCCACCTGGGCTCGAACCTGTTTCTAAAATGTGCTTATTATCAGCTATTTACAAAGAAAGTCAATCTTCAGGTGCTTAGTTAGGTGCCCACTTTCTTGACTAATCAAATATACGATTATAGCCAATGCAAAGCTGTTACTTTTTTTTAAAAACAGACCTGCTGATTCTTACAATGAAGTCAGAACTTTAAAAAAACCTAAATAATGACTATGAGTTCAGTATTTTTTAGCAACACGTATTCCGTTATATATTAACTTTATAGCATTTTTACCGGCTTCTTCTTTTCCTTTTCTTTTTAGATATATGACTTAAGGCAACAGTATAATTAAATTAATAGGATTAAAATATATACTCTTATTTTCGCAATCTTTTTAAATGGCATGTCTTATAAAGGTTTACAGCTAAACAAAGCAAAAATTAATAATACAATACAGGAGTATAATCCCGATGCCGTTATAACAATTACCGAAAAGTCTCCTGTATTTCACCAATACCATATCGAATTGGACGGTGAGCCTAAAGCTCAATTAGACATTTACTATACGGTTAATGGAAAGGTTACTTTAAATCCAGTTTCAACGAAAAATGTTGATCTCGCAGATAAAATTGCTCAGCATGTGATTTCCACCTGTACCTATGAACATCCAGCTTCCCGTACATTATATACTAAACAAATCACGCAGGATCATTTCGATGTAATACTCGAATTTTTTACTGATTTGAAAGTTAATGTTTCGGCGCCAGTAAATTTACCTAATGGCGTTCAATACAAACTCACAGCACCAGGCGGAGGCGATATTTATTTAAACAGGTACAATTCTGGTAGTTTATATATCCAAGGGGAAAATTTGTATCTCAAATGGGCAATGATTGAAGTATTAACCGAAATATTGCCATTTAAGGATGTGATTGCAATGCAATTGGCAACAATTCAGGTACCTGCTTCAGTAGATGACGTACTGGAAGAATTAAAAATCGCTTTGCCAACTGCACATCTTTTTTTAGGTGATACATTAACTGCGATTATTAGTCCTGCTATAGTACTGAAAAAGATTCAAGCTACGTTAGCGGATTATTCATATATCGTATATCCTGCACTTAGAGGTTTAGAGGGATTCATTAAAAAGATGTTTAAAGATTGTGGCATCGTTATTGGTGACAATTTTGGTGGTTACGTAAGTTATGATGATGCAACAGACACTGCTACATTATCTGCTGATCACCATCATTTATTTAATGCCAACCAAATAGTTGCAATTCAGGAGGCATATAAATATTATAAGAAGAACAGACACGGGTTATTTCATGTTGATGGGACAATAGATTCTACACGTATTATTGATGACCAAGAAGATGCACAAGATATTTTGGCTGAGATATTTGAAATAATTGAAGCATCTAATAGTTATTATATAAAGGCAGTATGAAGCACTATAATTTCATAGATTTACCTAATGATTCAATTTTAGCTATTGTAAATAATAGTATAAGAATTGATTTATTGTTGGAAAACCTCAACAATGATTTGAGGCAAAAAAAATTCTACGGAAAAGTTTTTATTGATCTTCTATTAAGCAACGGCTTGACCGCGAAGAGATTTTTTACAATCCATTTTAATGGCTCTATATTGAACATTAATGATTTCTCAAATAAAGAAATCGTTCCTGACTATGTAATAAACGAAAGCAATAATTACTTTATCCATCACCCAAGTTTATTGGATAAAGGTATTTTAACATCTTCTGCGAAAAAGCGTTTTCTCGAATTGACATTAAATTAAATATAATTGTTGCAATTTAATTGTAGCAATCTTACAGCGCCCCCTGTTTTTACCAAAGGTCATTAACGATACGAAAACAGGGGGCGTCCTCAAACGGGCGGGCGATAGCCCGCCGTCCGGCATTTTTTCAAAACAAGGGGGATCGCTCCCCTTTGTGCTTGTTAGTTGTAAATTAAAGCCTCACCGCCATGAGTTGCAAAATTACGGCATAAGCTAAAGGCAACCTGCGCCTTTTGTTTAGCTGTGCCGTCCATAATAGACTTAAATTTCGCTTCGTCGTTTTTGAAGCTGCGTACATTTTGAAAGTAACCAGTCACAGCATTATAGGCACCAAATACCGTTCCTGCGGTTGTATCTAATTGTTGCGTTGGACTGGCTAAAGCGTATTCATACACGCTATCTACAATGTTCGTGTAATGCGTAGAAAGCTGATCAAACTTGCCTTCCGCTAAATGTTCTAAAACCTCTTTATTAGGTGCCATAGCGATCTGTATCAGCTTTTTTATTTCACTGTCAGTAATGCGGACTTTTGCCCACTGGTTAAACAAGCCTTCCATTTCATGGCTCAAATCACGGCTGATGCCCATGAGCGTATGCGCTTGCTTCAATCGCTCGGCAGCAGATGCGGTATGCCGTATCTTAATTGCTCCTGAATGGTTACGCATGGCTGCGTTAAGCGTGTTGTTACATACAATCCTAATTGGAGTAAATGCTGCGGTTATACTACCTAAACCATCGTGTGAAGTGGTTAAAAAAAGGTATTGCTCTATCCAGTCCTTGACACCAACACGGATATAATCGGGCAGCTTGGCAGTAATAAACACCCTTTCGCCGTTTCCTAATGCGCCTGCGGTCTCGTATAAAATACAATCGCCCCCTCCGACGATCGCGTCAAAGAACGAAAATGCATCACGGTTTTGCACTACTTCGTAATCGTTACCAACTACCCCTAAAACCTGTTCAGTATCTGCCCGAACTGTTGCGAAGAAATTAGGCACTTCAATTTCAGGGATAATTATATCAGCGCTACCCTCGCCTAAATGGTTGGCGGTATCATAAGTAAACAAAGGGCGTTTTTCAACAATGTAATCTAAACCCGCGTGCTGTATTGCTTCGCTACTTGTTGGGTAGCGGTCTATAATTTGCCCTAACCCGTGCCAGGCTTTTTCTTTTACACTCATAAAGCTGTTTTTGCCTGTTTTCTGATTGAAATTTATTAGATGTGCCATGATGTTTAATTTTTAGTTTTTAAGTCAATTATCTGCGTTTCAATAACCTGTACATTTTGCGTGCTGCCTATCGTGTAATCCGTTTCGGTCTGCAGTTCGGCAATAGCATCGTGTATATTTTGGTAACTGGTTTTGATTCTCACTTTGACCAGTAAAAAGATCGTGTCCTCCATTGCTTTAAAAATGATAGGTGTTCATAAAATCGCTTAGTTCCAATTGAAACCTTGCGGGATTTTCTTTCGCTAATGTTTCGGCGTAACCCTCCCAAAATATTTGATTGGTCAGTTCTATAAATTGCTCGTACATAGGAATTGCTATTTTTCGTGAAACCATAAAAAATGCTCACCATCCCAATAGCTTCGGAATGGGAGCATCATTTGTTTAAGCATTGGGAAAAACGATGTTCGCTTCAATATCTGCTAATTTTTCATGGCAGGCATCAAAAATGAATTGTGAAACCATGCGTATAAGATTAGGTGTATTGGTGACAAATTCACGGCGCTTATCATCCTGAATGATCAATTTGCACCCTTGGTAAGGGTTACTTTCCAGTTCGTCGTTGTCTTCCTGCAACTGTACTTCAAAATCTTCCAAGGTCTTGATACGTGCAATAAGCGCCAAACGCTGAATGGACAAGCGGTGCAGGTCGTTTACTGATTTTAGGGTTTGCTCTAAATTCAAAGCAAATTTTTGCGGTTCAAACTTCACCTCTGTGGCTTTTGCCTCTGTTGCTTTCGGTTCTTCTTTAACTTCTGTCGTGGTGGGATCTTGCGCTACTTCTGCGGAGGCTGCTGCTTTAGCAGGGTCAGCGGGTTGATTATCCACTGTAGCGGGGCTACCGGTCTTATCTCCGGCAGGGTTGTTTTTCTCAACTTGCGGAATTTGGGCAGGTGTTTGATCTTTAATGGTTTCATTTTGTTTGGCTTCCTTTCCTGTCAGGCTTGGGCGGTTTTCAATGCGGTTAACTGTTTGATCGTTTTTTGCTGCTGCGCCTTGCACACCGTTCGCATTTTTTTCTGCTGTTTTCATCTTAAAAAATTTTAAAGGGTTAAAAAATTTGTTTTTTCGTTTCCCTTTTCTCCCGAAGACTTTCCCTGAAAAGCTATTTTTCAAAAGAAAAAACGGTAAAAAAGAAAGTCAAAAAGGCGGTCGCAAAGCCCGGGCGGGAGAACTATAAGTCCCGAAGGGTGGGCGTAGCAGAGCGGAGGACATTATGCGTTCGTACGAACGGGCTGACCGATCTTGACGCCGCTTTTGTCCGTTTTCTTTGGAAAATAGCAACTGGAAGCAATCTGATGTTGTCGCAGGAAATTAAGTGCAGCAAGAAGGCGAGCGCAGCTTTCCCGGCGGAGCGGGTAAACAAGTGAAGTCCTGAAAAATGCGCTTAATCGGAGGTGGTGGCAATTGAAGTGAAAGCGAATGCTTTTGCAGCGCAGCAAAAATGCAGCAGCGGAGCTGTTCGTATTAAAACCTTCAGGAAGGCGACTGTCCAGGATTGCAACGGCATCCTTTTCCAAGAAAAGATAGAGTGTAAAGCCTGGCCGCAGGGACAGCCAGATCAATGACCTTTGAGCAGGTAGCCTATAATAACACCTATGATTATCGCAATAATGACCACTGTCCAGTTAACGGAGCTTTTAGCATTTAACTCAGCAATTTGTTTTTTGTAAGTGCTGAGCTGCTCGTTTAGGATACTTACGCGTTCCGTCTGTAATTTTTGTTCACCCGTTAACTGACCGTTAAGCAATTCCATTTTTTCTTTGTAAACCTGCTCCATGTCGCGTGCCGTCTTCAAACGCAGTTCTTCATTGGCTTTCAGCTTTTCATTCAGGTTGTCGATCTGCTTCTGGTAACTTGCTGTCAGCTATAATTTCACCGATTCAATCAGTTTGGCCTTTGAGTTTTCCAGGTCTTCAATCGTATGATTATACACATCATTTAAAAACTGACCTAATTCTGAAGGGGTAATAAAGGATTTGTCGGCAATTCTTTGAAGCAAGGTAACATCGTCTTTATGGCCAATGGCTGTGATGAATATCGCCTGTAAGGCTACGGCCTTTTCAGCAATCGGGTAACGGCTAAAGATATCTAAGTTATCACCACCACCGCGGGATACCGCAATGACCCCGTAATTTTCATTATTCAGGCGGTCAAAGGTTGTAATAATCTCTTCTTCGGAACTTAAGTTAATGCGGTGAAATGAAAGGTCGTAAAAGCCGATAGACTCCCTTAGCTGGTGTTTGATATCGTTATCAATAATGCCCGTTTTACCGATAATGATCCCGATTTTAAATGGTTCTTCCCGGATGATCTTCTCTTTGAGCCAGCTATAAACATCGCGGTAACCGGAAACAGCTTTACGCTGCATTAATTCTAATTTTTTAAGATCGTCCTCGTTATACTTATTCTGCGTTTGCTCGACCAGATCAGTTACCGTAAGCTGTATCTGAATGCTGCCCGAACTATTGATCACGCGCCTGGTGACAAAACCATTTACGGTCACTGTTTTGTTGGGTTGTAATTCATTCCGGATCAATGGCGGTACTAAAATGGTTATTGCCGCATCCGACGATTCGTCCCGAAAGGTATCGTAAAAATAACCGCTGTATTGATTGCCCTTGCCTTGTATGTAAATTCCTTTGAGCTGTACAATTCTTTTCGTCTGATTGATGGAAATAGAATTATTGAACAGGTTCAAAATGGCGGCAGGCGAATAAGTAGTAATCGTTGGGTTTTCAATTTCCATCAAAGTAAAGTTAAGAAATAATGCCATGTTGTTCTTGCTTGAAGGCAGGTGGGAATGGGGCTGCACAGCTGACGAAGTTCGGCGGATGGAATCACGCGCATCCTGGAAATTCAGGCCCTTCTCCGGACGATGTGTTTCTATTAATAGAAAACTTGTCCCAACCTGACCTTGTCAGTACAGGAGCGACCGCTATAAAGTATTACAGAGATAGCGCATCAATCACAGTTGTAACATCTCAGGGCAACTACGTTGTCACTGTAAAAGACTGGGGTAAGTTACAAGCAGCGTATGAAAGATTCAGTGACGATCCCGGCGGTTTTGATGATGAATACCGCGATTTTGCTGGCATCTATTTACAGCAGTACGCTACTGCAAATGGCTCAGCTAGCATTTATGCTTTAAGTCAACTATTGGGAGCTTCAATAAATGTTTATCGAGAAGATCGTAACTTAAACGGCGGCTCTTACTATCCCGTTAAAAATACCGGAATGCTAATTACACCACTAAATTGTCAATAGGCTAATTGTTAAAACACATGAAAAAATAACACTATTACTATTATCACTAGTTCTTTACGTTAACGCATTCTCGCAGGTAGATTTAAACGGCATACTTAAGTTCGGTTTGCCATCTGAAGCGAAACAGTTGAATAGACAAGAAATCGATAGTTTTGCAAAAACTATATTTGGAAACAACTCATCTGCAATTAGAATAGCTCAAGCAACATTGGCTCCCTACACTTTTTCTTACGGAGATATATTAATTATGGTAACTCCGAAAAATAATCTTGAGGATGGGAACGCAGATATAACATCATCATTTAAACAAAGCATGGATGATCTTTTTAGAAAATCTCCATATTACAATTCGACAACTTTTTCGAGCCGAGGCATTAAGTACGTCGTGACAAAGCACTTTAGCAAAGATGTCGGTTACTACAATTGCCTTGGTTTAAACACCGAATACAGTAAGTCTGTAAGCTGGTCTTTACAGTTCAAAAGGGGGCAAGCCAAGCAAGCAAATGACCTATTGAATAATATTCTAACGAAAACTACTTTTATCAATTAATTACGTCTTGTGAAGATAAGAAAAGCCCTTTAGGGCTTTTTTGATTCAAGCTTGATTATAACTTACTGACAAGATAAATGTTTAGCCTCTGAGACGTTTTAAGACGAGAGAAGAGTGCAATGAGACATGTCATAATAGCACTAACCCGTCCATTATATGCTTTTTGATGGTGGTATCTTGACGTCAACAATTGCTATTTAAAGCGGATAACCCGGCACCGGGCTGTTCGCAGTTTAACGATGCTTTAAAGTCGTTTAGTGTTCCATTTATTCGATTAGCTTAGCGAGCTTTTCCGCCAGCGCCTGCAATAGTCCGGTTGGTACCGTTGCTATATCATCTATGCGCAAAGCCCGGTAACCACCTTCCTCATCCGGCTCAAATACCACCGTCGTATCATCAATGAGCACGGAGATCCGGTGCGTATAGCCCCAGCGCTCAAAGCGCGCCTTGTACTCCTGTTGCTGATCTCCGTAATTCACCGGAATCAAAAACGGCTCGTTCATTACATCTTGATTTGTGCAGGGTCCGTTATAATAATCTCAGGCTTGCCTTTATAATCGATCACTTCACCCGTTACGGTAATTACCTTATCTGACAGCTGCGACCCAAGTTCTTTCGCTTTCCCTTTCAAAGCCACCGTTAACAATTGATTCGGATAGGCAGCACCCAGGTTCACCAATACCATACTACCGATATCTCTCGAACTATAAACTTTACCGCTAACGCTGACCGTTTTACCGACGAAACTGCCGATGTCCTTCAATTCAACATTCCCGATCACGATGCCTTTTGTCGCATTATCTGCTAATGTCGTGGACAAGTCGCTGCTAGCCGCAGGGGCTGTAGCGGCATTAAATAATTTATTCAGTTCACCGGCCAGCCGGATACCTGCCTGGTCGACACGCTTATGGGTAACCTGAATATATCGCTGGTAATAAGCGTCGTCTATGTTTTGACCGGGTTTAGCCTGTGCATACAATTCACTGCTAATCTGGTAACTTTCCCAAAGCCATTCCATCGGGCTGTCCAACTGCCATTGTTTAATTTGTGCTGGTGTGGCCACATCATAAGTTTTGACGATGTCCGCTTCACTTAAACCTTCGTGATCGATCAGCCTGCCGTCCCAAAGGCTGTGCAGGTTCGTGCCTTTGTTATCAAATCGTAATTGGATAGTATTACCACCTTTGTCTTCTTTACGGCTGACATGCATCGGCTGGTGCGCATCGCCGACCAGGTGCACCAAATATTTTACAGCTTCGTTCTTAGCATCTGCAGTTGTGTTTTTATCTTTCAAAATAGCTTCCATTTTGAGAATGGCAGAGTAGACGTTGTTGTTGCTTTGCGAAACCACCTGAACGAAAGCATCATGTTTTAAACCCAAAGGCAAATTCAGGTAATGCCAGGGCGCTGTTTTAAGATCACGATTTTCGTCAGCCCAGGTCGACACGTCCGCCATCGCTTCTCCCTTCAGGTAAGCGGACACCACGTAAGCGGTATTGCTCGTCAGGTGCTTTTGCGCAATGGTCGCTATGGCACGGTGCCCTTTAAAACCCCAGGAGATCAAACAAAATGCGCCGCCTAAAGCAAGCGCAGCAAAAAAGCTCTTTTTTATCATATCGGAAAGTTAGTCTGTGCAAGGTATGGCGCGAGTAATTGTTTATTGGTAAATGCTTCGAAACGGGTAATCTGATTAGCCGCCTGGTCATAGAATACCTCTACATAGCAGCCGGGCAGTGAATAAAGCTGAACATGCAGCCCACCCGCTATGCGCTCAGCCAGGAAAGTACCACGCCAGACAGCTTCGGCTTTTTCCTGCTGATCAAGATCATTAAATTCGTATACGGTCATCATGGGCAAAAATATTAATAGTCTTTAAACAAAACGTTAATTCTACGCCATTCAAATGACCAGCCTGAAGGTCAAATTGACACGGGGTTTCATGATTTTGTTGGATTTAGCAATGCGGTGCTCCCATGTTCCTGCAGGCCCGACTTCATGATTAGAAAGGAGCCGTGTTCCAAACGCACGGAGTATTTTTCTTGATGGTTTGCTTTATTGCGGATATCGAAACTGCGGACCGCACCGAAACTCACAGACGCGATGATCGGCTGGCTGCCCATGATGCTTTCTTTGTCACTGTGCCAGGCGACGGAATCGCTGCCGTCGCGGTAGTAGTTAAGTAACACACTGTTGAACCAGATTCCGGCCAATGACTCTACCATTTCGCGCGTCGCCTGCAGTTCTGGTGTCCAAGGTAAGGTGCCGGCGATCTTATCTGTTTCACCATACCAGCACGTCATTCGCGGCGTCAGGTATTCCTTATCCCAAAGTTTTTGCGTGGTTTGCTTCCACGGCGTATGAGCAATAAAGTGTGCCAGAAGCCTGTCGCTTTCTTTAGTATCAACAAATTCGGAACGGTAATCCAGTAAATGTTTGGGCAGGCCTCTGCTTTGACCGGTTTCTGCAAACAATGCCAATTGCTCCATCTTTTATCCTTTCATAAATGCTTTTGCATTTGGGTATTTATTTGTTTCGTACCAGGCGATCACCGGACGATCTGCCGGAAAACCGAACTCTGCCCGGTAAGCCTTTCGCTCCTTTGTAAAATCCCACCAGCGCTTACTTTCGTCCCGGTGCTCAATATAATGAACCAGCAGGCGGTAGGAATCTTCCACACAAGGATCCGCCCAGCAACCGCAATGCTTTTCATAAGCGTCAAATAATTCAACTGCACTTTTCCCTTTCAATTGCTCCAGTGCATAATATCCCTGAGCGATCAGTTCCCTGGCAAAACCGATCCCAAGCGACGGGATGCTTTGAAATTCAGCTAATGCCATCAGTTCCCTGGTCCGCTCCGGCGATGCGTTCAACGTCGCGGCGATCTCATCCGGCACATAGCCACGCAATGCCTTCAAGCTTATCTTTTGGTCCCGCAATTGTTGTTTTTCAACAGCATTTAGTTCCAGATCAATATGCTTTTTCATAAGATACTTTTGATCAAATCGTCCATTTCTTTTTGGTTGCCGCTGATAGCTCCCGCTATCTCTTCCTGCTCCTCAATATTCAGCGCAGTACCATCATAGATCCAGTTACCGTCAGCGTCGAACAAAATGCGTCCGATATTGCATTCCTGTAAAGCATCATAAAGTGGATAGCCGTCACCCTGGTCAGGAAATATGCGCACCCATCTATTTGCACTGGTTTTCGCTGTTTCGGGCTTCTCCTCGATCAACTTACTTTTCATTGGAACAAATTTGAATAAAATACTTTAAAAAGCCTAGATATTTGCTAAAAATATTAGCATTAATTGTAGTTGACGTACGTACAGTCCTGGTTAGTGACCGGGCCAACTTTATTAATGAATTTACCAGGACGCTCATGAGGTTTATGTAAGTTCTGCATCTCCGAGAATGATAACTGGGCCCACGTTAAGTTGGATGAACTGGCCAACCGGCGTTAGGTTACAGAAACCCGTTTGGTGCAATGCCCTGATGTTGTGCATTGGCGCTACCGATTATCACCCAAAAAACGGGTGGTAAAGCTGCCTTTAAAGTTCGCGTTCTTATCGAACGGATTAAGACGATAGGCTTAGGTTATCTTCGAATATTTTATACCGGCTTGCAGGAAACTGCCTATCCGGTGATGTTTAAACGGTTAGTTTATCAATCGGTAGTTCACGTTTAGCATTCAGCAATTCAGTGCCGGCGCAAAAGCAAACTGGCCAATCTTCCCAAACCACCGTTTATTTATGTTTGATAAAGTACTTTTCTAACATATAGTCGCTTAATGGCCGTAAACGTCGATTCGTATATACCGGGTGCATGCCACTATCCGTAAACAATTCCAGCTTACGATTCATTTTAAAATACCACAATCTGCCTACAGAAGCTTTGGTCAGGGTGTCAGACCGCAGCACTCTCTTGAAATGGTCCAGCTTGGCTTCGTTAAGGGCATATGCAGTTCTGCCCGGTACTTGCACGTCGCAGGCTGTTCCCACGTAGGTATTGCCGTCCCAGTACATGCATTGACTTTCCACTGGCATGATTAGCCACGCAACCCAGGCGAGCAGCATAAGTGCAGCAACAGCGGCGGTTATTCTTCCCCAAGTCCGCCGCCAGGAGAAATTATCCACTTCTTCTTTACTCGGATCGCCTCCTGACGTTGCCTCTGCCAGCTGGTTGTCATTTTGGTTGTTGGTTGAAGTTGCTACTTCTTCCGTTCCGAGCAACCAGGAAATCAGTTCGTAATGTTTCTCTTCTGCGGTGAAGTTTCTGCCATTCAACAAGCCGGCAGTTGGACGGAACCTGTCTATATCTATATCTTCAAGCGCCTCTTCGAAGTCTTGTGGGGCATTTTTTTTGAAAAATTGTTTAAGGATTTGTGCGTTCTCCGGTTGCAGGCCTTCCCTGTAAAGTCTGATACACTCTTTTTTGATTCCTGACGGGACAGGTTTAGCTAAATATTCAGAAAGCAAATTGGCCTCCTTTCTACGGTTGTATGAGGCCAATAACTCCGTTTTTTCCTCGGGTGACATATTGTAAAGGTTGTAAAATGAAGGTAAATCAATCTGCGGGAATCCGCAAGCTTCCCGGACGCTTTTTACCGGAATCCGAATGCACGAAAAGGAATGCATCGGAATCGGGCGGAATCCGCTTGTAATGAGGGTTTTACCATCTATATATTTGCTTTCGAAATCAACGAAAGATCTCCGTCGGCCGACGGGGCAGTGCACAAAGTGATCTCAACAGGAACAGTATCTGTGGTGGCAGCGACCCGGCTTGGGAAGCGGTGAGCCGCTTCCGCAGGTAAGTTCTACTTCCCAAAAAGCTGCAGGAGAGGAGCTTCTGCAGGGTTTGCTTCAGGTTTGCCGGATAGTCCGGCAGCCAGGGGCGCATTTAGTAACCCTTAAATTTTTGGAAATGATTGAATTGCTTATCGCGCTATTCTTAGCGCTTGGAACACCTGTGTCCGGTCAGAATGGCGGTGTAACAACCCAGACCGATGGTACCGGGGGCCAGACCGGCCAGAACCCGCCACCACCACCTCCGCCACCTCCACCAGGTCAGGGATAATAACTAACAGGGCAGAAGAAATTCTGCCCTGTTGTTTTATAAGGTGCTATGTCATAAATTAGAAGTGTGAACCTTACACGCACTTTCCTCTTTTTCCTCTTATATCTCCTGTTGTTCTTGCAAGCGTCCTGCCTGGAAAAGAAGCAACAGTCTGTCAAGGTATACGCTACGGCAGATCATCTTAAAGCCTGGACCTTTTATCAGCAGCATAAAGCAGATAGCGCGTTTTTGTATTACACCAAGGCTGCAGCGGAAACGAAGGACAGGCTTATACTTGCGCAGATCCACGCCACCCTCGCGATTATTCAGAGCGACCAGGGTGATTTTTACGGCAGCAATGAAACGGCGGTCAAATCGTTAAAATTTTTTCGGGCGGACGACCCTTACCTGCCTTCAGTTTACAATATTATAGCCATCAATGATTATAAGCTGAAGAGTTACAGGAGTGCCGCTGACTGGTACCGCCGGGCAATAGCAGCGGAAAAGGAGAGGTCTGCGAAGCTGCTTTACAGGAACAATCTGGGAGTGACCTTAACGGAACTGAGCCGGTATAAGGAAGCAATACAGTTGTTCCGGGCTTTGTTGTCGGATCCTCAGTTGCACACTGATACTTCAAAATATGCACAAGTATTGGATAACTATCACTGGGCTCGTTGGAAACAGGACAAGTCCTATAACGCCGTTCCAGGTTATACAGCTGCTTTAAAGTTACGGCTGGATATTCAGGACAAATGGGGGCAAAATGCCAGTTATGCACACCTTGCAGATTATTACACTCCCCGAAACAGGGATTCAGCATCAAATTATGCAAAGTTAATGTACAGGACGGCTAAAGCCCTAAAGAGCCCTGATGATGAGCTCGAGGCTTTGCAAAAGCTGATTCTGGTCAATTCCGGTAAAGATATAATGAATGATTTCAGGCGGTATAGCGTTTTGCAGGACAGTCTCACCTCCGCCCGAAATGCAGCGCGGAATCAGTTTGCGGTGGTGAGGTATGAAACGGAGAAGGCGAAAGCGGATAACCTGAATTTGCAAAAAGACAATACCGAGCAACGGTATCGTTTGCTGCAGCAGCAGATCCTCCTTTATGGATTACTGTTAGCGATAATTGTAGCAACCGTATTAGTGGTTGCATTGGTCAGGAGGCGCCACGCACGGCTGCGAAGCGAAGCTGCTGAGCGCCTGCGTGCACAACAGCAGAAAAACTCAAAACGGGTGCACGATGTCCTGGCCAATGACCTATACCGGATGATGTCTGACCTGGACAACGGCTCTTCCGCTGATGCGGCGGAATTGGCTGACCGCTTGGAGGTGCTTTATCAGCGTGCCCGTGATCTCAGCTATGAGGATGAACCGGTGCCTTTGGAAAGTTTTGAAATTCACCTGGCAGCGATGCTGGCCTCGTTTCGAACAGAGCAAACAAGGGTAGTTATAGATCAGTGTTCTGCTGCTTTCTGGCAGGGGACAACAGCTATGGTCAAACAGGAGGTCTCTTTGGTACTACAGGAACTGATGATTAATATGCGTAAACATAGCCATGCATCTTTAGTTACCATTGTTTTCGGGAGAAAAGGTGACCATTGTTCAGTGATTTATACGGACAATGGTGCAGGCATGCCATCTGCTTATCGTAAGGGAAACGGGATCATTCATACGGAAAACCGCATGTCCGTAATCGGAGGCAGCATTATCTTTGAGGCCGAACGGGAAAGCGGTTTGCAGGTACAGCTGTCTTTTCCCGCAATTTAATCTTTATTCTATGGGTGAAAAAGTCCTTATCGCTGAAGATCATGAATCTGCGAATATTTCTGTTCGCAAGACAATGGATGACCTTGGGTTGCCACATATTCATGCTTATTATTGTGACGACGCGCTCAGAATGCTTGGCCTTGCGATTAAACACAACGAGCCATACACTTTATTGGTAACGGACCTGTCGTTTGAGGAGGATGGCTCACCCCAGCAATTGAAAAGCGGTGAACAATTGATTATCGCGGCCCGGCTGCTTCAACCGGACCTTAAAGTTCTCGTCTTTTCCGGCGAACAGCGGCCTGCTGTGATTGGAAGGCTATTCAGCGAGTTGAAAATCGATGGCTACGTCAGAAAGGCACGGCATGATGCTGAACATCTTCGTGCGGCGATCACAATGATTGGTCAGCACCGGCGTTATCTGCCCGAAGGTTACCGCGAATCAATCCGCCACTTAACGGATACACTGACGGAATATGAGCGGGCGATCATCAGGCAGTTGGCAGGAGGGATGCTGCAAAAGCAATTGCCGGAGTGGCTGCAGTCTCAGGGCATGTCAAATGCGAGCCTTCGCAGCGTCGAAAAAGCGCTGCATCGCGCACGTACTTTGTTGGAAGTGTCCAATAACCAGCAGTTGGTCGCTTATTGTAAGGATGCGGGTCTGATCTGAGCTGACGCCCGCTACAATCTTCTTGGTCTCATCCGTTTTGTCCTTTATTCTTTGTTGAATAATTCTTAAAGATATGTTGGTGTTATTTGTTTAACCAGTTGTTGTAGCAAGTAACGATAAGGCAAACGTGAATAATAGCGCTCTGCTGAATGTAGGGCTGTTAAGGTCTGGGACACGTATGTCGCCTTCCTGCATCCGTCACATCTATAACCATCACTGCTGTTTATTAGTTGTGCACTCCTGATGGTCACAATCGCCATACGGTATAGTAAGCGATAAAGCTACCGCCTAAAGATTTCCGGGCATCACCCCAATCACCAACATTTTCTCATAGCGAAGCACAAACTCAATCGAAATTTCAAGCCGTGCGGTTTCCCGCATTAACAGGCACAAGGAGGGAACTAAATTTGAACAACTTAATCGACGGAATATGAAGCTACTGATGTTATATCTGTATACCCCGGTAACCCTGTTGTTTAGTGGTAGCAAAGCTGATAATACAGTATATGTCTGTGATAGCCCGAATGCAAAACGTTATCATTTAAAGGAAAGTTGCCGCGGGCTGAGCAACTGCACGTACCGAATTATAAAAATTTCGCCGGAACAAGCCAAGAAAAGCGGTAAGACGCTTTGCCGCTGGGAAGACTGAAAATATCAACCTAAACCTTATCACAATTAAATGAACAGAAATCAACATCCAAAAAGCCATTGATTAACCGCAATGCGCCCATGAGTAGAATCGCCGTCATCCTAATAGATGCGAAGGAGCGAGTTTTGACAGCACCGATCCATTAACTGCTTGATCTTAAAATTATAAACCTTTCACTGCAATAACCAATATCAACTTATGGACTTTAAAGATTCCATTCTTCAGTTCGCTGCCCGTGTCGACAAGTTGTGCCCGCAAATACATACGGAGGAAGCAACTAAAAACGCCCTGATTATGCCATTTATTCAATTGCTGGGTTACGATGTATTTAACCCATTCGAAGTAAGCCCCGAATTTGTGGCGGACATTGGTATCAAAAAAGGGGAGAAAGTAGATTATGCCATACTAAGTGATGGCAAACCAATTCTGCTAATTGAATGCAAGCATTACACACAGGATTTGAATCCTCATAATTCGCAGTTGTTCCGTTATTTTCATACAACCGAGGCCAAATTCAGCCTCCTGACCAACGGTATAGACTATCGATTTTATACTGACTTGATTACGGCCAATAAAATGGACGACAAGCCTTTTTTTGAATTCAAGATAACTGATATAAAAGAAAATGAGATCGGGGAATTGAAGAAGTTCCACAAGTCTTATTTTAATGTCGATAATATTACCAACACGGCCAGTGAACTTAAATTCTTAAACCAGATCAAGCATCTCCTGCATCAGGACTTTTCAGAACCTTCTGATGACTTTGTCCGGTATTTCGCTAAGAAAGTTTATCCAAGCGCAATGACACAGAAGGTATTGGAACAATTCAAATCCATTACTAAGACCGCTTGCGCAGTGTATGTGAGCGACATAATTAATGATAGGCTTAAAACTGTTTTGCAGGTGGAAGTGCTACCTGAGTCAGCTTCAGAGAACCTTACCACTGGCAGTAATACAGCAGATACTGATGAAAAGATCATTACTACGGCCGAAGAAATTTCCGGACACCTGATGGTTAAGGCCATTTTAGCTGAGGTGGTAGATACCAAAAGAATTATAATGCGGGACGCCCAGTCTTACTGTGCCATTTTGCTGGACGACAACAACCGCAGACCAATCTGCCGCTTTTACTTCAACACTAAAAAGCTGAGTGTGGGGATTGCAGGTCCAGACAAGAATTTTACACGATATGATTTAGATGACTTAGAGGGGTTGTTCGGCTTGAAACAGCAATTATTTGACGCTGTTAAGCTTTACTTGGCTTAAACCACAGTGTTTTTGAGACCTATTGATTTCGGACCGGTAAGCTTCTTATAGGTTCAGCATAACAGGGAACCCGCTCTTCAGCAACAATGCGTTAATTCGGCCGATAACTGATAAAAAAAATGATGGAACTAATAGAGCAGCAGGTAATAAATGACAACAAGGAAATCTATGCCAAGATCCAAAGTGAACTTCTAAATGCGGAATTTGAGATTCTGATTGCTACGGGGTGGTTCACTGACGAAGATTTGTTTGATATAGTATTGCGCAAAATAAATGAAGGTATTCATGTTGATATTATCATTGCGGATAACCTGGAAAATGAAAAGCTTGATTTCGAACTTTTAAGATCAAAAGGTGCATCTGTTCTGAAAATCAAGAATAGTGGATATGGCATAATGAATCAGAAATTCTGTGTCATCGATCGTCGTATTGCCCTTCACGGTTCTTACAATTGGACAAAGAATGCCAGAAAAAATAACCAGGAAAGCATCATAAGTACCAACCATGAGGAAACAGTAACAGGTTTAATGGCAATTTTTATCGGGATCAAAGCTAAAATCAATGAGCAAAAAAGCGATTCTAATCTACCAGGGGCTAAAACAGTTGCCCAAGCAGATCGTGTAAAAAGCGCTTCTGTTGAGGGTCCGGATAGAACAGGTGCTGAATTCGAGCAGGTACTGGACTCCATGATTGCGGCAGAGGTAGGCAGTTTCGATAGAAAACTGCTGCGGGAGCAAGGATTTGAGCGGTGCAGAGCCAATCACGGTGATCACCAGGTACTGTATAAGTCATTGGATACTTTATATTCTGTATTCATTAACGACATCGACGTTATAGAAGATAAAAAGAAGCGGTTGGAGGCCCGCATTGATGAACAGCGTGTTAAGACAAAAGATAAGTTAAATAAAATTTCCGAGTTGCAGATTAATCACCTGGAACGTGAACATGAGTTGAACAAGGCGAACCTGAATAGAAAAGCAACAGATTTGGATGCTGAGGTTCAGGTCTTACAGAAAGAAATTGAAGAAATCAGGCAAACACAAATACCTCATATTAAACAACAAGAAGCTGGCATAGAGTTGCAGCTGAGAGCCGCTGAGCAAGAGCAGGCACGACCTGCGATTAAATGGTTTGAGATGCTTCCATCCGCTGTGCTGGCTTTTGTCTTATTTATTTACCTTCTGATCTTCTATTCATCCGCTGCATATATTTTACTCTTTAGCGTTGCAGATGCTAAAGAAGCTGATGCTTTAGGCGTTTCAGCTGCTGTTGCCCAGATATTCAATCCTTATGCAGTAACTAAGGTGTTTCATAAGGGTGGGACCGCGCCTTTTTTCATCTTCCTTTTCGCTTTTATTCCCCTGGCATTCGCTGTTATTGACCGGTTTACCAAGAATGAGGTGCTAAATCAACTACTCTATTGGAGTGGTGTGTTGGTATTAGACGGAGCTGTAGCCTATAAAGTTACAGAGGCGGTATACGGTGTAAACTATGCAAGGGGCAATGTTGACCAACTTTGGGAAGCGATGATGGCTTTTAAGGACATGAATTTTTATCTCGTCTTTGTCTTTGGTGCTGTTGGACTTATGCTATTCAAACTTGCTTATAAAAAGGTCATACACCAGTTTAAAGAGCGGAGTTTTGATATGCTTCAGCAGCGACAGCAGGTAGTGATGCGCCAATTAAATGACGAATTACTCCTGTTAGTTGATAAAACTTTGGGCTTACAAGAAGAAATTGCGGGACTAGAGAAAAAAATTATTCAGCTAAAGGGTGATATTAAAAACACTGAACAGGCAATTCAGCAGGCACCTATTCTGTTAAATCAGGAACTTCAAAAGGAACGGCGACAGCTGTTAACAGACAACGATACCATTGACAAAATTGCGACCATTTATACCCTGCATATACAATCGGATAATCTGCCAATATCGGTAGATGCACTTAAAGATCGGATCAATGTGTTTTTGGAGGGCTGGAATGACTACTTGTTTCTGGAATATGCCGTTTCCAAAGCAACACAGAAGACGGCGCAGGCTCAGGAAGTAGCACAAGAATGGCAGTTACTAAAAACGAACAATAAACTTGACAAACGGGTAAAGATCCATGCTCATGAATAAACTCCTACTTTTTTTAACGCTTACACTTTCCGGCCTTATGTTGCCCAACTCTGACCCGAGACCCTCTAAGTTCGAGATCACGCATTACAATATCACTTTTGCACCTGATCTATCGAATAGAGTTAACCCGGCAAAATATGCGAGAGCGCTACAAGATGTTACAATTTTAAGCAAACTGACAGAAAACCTTTACCCCTCCATTCTGAAGCAGGGGAGGTCCGAACAACAACGGGATAAATTTCGGGTAGACTTCATCAACAAGGGGTTGATCGGCACATATAACGTTCAAACTCAATCTTTGTCATTAGATTTTGGGCGATTCGGAACTAATCAGCTGGCGCGGATAAACTATATCAAACGAAGGAACAACCCGGCTGAGTTTTTACAACGTGATATCGCGCGATTGAACAGTGAATTTTCCAGGATTTATAATGTGGCAAAAACCCAAAACTTCGGTGCTGATGTTTGGACTTACCTAAAGGAGTTTGAGGGTGAACGTGTATTGCAAACAGAGAACGGTATACAGGACGACGCCGGGAATACCTACTTTAACAAGTACAAAAACATTTTAATAATCACTACTGATGGCTACATAGAAGCTGGAATTTATGGACAGGGTTATGATCTGAGCCAAAGGAGGGTGGACGATTTCAGAAATGCTTTCATCAGCTCTGGAGAACAGGACTTAGAGGCTTATTTCAGGAAGCGCAAAGATTGCCGGATTAAACCAGTACAAAACAAGAAACTCAAGAACGTTGAAGTGTTGGTAATGGAGCTATTTGACCGCTCGAGGTCGAGAGATGGCAGGGCTATGATCCATCCTACCGATCTCGATATCCTAAAACTTTTTTGGGCTGATTGGCTGAAACAATCCGGTGTGAAAAGATATGAGCTACAACCTTGCGCGGATTCCAAAGAAGAAGCTGAAAAAACCATCCTTAACTTTCTTGGCGTTACAAAGAAAACTGATGCATCCCCATCAATAAATTAATTTTTAATCTATCCGAACTGTCTTGGACTCGTGATGGGTAATTTGATCCTGAACTATTTGAATTTAATCTTTTTACCAATTGTACTAAATATAGCATCGTTAAAGGTGGGACGTGCATTGTTTTCAATGTAGGGCATTTATGTATTTGAAACTTAAAATATGTTTATACTACTATATCAGCAGTTTATAAAAGTAAATTCCTGGGCACACTCCTTAATTGTATTACTGCTTATTTTGCTAATGCTGATAATTATTATTGTTCAACTGAACATCTCAAATGAAACCGGGTCGAGACGGAGCTTTATTGAACTTCTAAAGTGGATAATGAACCTTATCAAACGTAAATAGCCACTGATACAGCAAAGATTTGGGGGATTTGCTATTCATCATCCAATTATCAGGAAACTCCATATGGGATGCTCGTGGCTACGAAACAAGTAGAAAAAGCCGTTGAGTCACTCCACTAACTTTTTTGTGCAATAACAGAGGTTTGCAGATACATGTTTACCGATACTTAAAAAAGGCAAATACCTCATTAGATATTTACCTTAGAGTTGGGCGAATTCTCAATGTTTTTTGAAGTCTTTGCTGATATAAACTATGAACAGTAGCAGCGTAAAGCCTTTTCAGGGCATCCGACAAACGAGTAATTAAAATAGCATTTTTTGATGCGCTCTCCGGCCTGATAAGATTTAACCGTTCAAATAAGTGTCCTGAAGCTCTATCCTTTTGTTTTCCTGCGAAAGGCAGACGCCTTGCCATCTAACCTTGTTTTAAACACGATGTTGCTGTATTGGTAAGTTTGGTCAGTAAATCAGCAAAGGAGGAGACCATTTGTGTGATGACCGGTAATCATATATAGATTCACAGGTATCGGTTTTTGGTCAGGCTTAGACTTATCAATCTGGTTATTGTCGCTTTACTTCTGAGCCTTTCCAAACTATGGACAACGTTCCTTGTTGCTATGCTGGGAATGAAAATCGCCACCTACAATATCAATGGCATTCATGGCCGTTTGGACGTCCTGCTGCGCTGGCTAAAAAAAGCGCAGCCAGATATCGTATGCTTGCAGGAATTGAAATCAGAGTATAATAAATTCCCGGAGAAGGCTGTTAACGATGCCGGATACCAGGCCATTTGGCTTGGCCAGAAAAGCTGGAACGGCGTGGCCATTTTATCCAAAACAGACATTAAGGAATTGAGAGATGACCTGCCGGGCGCAGATGAGGAATTTACGCATAGCCGGTACATTGAAGGATTTACCGGAGATATAGTTGTAGGTTGCATCTATCTCCCAAACGGCAATCCCTGGCCGGGGCCAAAGTTTGACTATAAACTGCGATGGTTTAACAGACTGGCTGATCACGCGAAAGACCTGGTTGACCGTGACCTGCCGGTGCTCCTGATCGGTGATTATAATGTGATGCCGACCGAACTGGATACCTATAAGCCCGAAAAATACCGGGATAACGCTTTGTTTCGTCCGGAAAGCCGCAAAGCTTTTAAAGACCTATTAGACCAGGGCTGGACCGATGCCATCCGGACACTATATCCGGATGAACCGATCTATACATTCTGGGATTATCTGCGCGATGCATATGGAAGGAATGCAGGTGTGCGCCTGGATCATTTCCTGCTTAACAAGCAAATTGCCGGAAGGCTTATTGCCGGAAACGTAGACAAAGAAGTACGCGGCTGGAAGGGCGCAAGCGACCATGCGCCGGTCTGGATAGAACTGACAGATGAAAATGAAGCACCCAAACAAGGGAAAATAAAAAAAACGAAAGTTAAGGCAGCTGGCCCGGAAAAAGAAGAGATCAGCACTGAACCAAAAGGACTCGCAGAATTGCTCAATGAACTGCCTAAGGTCCCGGTTCTTGCTGCCATTAAACCGATGAAGGCCACCCTGGTCGATGAGCCGTTCGATCAGCCTGGCTGGATATACGAGATCAAATGGGACGGCTACAGGGCACTCGCTACACTAAATGAAGGACAGGCTACATTAACATCAAGAAACAACCTGGTATTCGGGCAATTTCAGCCGATCAATGATTTGTTGGAAAGTTGGGATATGAATGTCGTACTGGACGGTGAGATCGTGGCACTGAATGAACAGGGCACCGCGGATTTTGGCGCTTTGCAGAACTGGCGCAACAAGAAAAATGCGCTGCTGGCTTTTTATGTTTTTGACATACTCTGGTATAACGGGCGCGATCTGACCGGGCTTCCGCTAAGATCAAGGCGCGAGATTCTGGACGCTGTTTTACCTAAAAATAGTGAATTGATCCGTCCAAGCCAGGTGTTTGAGGTTGGTGGCATCGAGTTTTTCGAAGCAGCAAAGAAAATGGGCCTGGAGGGTATCATCGCCAAACGGGCTGATAGCCTGTACACTTCGGATGCACGCTCAAGGGAATGGCTGAAGGTCAAAGCCAAACGTCGGCAGGAAGTGATTATTGCCGGCTTCACGAAGAATGAGGGCACCGGCAAGTATTTTAGTGCATTGGCTATAGGCGTTCATGACCAGAGAGGTGTGCTGCGCTATATCGGCAAAGTTGGCACCGGCTTCAACGACGGCAGGCAAAAAGAAATGATAAAGCTGTTCGAGCCGCTAATAACCAAAGAAAGCCCGTTTGACATAGAGCCGGATGTAGATGAGCCATCGCAGTTCAGGCCAAGGCGCTTAGGTGCAAAAGCGACGTGGCTAAAGCCGCTACTGGTATGTGAAGTCGAATTTGCGGAGATCACGAGCGATGGCAAAGTACGGCAGGCGTCCTTCAAGGGAATGCGTACTGACAAAGACCCGAAAGATGTGGTCATGGAGATCGAAACAGATACCCAGGAGATTATTGGCGATATTAACTCACCGGATGATCCGCTACCAATTGTGCCAACACAAAAAGCGGCACGTAAAAGCAGAAAGGGTTCAGTGCTCCAATCATCAAAAAAACCGGCGGAGCGGTTGATCACGTCCACAAAAGAAACCGAAGAGGTGAAGGTTGATGGACACTTGCTCAAATTGACGCATCTCAATAAATTATATTGGCCTGAGGACAAAGTGACCAAACGGGATATGTTTAACTATTACCATCAGGTCGCGCCCTTTATGGTGCCCTACCTGAAGGACCGGCCCATGTCGCTTAACCGCTTTCCGGGCGGCATACATGGCGAAAGTTTCTACCAGAAAAACGTCAGGGATAAAGCGCCTGAATGGGCGGAAACAATGCCGCATACCAATGGCGAGGGAGTAGACAAAGATTACCTTTTGGGTAACAATGAAGCAACCTTACTTTGGATGGCCTCTTTAGGCTGCATAGAAATAAATCCCTGGTTCAGCCGGATAACTTCTCCCGATAATCCTGACTATTGTATCATTGATCTTGACCCGGATAAACAGCATTTCGATCAGGTGGTACAGGCCGCACAGGAGGTGAAGAAAGTACTGGATGCCATAGATGTCCCCAGTTACCCTAAAACATCCGGATCAACGGGCATGCATATCTATATCCCCCTCGGTGCACAATATACATATGATCAAAGCCAGCTGTTTGCCAATATCATCGTAAAATTGGTGGAAAAACAAATACCTGATTTTACTACCCTTGAACGCATGATCTCGAACCGCAAAGGGAAAATGTACCTGGATTTTTTGCAGAACCGTCCGGGTGCCACCATCGCGGGCGTTTATTCTCTCCGTCCTAAGCCGGGCGCTACGGTCTCCATGCCGGTGACCTGGGAGGAGGTAAAGCCCGGACTGACAATGAGGGACTTTACCATTCATAATGCCATTGATCGGATCAGGGAAACGGGAGATCTTTTTACCGGCGTTTTAGGAGAAGGAATTGATCTGGCTAAAACCCTTAAAAAAGCTCAAAGCATCTTTAATTAAAGAATAAATAAAACTCGCATTAATGGTCGATAAGAAATCCTTATATACGCTAATGAAGAACTGATTCCAGTAAAGCTGCAACAAGCTAAGTCTCTTTTACACTGATTAACAACATTCAGGATAACTGCTTCCAAACGGCAATTCATTCTGCATCTTGTTATCCAACTATCATCTGCGGCGCTTTAACAGACGTTCCCAGTCTAGCATTAACTTTATTAATGAAGTAAATGCACGCCTCGGGCACAAACTTCTCATTGTTCTGATGCATGAAAAAATAAAGTGACTTCAAGCCCTTTGCTGACCACTCACCAATCCTCCCAACCCAGTCATCCATTCTTTTGTAATCAGTTGCATCTAGGTTGTTGCCTACAAATCGTACAATAGCGTCGGTAGTGGTTAAATCCATGTGCACACAGTCACGTCTGCCAGAGGTGTCCGAGATGATTGTGCCCATTTTAAGCTCAGCAAATAAATTAAAAACTTCTGTATGAGCGCCGGTATCAGAATACCATTTTTTGTTTCGAAGCTCCACAGCTACCTTAACGCAAGGATCTAACGTTTCGAGGAACGCCTTAAGCTGCGGAAAGTTTTTCGGCGAAAAGTTATCACCCAGCTGCAATAGCAACGGTCCCAAGTGATCTCCATACCCGCTTAAACTTTGGTAGAATTGAGCAGTGATTTCCTCTGCATTTTTCAGCCTCCGGATATGTGTTATAGTTTGAGGAAATTTCGGGCTGAACTTAAATCCTGGGGAATCTGTTACTTGTTTTACCCAGTTACCTATTTCTTCCGCAGTATAAATCTTGTAGAATGACCCTCCAAATTCAACGCTGTTGAAGTTTTGGCTATAAGGGCGGATTAGTTGGTTGTCAGGAACTCCCGAAGGGTAGATTATACCTTTCCAGCTTTTCTCACCCCACTTCGATGCGCCTACGTATATTTGCAAGGGCTCAACACCACCTTTTTGTTGAAGCGTTTTATTGGTTAGCTCGGTGTCAGGTGGCAGAGTGAAGTCTATTTCGTCTAGTGAATCTTTAACAAGCCCGAATTCCATAGCAGCAAAGTAAGAAGTAAATATTTAAGTTCCATACTCCACATGCTAAGATTTATATTTGCGCATGGACATTGAACATCCTTTCTTTGAATTTCCAATGGAGTACGCTGGCCAGGCAGTAGTATGCAAAGTGGTGATGCAGCCAACGAGCTACGACGTTATCTTTGATGATCGCTTTATGGGATCAATTGCTCATACAGATGAATGGACCTGGATACAGAAAGACGGTGTGATCTTGACGGATGACATAATTGAAGAAATAGGATTTAGGATAGAGAGTCAGTATAAATAATACATCATGCCCGAAATACCGGATCTAAACATATTCAGGAAGAACTTAATCAGTAAGCTTGTTGGTAAAACATTGTCTAAGCTCACGATCTTAATTGACCGACAGCTCAAAGTGCCTGAAGCGGCGCTTAAAGAAGCATTTGAAGGGCAAGTATTAACGGATATTAAAAGGGTAGGTAAGGAGCTGCATTTTTCATTTGGCAATGGCCATCAGTTAGGTGTTCACCTGATGCTGCACGGAACGATGTACTGGTATGAAGTGAAGAATGAATACCGGTTTACAATTGCCGAACTGCTGTTTGATGATGGTACTGGTTTAGCGATTACGGACTGGCAGAAAGCCGTTATTTTAACGCTTGATCCTAAACCGGTAAAAGTGCCCGATGCTATGGCCATGCCGGCAGGATATCTCAAGAAAGTACTACCGAAATCTTCACATCTGATCAAAACCGTGTTGACGGAAGGCAAAACCGTTATTGGTATCGGCAACGCCTATGTCGATGAGATCCTTTATGAAGCTAAGATTTCGCCATTCTCGATTGCCAACAAGATCCCAGAAGAAAACATAGATGTGCTAACGAAAGCCATCAAAACTGTTCTCACCAAGGCAGAACATCACATCTTAAAGAACTTCCCGGACACCATTACCGAGAAGGAGCGTGACTTCCTGCAGGTGCACAGGCCAAGAGAAACACAGACACTTTCCGGTGAAGAAATCCTGAAAGCAGAGATTAAGAAACGTAAAACCTACTATACGGCAGATCAGGTGCTGTTTGAGTAGAATGTGCCTCTTTGAAAGCTTAGTTTAGCTGCAAACCTTCTCAACGAGCTTATTGTTAACCAATAAACTAAAACTATGAAAAAGATATTCAGCATGTTGACCCTGCTGCTGTTTGGGTTAGCAACATTTACCCAGGTTAGCGCCGGCACGTTCCAGGACACTACCAAGAAAACTAAAAGTGGCAAGCTTAACCGCCGCTATAATGCAAACAAGCATTTAAAGAAGGACGGGACGATGGACATGCGTTATAAATCTAGCAAGAACGCCTCCAAAAAGGTAGAGGCTGAAAAGAAGAAACCGGTTAAACCATAAGCAGAAATATACTACCTTGCCACCTCGATGAAAGTGGCTCTTGCCACATAATTGTGATAAGGTTTAGGTTAAAGCCCCCGAGCAGCAAGTGTTAGGGGGCTTTGTTTTTTTCTGAAATTTTTGCAGATTGCAACCTTTGTACCTGTTGGTACGTTGAAATACTACCTGTGAAAAATTAATGCAGTTTTCTAACTTGTTAATTTTGACTTATTACAACTTCTAAATCCTCCTATCAACCGTCGTCAACAGTTGAACTTGGTTCAGAATTATCGCACAATGTTATTGTGTGGTCAATGATTTTCCTGATGTTATTATTAGTAATCGTGCAATTAAACGCCTCCAAAACAAGTGGAACGCGCCGCAGGTTTTTTGCTTTTGCAAAGGAGCTGTATAGTATTGCATATCGAGTGTATGACCGACTCCCATAATCCCTGATATCAGGTTTGTATTAATCTAACTATTAAATTTTTTTAGCGCTTTACTAATCACATGATTGAGCCAATCAAAAAACTCGTTGTTTTTGACGACGATGAAGACATCCTATTCATTTGTAAACTTTTATTTGAAGACTTAGGCTGGGAGGTACATACTTTCACAGAGTGTACTAATGCAGTTGATATTGTTTCACGAATTTTGCCAGACGCAGTTATAATGGACAATTGGCTGCCGGAAACCGGAGGTGTAATTGCAATTCAAAGACTTAAGAAAAATTCGCTTGTGAGAACGATTCCTGTGATGCTTATGACAGCTAACTCCGAAATAGAGAAGCTTGCCAGTATAGCATCAGCCGACGCTTACTTGAAAAAACCTTTTGATCTAGATGTATTAGAACAAAAAGTCAACGGTCTGCTTGTAAAAGACAGGCTTTGTCGTAGTTGAGATTGCGATCAAGGCGTGAGGGCTTTGTTATTATGGACGTCATTCCCTCGCGGAATACTTATTTTTATAAACACTCTTGCATTTGCTAATATTTTTAGCATAGCTTTGTATTCAAATTTTAATGATATGAATGCAGAGTATGATGTTTGTGTGATTGATGGTGTCGATCACATCGTTTCTTTAAAAGACGAATTCACTCTTAAAGTACTGCCCCCTGACTATGAATTTCCGGGCTTTTGGGAGAACATAGTATCTTACAACTATGGAGTTGAACCTTATAATGACGGTTCTCTGTTCCCGCAGGCTGAACATACACTGCTTGTGACTGGTGTAGATACTGATTACGAGCTAAACAATCCTTATCTGGACAATTCCAAACAGTGGCACAACGCTGTACAATTTTATTTACATCACACTTATGGCGACATAGCAGTAATAAAGTCAAGCTCACCGATAGATTACGAGCATGACGTCATTATGGATGAGGACGATTTTGCAGAGGCAAATGCTTTCTATAAAGAGCAAGCAGAAGCATTTCTTGCAGTTAAAGCAGCTAAGAAAAATAAGGCTGAGTAACGATGGTAGTTAAGGTCTACAAGCGCGGAGAGCTGCATCCCGGCAGGCCTTTAGCCGGCTTTTGGGTTCACGCAGCATTTGAGAGTCCCGGCACTGATTACGAAGAAGACCGTATTAGCCTTGATGATTATGTAGGCACCCATCCCAATGCCATATATTACGCAAGAGTAGTAGGTGATTGCATGGAATATTCCGGCATAGAGGATTCTGATTTGCTCGTTGTAGACAAAAGCCTTAAGCCAGTTAACGGCGATGTGATCATCGGTGTGCTAAACGACTCACACTTACTAGCCTGCTACATAGAATTTGAAGGAAAACGATATTTAATGCCCGATAACCCCAAATACGCTCCGCACCTGATCAATGAATACGACCGTTTTACAATTGAAGGAGTTGTCCCGCATTCTGTCCTCAACCAAAGAAGGCAGAACAATGTTCGCGTTAATCGACTGCAACAACTTTTACGTATCGTGCGAACGAGTCTTTCAGCCTGAGCTGCGCGGCAAAGCAGGGGTAGTGCTAAGCAACAACGACGGGTGCGCCATCGCTCGTAGCCAGGAAGCCAAAGACCTCGGCATAAAGATGGGCACTCCATATTTCGAATTAGAGAAGCTTGTAAAAGAAGGTAAGCTTTGGTTTCGCTCATCTAACTACACGCTCTATCAGGACATGATGCGGCGTGTCACCGGCATTGTCTGCGAGATGTGGCCGGAAATTGAAATCTACAGTATTGATGAAAGCTTTGTTGATCTCGCTATGTTTCACGCCCATGATCTTGAGGCAATGGCAAACGAGTTGCGAAGTAGGATCCTGCAGCAAACCGGTATACCCGTTTGCATAGGCATAGCTCCCACGCGTACACTCGCCAAAGTAGCCAACCGTACCGCCAAGAAGCTTTTTAAAACAGGTGTATGTGTGTTGGATGATGCTGGACGTACCGCATTTGCAATGGAGCATATGCCTATTGAGGATGTATGGGGTGTAGGGCCCAAGAATGCAGCCAAGCTGATAAAGATCGGTGTCAACACCGCTAAGGATTTTGCCGCTGTAAACAACTACGAGTACATCCATAAGCGTTTTACCATCACCGGCCTGCGTACCTGGTATGAGCTTAACGGTAAGTCGGTGCTGAGCATGGAGTATCTGCCACCTGATAAGAAAGGTATCTGCACCGGCCGAAGCTTTGGTCAGAAGACAGATGATTACAAGGTGATAGAAGATGCGCTGTGCGCTTTTGTTCAAAACTCAGCACCTAAGCTGCGCGCGCAGGGTTCTTTATGCGGTCAGCTGCAGGTGTTTCTTCATACCAGCCAGTTCGAGGTGGTACATAAGCTGAAAAGCGCCGCTCACACGATGGATCTGGCCATCCCTACCAACATTACTCAAGAGTTATTAAAGTATGCTGTGCAATGCCTGAAGCGCATCTATAAGCCCGGGTTTCCTTATCAGAAGGTCGGTATATTTCTTACCAAGTTCACTCCGGAGAGTGCCCGGCAAACTTACCTGATGGAGGATATGACTAAGCGGGAGAATATGCTTAAAGTGGCTAAGATCGCTGATAAGCTCAATCACCTGATGGGGAAAGATACCGTTCGATTCGCTGCTATGGGCTATGAACAGCCATGGCGGATGCGTCAGGCGTTGTTGTCTAAACGTTATACCACTAGGATTGAGGATGTTTTGAGGGTGGGATGGGGGTAAAAAAATATTTTTTATGTTTGATGTAATGAATTCTTTAAGTATATTGAAAAATGCTAGTTAAATCAGGTAAATATTCTGCTTCGGAGATCGCGGCTGCCCTTGTACAAAAAGGTATAGACAGCGGCGCCCCTGTAACGCAAATGAAATTACAAAAAATGGTTTATTTCGCTCATGGGTACAACTTGGCCATTAAAGATTAAAAACTAATTAAAGAAGCATTTAAAGCTTGGAAATTTGGCCCTGTTGTACCGAGCCTGTACACCGAGTATCAACTTTACGGGAATCAACCTATAACGAACTTCAATAAAAGTAGCGGAATATACTCAATACTCGACTTTGACGATAGCTTATTAGGGGAAGACGCAAAGGAGGCTATCGATTATACTTTGAGGGCTACTGCACATTTAACTGCTGCTGATTTATCTAACTGGACACATAAGAAAGGATCGCCATGGGACGCTGTTTATAAAGGTGAGGATGGCACCAAACCCATAAGCGACGATCTAATTAAAGATTACTTCAAAGGCTTCCTTCTTAAACAATGAATGAGACGTTAGCTCCGGAAGACCTGCCATTTGAAATTGGAATTGATGCGTCTATATATGGGATGAATCTGTTTTTCTTTCGAAAAAGCAAAAAAATGCCATCAGAAAGGAAAAACTTAAAAGTGATCGTCAAAATAGAAAGGAGAGAAAAAGATATGCTGAACTTGTATTCGTATTGATTAGCCTGTGGATCGTATGTGTTGTCACCATTTTTATCGGTGCCGGTAATGGTAGCTTAAATTACTCCGATTCAGTTTTAATTACATTATTAACAACTACAACAGCGAACATCATAGCAATATTCCACTTTGTAATGAAGTACCTGTTTAGAACGCCGTAGTACAAACATTTATAGTGACTACAAACTATTCTCCGGCAAGATCAGCCCCTCATCATTATTCGGGACCTTTTTTTTATTAACAGCGTTAATGCGCTTTGATACCCGTACGCGGTTCATCAACTCATCAGGGAATGGAACGCAAATGTTCAGCAGGGCAGATGGTGAAATATCCTTTGACAACCAGAGATCCTCATTCTCTTTACTCAAGATTACCGGCATACGATGTTTATCGTGTACTTCACCAACAAGGTCGTTTGATTCAGTGGTAACGATTGAAAATGTTCTGTAGGGCTCTTTTGTTTCAGGATCTCGCCATTGCGACCATAAACCAGCGTAAGCATATAAAGGTCGGTCTTTCAATGTAAACAGGTAAGGCTCTCTATCCTCCCTTGATGTCTCGTTTGGTATTTTCTTCCACTCGTAAAAACCCGTGCTGAGCACCAGGCAACGCTTGTGTTGTTCGAATAACGGCCTCCAAATCTTGCTAGTCAATAGATTGCGAGTTTTGGAGTTGAACGTCTGCTTCTCCAGTTTGCCTGTTTGTGATGTCCATGGTATGATCCCGAAATGCATGGACTGTATAGCATGAGGTTTATCAGCAGTAATCACGAAGCTCTCGTTGGTGACCGCTATGTTCCAATTCTGCTTATACTCAGCTTCCATTTCAGCTGCATAAGCTGCCAGTATCACTTTTTCAGCCGCGGCTAGTACAAATCGTGCACACATAGATTATTCGTAATGATCTTCAATGCGCGCAGCAAGTTTGTTAATTACTTCTTCTGATAGAGGCATGCCTGATATCTGAATCCAATCTTCTTCATGCTCAAGTTCTGCTATTACATAGCCGTCCTTCTCGACTCCGAAACTTCCATCACTTTGGGTGATCCTGTAAAAGTGCTCTACACCATCTACCGTCTCATTGAAAACGAAACTGTCCATGTTTTCACCGCCGTTCAAATCCCTCTGCAGTACATATACAACCTGGTCAAGCTGCTCCTGGGTAAGCTTGTCTGTTGAATACTCCCATTCGTAAACGTCTTTTATCTCGAAAGCAATCTCGCCGTAATCTTCACCATTTGCAGTAAGGCTGTAAACGCCGGTGGGGAGCGGTACACCGTTATAGTCAAAGGTAGTAGGTGTGGCTTTGACAACGAGGATCGAATTGCTTAGAGGGATGTTTATGCTTTTCATAGATGTTTGACTTAAAAGGTTATTTCGTCGTTACTGCTTTCTTGCTTTTGTATGTAGTCGATGACCTGTTTGGCTTCTCTCTCGCTTAATTGCTTGCCTACATACATGTATAACAAGGTATTCTTGTCATAGTGCACCGCACCCAGGGAGTAATCTTCTTTTGATAGTTCTTCTTGGTTCTCTATGTCTGCAGGATCGCAGCAAAGCTCCAGAGAGTAGACGCCTGTTGCCGCGTGACCTTGCCGACCAGTTGGCTGGTACTCGGGTGCGACCTCAACATTAATGTATTCGCCGGTATCCCTGATGATATGAACTGAATAGGTTTCGAAATACATGCATTTGGATTAGTTAATTGATATACAGTCAAAAATAAATTTTGTTAGCCCTGTAATACGCAGCGAGTATTAGAAGGGTTGTGATATATCTTCTAAAGAAGTCAGCGTGTTCATGGTCAAAAAGTATTTCAGCTGATGTTTACAGTTCTAAGGTAAACTCTTGAGAATGGTTAGATAAGATTGCAAAAAGAGTCAAATGAAAAGCCTGTATACATGTAATTGAAGAATTTAGCAATTTTTTACATTGCTTTTATCAGAATGGACGGGATCTAACCATATTGTAATCGCCTGGACTATAATTTTTATAACGTGTAATTCAATCAAGTCATCAATAAGTCACCCAATAACTTGAGTAGTTTTGAGTCTTTTTAAAGAACTTTCTATTTTAATTAAAAAAATGTGTCAAGATTACAAGCTCCTATTACAATTAACAAACAGGCTAATTAAACTGACAATTTATTATCGATAGTTATATACTATTGCGTTGTTGATCTTATTCTAGGAATTTTAAAGAAAAAAAACATTTTCATGCGGTTTTTCCACTCTTAACCTCATCTTAGTTATAATCAACCACCTTTTATCAGTATAAAAGGATCGTCATTATTTTCATCTTTTTGAATCGTCTCCTAGTAATAAGTACACCCAAAACCTGCGCTTCAGGAAAATGTTTCAGACAGGACGTTCTTACAAGCTCGGCCCAGTACGTTTAAAAAATTTGACCTTAGTTGATGATAGCCTACGTACACTCTTTAAAATAATATTTTGAATATTGTTGGTTTTTTTAAAAAATAGTTATATTTAGCTAACCTAAATTGACTGAATGAGACCTATTTTTCTTTTAACGATAATTTTTAATTTATAATTTTCATCTGATAATACTTATAAGTATGATCAAAAATATTGTCCGGCCGACAGGCGCGGGGTTAACCTTTATTGCCCAAAGAAAACCAAAAGGTAGTGTATTGCACACTTTATAAGCGACGCTGAACAACCAACCCATGGCGTAAGACAGGTGAGGAAAACCTAAAATTGGCCACGTAACAATGTGGTAGAATATGAAAAAAATAAATTTAAATCGTGAAAAGTTGCAGTCAAAAAAACTTCAACTGATGAAAGACAAAATTTCAGATTTAAGCAATGAGAACATGCTGAATGTTCTGGGTGGAAGCGGTTACATTAGTCAGGTAGTTCGTTGCGGTCCGACAGGTCCTGGGGGATGTGTTGTTCCCACTACTGCTTTGGCTAGTTGCCAGGCTTCTTGGTGTGGCTGCTAACCAACAACAGGTTCCTGGTGGATGAAGCTAGGAACCTGTATTCAATCATGCCAATTGAATAATTGTAAAGCTGATATCAATGACCCTGATTACAGAGCGAATTATCCCTATACTCCATCGCATACACGAAAATACGGCTGTATTATCGACTGGCCATGCCGGACTGATGTCTGGCGACGCTGGGCTCAGACTGTTCACATATCAGTATAACAAATATTTTAATCAATCTTTAGCGGTTCCAGTCGACGCCACAGTTTTGGAAGATTTGGTCGCTGTTGCGTACAGGCTAGAAAGCGCGACCTTTTGCGACGGTAAAGCTGGTGTGAACTGGTTTTTTAACTACCTCAATAGAGAGGATGTGATTTCTCAGGACGACCTGGATTTTATCTGCGATGACAATGATGAAGTTGCCGCAAGGGCTGTGGAAATGACTGAATATAACAATTATGACTATTTGCATGGTGGCACGGGCGTCTTTTACGGGCTATTATATGGCGAACCGAATAAAAACAAACCATATTTTGATCGTTTTTTTTCTCTTTTAACAAATCTAGTTAACGAAAGCCCCGGCAAAGACATTCTCCCTTATTTTGCAATGGAAGAATACGGTTTGAAGTTGGGGGAGGTGAACCTCAGCTTATCCCATGGTATATCAAGTGTTTTGAAGTTTTGCATGGAGTGTATAAGAAGAAAAGTGTGCACGAAGGATGCCGGACACCTTGCCGCTAAAATTGCAGAGTATTTGTACCAAAATCACAGTGACGGCAGTGCTGGTAGCTATTTTACCAGCATTATTAGTGGCAAACCGGACTTCTCTCCCAGCAGAATGGCCTGGTGTTATGGCGATCTTTCGATCGGCTATATCCTGCTTCAATACGGTTTGCTCACCGGAGAGCATAAATTTCGGAAGCTTGCTCTTGAAGTGTTACATCATACAATCCAGCGAAGAAATTACAGAAATGAAATCGTTAGTGACGCGGGCATTTGTCACGGAACATCCGGCATTGCTCATATATACAATCGTTTAAGCACAACTTACCAACTCTCCGAATTTGAGAGTGCCCGCGATTATTGGATGGATCAAACATTAATTAAAATCGAGGGAGCAAACTGGCGGGACGGCTACAAGAAATATAATGGCTATTTAAAGGTCCATGAGGAAGACCATGCACTTTTAGAAGGAAGTGCAGGTATTGGCCTTGTCCTATTGAGCCACATTTCGTCGGATTTTAATTGGGATTACTTATTAATGCTACACTGAAACCCCGATATTTTATATCGACCTTGATATGTCAAAGATCAAACTCGGGCTTCTTGATTTTGGGTACCGGAGGAAAAACACTTCCGGAATAAGTGTATTAAACGATATGTTTGAATATGCCTCCTTAGCTGATGATCTTGGCTTTTCGTCTCTTTGGTTAAGTGAACATCACAACAGCGGTCAAGGTTGGAGCAACCCTGAAATGCTATTACCTGTTTTAGCCAGTTACACCAAAACAATTAATATTGGCGTGGCGGGTATATTAATGGCGATTCATTCGCCTTATCGTGTTGCGTTGAATTTTAAAACATTGAGTACAATTTTTCCTGGCCGTATTGATCTTGGCCTTGCTAATGGCTATATAGATCCCCTCATCGACCTAAAATTCAATAATTGTCATCCAGCAGATTGGAATTACACGGAAAGATTTAATAAACGCACTTCGGAATTGCTGCATTACCTTCATTTTGAAAAGCAATTGTTATCAAAAGAAAAAACTTTCATTCCACCATTCGGCGGTGATTTACCAACAGTTTTTCGACTCAGCGGGAAACTTGATCATATTCTGGGAAGCGTAAAAAGCAAAATGCATCATTGTAAATCGACCTTTCATTCTGAAGAACTTGACATTTTTGATAAACGGATGATTTCGGAATGCAGGCGAAGGTTTTTTGAGCTCCACGGATCAGAACTGCAAATCAGAATGGCGGTATCCGGGTTATGCGCTGTAAACATGATTAATGCCAAAAGAAACTTTCTACAGTTAGAAACGAGTACGCTGAAAACAGCTAAAAAAATGATTGTCGGATGTCCCTCATTATTTCGTGACAAACTTGAGGAACTCCAAGATCAATCGGGTATAGATCATTTCATCTTTTATGACCAGTCGTTAAGCCCGCGCAGCCGGAGAAAAACGCTGGAGCTTCTTGCAAAAGAATTTACGCTTTGAATTAGCCAAATAATGAGACCGTGAAAATTTATCACCTCACCTAATACTGATGAACATTATTCAATCTTATTGGTCTGCACCTTCGAAAAATTCGGGAAATACCGTTTTCGACCGGCATAGCGGAGGCTGGTTGGGGGAGCGCGAACATGCAATAAGCTGGAGCCTAAGTTGCCTGAAATTAAAACAGTTTTATCCCTACCTGCAGTTGTTTACTGATGATAATGGTTCAGAATGGCTCATTGATAAACTTAATCTTCCGTATGCTGAGGTATTCAATTGCCTTAACCATATACCGCAATTAAATCCGGCGCTTTGGGCACTGGCAAAGTTGTTTGTTTATAATCTGCAGGAAAAGCCATTCGTGCATGTTGACGGAGACGTTTACATTTGGGAGGCGTTCAAAGCAAGCTATTTGAAAAGTGAATTACTAGCACAAAATGAGGAATACGACTTGGATGAAAGTCCCTACGGCGACATTTATATCAGCTCGGCGTATAAATTTCTTACGTCAAAAACTGAGCTTCCAAAGGAAGTGAAATTTTATATTGCTCAATGTAAAGAAAGCGGTAGATTTTATGGGTATAACACCGGGGTTGTCGGAGGATACAATCTTGAGTTCTTCAGAGAGTATACTCAGTCAGTGTTTGATTACTTACATAACAACCCGCAACAGGTTTATGAAGGCAAAGATATGAGCTTTTTTGAACAGTTTTTTTTTCACTCAATGGCTAGTGCAAAAGAACGGAAGGTTTCTGTATTATTTGAGCCACAACCTGCAGTATCTCCGACGGCATACGCTGAAATGATGCAATTTAATCTTGTTCCATTAAAGGAAAAGTTCATCCATGTTGTAGGTATAGGGAAAAGGAACCGGGTGCCTGCAGCCCAAGTTGCTATGCGGCTCAAATACGAGTTTCCAAAGCATTATCAGCATATTGTAACACTCTATCCATACAAGAAGTTCTATTTCCCCGCAAAGACAGAAGTCACAGAGCAGTTGGACTCGATTTTTCCGTATACCCTAAAGCTGCTGCAAAAAAATGGCTCAAGTATTCGTTATCGATCGATACAGTCCTTTACTAAAGCGGTTGAAAAGGTGATTGGTGAAGAATTGCAAAGTACGGAACTGCAGCTTCTCAACGATTTTTTTCAAATCGAATATTTCAGGTATAAAACACCTATATATCAATCTTCTGAAGAGGCAGCCCGGCCTGTGCTTGAAAAATTATACACCTTATCTCAGGAAGGTTTTATGGACTTGAAAATGACATTCAATTCAGCCGCGGGAAGACTCGTTCTCATGTTTTATCCGTTCCCTACTGAATTAACGTCGGCAAGTCTCCTACAGCACTTTGATCGTGTACAAAATGAGAGGGCTGTAGAATTTCCCTATATGGCCATATTAACCTACAGATCTAATGAAGTTGAGATTGAAGCGCTAAATTCATGGGGAGCATTGCTGTCCTATTTCGAAGGAAAGTCACGCTCAGGGTGGGATCTTTATAATTATTTAAAAAGTGAAAAGCGCTTGGAAGGGTATGCAGAAAGGTATCTGAAAAATCAGGTTTTATCGTTCATGACTACCTACAGCGTTTGTTATAACTACCTGGTATTAACTACTCAATAATACTTATATAAATATGCTAAGAAACTATGGGAAGTTACTCTTAAGGGTTCCCCTGCAAAGCCTGGAAGCTGTTGATGCGATCGGAACTGACGAACCGACTGCCTTCCGGGACGGAATATATCTATCCTCGTGGGATCTTTTTAAAGAGTTGAACAGAAGCGGCAACATTTCTGAAAAGGATAGAAGCCGAATGCATTTTGCTTACAGTAAGTACTGGATCAGGAGCTGTACTCGCTGCACCCCATATGCCACTTTCGCCGGCTTTGCCATGGTCAATATTTTGCCGCAGCCAACGCGAATAGTGCTGGATAATAAGGAATCCTACGGGCTACAACTGAGGGTGGATGTTGATTTTGTTAACGGATTAGCTCACCGGCTTTCACTTGTTCCGCAGATTCGTGAACAAATCAGGTTTTACACTAACAATAGTTTGTACGAATTAACTGACAGTTATCGTTACGCCGAGTACAAGTTGGAAAATGGTCGTCGAAAGTATGAAGTGACATCATTGAAAAAAAATCCCTACTTAAAGGACATACTGACCCTAGCCAAAAACGGCGCGACAGTGGGTTCACTTCAAGTCGCGCTGACCAAATTTGAGGGCATCACCCTGGATGATGCAAACGAATTTATAACCGAGCTGATTGAATCCCAATTGCTCATATCAGACCTTGAAACGACAGTGACCGGCGAAGAACCATTCGATCAATTGATTAAAAAACTGTCGGGAATAGTAGGTTTTGAACACACATTGCAGAAACTTGTTCAGATACAATCTTTGCTTAGCTCTGTTCAGAAGGACACCGCCTTGATCCATTACATTAACGAAATATTGAGTCAATTAACTGAAAAGCCAATGCTTAACAGCTTTGTGCAGGCTGATCTTCTGCCTAAATTAGCGCAAAGCACTATTAACGACGGCCTTGTTGAGGAAATAACGCATCAGTTGCAAGATCTTTTTCTACTCTCTAGGCCGGCGGACCACCCGGAGATTGAAAATTTCAAAAACGCCTTTATAGCCAAGTATGAGGATGCCGAAATGCCGTTGGCATTAGTATTAGATGCTGAATCGGGAATTGGTTACGGCGACTTTAACGAGGACACATCAGCCAATAACGTCCTCATCGGCGACTTGGTTTTTCAGAACAGACAATCTGTCTCCGGTAGCGAGTTTGATGAGATACAGCAGCTGTCGCTTAACAAATACTATGATTTCTTAAAAAATAAAAGGTCACATATCAGTATTGATAAGAGTGACCTGACGCCAATGAAGAAAAAAATGGAGAGCTATCAATTTTCAACAAGTATCTACGCGCTTGGTAGCCTAATGCAATTATCCGATGAGCTGGGTAAAGATCATTTTTTGTTTGATGTGGCGGCGTTCGGGGGTACTTCCGGAGCAAATCTTTTTGGAAAGTTTACTCACTCAAGTAAAGAGTTAGCTGCGTTGTCGTCAAGGATACTTAAAAAAGAGGAGGAGCAATATCCGGATGCCATCTTTGCAGAAATTGTTCATCTTCCAGAGGCACAGGTGGGGAATATTCTTTTACGTCCGGTTTTGCGACCCTACGAAATTCCTTATGTTGGACGATCAGGCGTAGATCAGGACCACCAGATTCTTTTGGAAGATCTATATGTAAGTATACGACAGGGTGAGGTAATCCTGGTAAGCAAAAAGTTAGGAAAGAGAATTATTCCAAAACTGACAACAGCACATAACTTTAACTACAAAGGACTTCCGGTTTACAAATTTTTATGCAGCCTGCAAAGTCACCAAAACGCAAAGATGAACATTTGGGATTGGGGGAATCTAGATAGTCTACGATTTTTGCCAAGGGTTGTTTACAGAAACTTGTTACTTAAAAAAGCAACATGGAAATTTACCGCTGATGATATCATAGATCTTCCGCTGGAGAAGGAGGATATACAAGAATATTTCTCCAAGTTCAGGCTTAAATGGGAATTACCAATGCGCGTGAGCTACCTGGAGGAGGATAATAAATTGTTAATCGATTTTTCACAAGATCATGGAATCAGGATATTTGTTTACTATCTGAAAAAGCTGAAACGGATCATTGTTGAAGAATATCTATTTACGCCAGAGAATTGTATAGTGAAGGACCGAGAGGGCAAGTCTTATACAAACGAAGTTGTGATTCCATTCTTTGAGGATAAGGTAGAACTGCGCTCAGCATCATTGAAACTAAGGGTAAAGAACCAGGGAGTAAAGGGAAAGTTTATTCCCGGGAGCGAATGGTTGTATTTTAAAATTTACACGGGGTTAAAGTTTGCTGAAGAAATATTGAAAAATGAATTATTCAGATTCGTCGATGAGGGCTTGACACAAGGGCTTTTTGAAAAGTTTTTTTTTATCAGGTTTAAAGATGACGGCCCTCATCTAAGAATACGCTTCTACAATGCTGAAGAAAGCAAGCAACATGAATTGATGCGTGCTTTCCTCAACGCATGTCAGCCGTTAATTAATAACAATTACATACAGCGCGTAGTCTTGGATACTTATGTTCGAGAAACAGACCGGTATGGTGAAGATTTAATAACCCATTCTGAGGATTTATTTTTTCATGATAGTCTTTCCGTAATGCGGTTACTAAAACTAATTGACGGTCCAGATATCGACATCTACCGAATGATTTTCGCGATTCGCGGAATTAATATCCTGTTAGATGATTTCAAATTCACTTTTATGCAAAAGGAAAAGTTCTCCAAATATTTGCAAGGGATGTTTTTCAAAGAATTCGGTGCAGGTGATCATTTACAGAGCCAGCTTAATGATAAATACAGGAGCTATCAGTCATTGATTTTTTCACACATGGATGCTGATAGTGATAAGGAGAATGATATCGTGGATGCTATAGAGATATTTAAGGAACGTTCAAATGCGAACATTTTGGCAGTTAAGCGAATTTTAAGCGAGGTAAACGCAGAGCAGAATTGGCAGCGTATTGAGGAACTACTAGCCAGTTACATCCATATGTTTGTTAATAGACTTTTTATAGGTAAGCAGCGAATGAACGAACTTGTAATTTACCATTTTCTAGAGCGCTATCACCGGTCAAGATCCGCAATATTAAAACGTGATCAGACGTCTACTACTTCGATCTCCACTAGCAACACGGTTCGATGAGAGGATTCAAAAAATTTCCGGTTTACAGGCAGCTTGATCAAATGGATTGCGGCCCAACTTGCCTGAAGATGGTCGCAAAATATTATGGAAAGCATTTTTCACTCGAAACTTTGCGCGATCTTTCTTTTATTACCAGGGAGGGCGTGAGTCTTAAGGGGATTAGCGAGGCAGCTGAAAAGATCGGCTTCAGGACCCTGGGAGCAAGGATGACTTTTGAACAGTTGGATCAGGAAGCGATACTCCCCTGCATTTTATATTGGAACCAAAAGCATTTTGTTGTTCTACCCCCGCAGAACTACAATTCAAAAAGTAAATTTATTCAGATTGTAGATCCCGGACATGGCCTTAGAAAAGTTAGCAAAAAAGTGTTCTTGGAATGTTGGGCCAACAAAGATAAGGATTCCGGTATTGTTCTTTTGCTGGAACCCAGCCCGCGCTTCTTTGAGAAGGAAGATGAAAGGGATAAAAGGATAGGTTTAGGATACCTACTACGTTATTTGGCCCCTTTTCGTAAGCTCGTGACACAGCTGTTCATAGGTATGATAGTAGGAAGCGTTCTATCTCTTATTGCGCCATTTTTAACGCAAAGTATGGTAGATTATGGCATCAATCAACAAAATATAAGTTTTATTTATTTAATATTATTTGCGCAACTCGCCTTATTTTTTGGAAGCATTTCCATAGAACTTGTTCGTGGCTGGTTACTCTTGCACATTAGCTCCAGGATAAACATCTCGATAATATCAGACTTTTTAATTAAGCTAATGAAGCTTCCTATTCGATTTTTTGACACCAAATTATTAGGTGACATTACACAACGTGTTAACGACCACGTCCGAATTGAACAATTTTTAAGCAATACCACACTTCAGACGCTTTTTTCTCTGGTTAATCTTCTTGTTTTCTCTATAGTTTTAGGCTTTTACAGCCTTACGGTTCTTTCTTTGTTTGTTGTCGGTTCACTTCTTTCAATCGCCTGGATGCTATTTTTTATAAAAAAGAGGGAGCAATTGGATTACGAACGATTTCAAAAAATGACTGATAACCAGAACAACATTTACGAAATCATTACCGGCATGCAGGAGATCAAACTTAACAATAGCGAAACGATGCACCGCTGGAGCTGGGAGCATGTACAAGCCACATTGTTCAAAATAAGCGTAAAAAGTCTTTCGTTAGAGCAGTATCAGGTTATCGGCTCTAGTTTTTTCAACCAGCTGAAAAATTTGCTGATCGCATTTATAGCGGCTAAAGAGGTTTTGAACGGTCAAATAACCTTTGGTATGATGCTGAGTATTTCCTATATCACTGGGCAGATGAATTCTCCCATTGATCAATTAATAAATTTTTTCAGGACCGCTCAGGACGCAAAACTAAGTTTGCAGCGATTAGGTGAAATCCACTCAAAAGACAATGAAGAAAAGGGTGATGAGTTGCAATGGGTCGATGAGCTGGAAAGCGGCCAGATCGCTGCTGATCGGGCAGCTATCGTCTTGGAAGACGTATCATTTCGCTTTGGCGGAGAAGGGACACCATTGGTGTTAAACAACATTAACTTAAGTATCCCACTAGGTAAGACGACCGCTATTGTCGGAACAAGTGGCAGTGGAAAGACCACGTTAATGAAACTCCTTCTCCGTTTTTACGAACCGCTATCTGGAAGTGTTCATTTAGGAAGCACTGCATTAAAGGTAATTTCGCCTAAATGGTGGCGATCGATGTGCGGTGTTGTAATGACCGATGGTTTCATATTCTCCGATACCATAGCAAAAAATATTGCGGTTCAGGATCAGATAAGTCAAAAGAAGGTTGTGGAGGCGACCAGGTTGGCCAACATTGATGAGTTTATCAATTCTCTGCCTTTAGCTTACCAAACCAAGATTGGAAGTACCGGAAATGGCATCAGCTCCGGTCAAAAACAACGTATTTTACTTGCGCGTGCTTTCTACAAAGATCCGAAGTATTTATTCCTTGACGAGGCAACAAGTACCCTTGATGCCAGAAACGAAAAGATCATCATCGAAAACCTGAGTAGCTATTTCAAAGGCAGAACAGTGGTCGTGATTGCGCACCGGTTGAGCACTGTTAAACACGCCGATCAGATTGTTGTGATGGAGAATGGAAAAATTGTCGAGACGGGTAATCACCATTCCCTTACGCAAAAAAAAGGAAAATACTTCGAACTCGTAAAAAATCAATTGGAATTGGGAAACTAGCGATATGGAAGAAAGAAACGATATTTTACATCATAGCGAGGAGGTTCACGACATTATAGGGCAATCTCCGCCGTCGATACTATACGGAGCTAATATTCTGATCGGATTGATCGTTTTCGGAATACTTACTGGCGCCTCATTTATTAAATATCCCGATATCGTATCGGGAACCGTAACTATTACAACTCTCGAACCGCCGGTGAAATTAGTTGCACGTTCTGCTGGAAAGATCACTGACCTTTACGTTAAGGATGGCGAGCCTGTAAGTAAGGAACAAATCATCGCGGTCATTGATAATCCAGCAAAAACAAGCGACGTTTTACTATTAAAAGCAGTGGTAAATGCACTCTCGGGTTCAGTTGACCTGAAAAAAACAACCCGTTCATTATATCTTCCCGAAAATCTTATCGTTGGAGATATTCAGCCCAACTATGCATATTTATCAGAGTCATTAGCTAATTACAAGTTCTTTGTCGCTAATAATTATTTCGCCCATAAATTGGAAAATTTACGGGCGCAGAAAGATAAATTTTCAAAGATTACAAATAATATTCAAGTAAAAGAAAAATACTTAGCAGATCAGCAAAAACTGGAGGCCTGGCGGGACAGTGTTAATTATGTACTACTGAAAACAAAGGTAATTTCTCTAAGTGAATACAATACCATAAAAAAAACCTTTTTGAACCAAAGTATATCAAAGACGGATAATACCAGCAGCTTACTGCAAAATCAAGAGCAGCAGGTAGCAGTTGAAAGTAATGCGTCTGATCTCCGACAACAATACAATACCGGAAATAAAGAAGTAATCATCAATTTAAAAGATGCAATTAGCCGCGTCAGAGGACAGATTGCAGCCTGGCAGCGGCAGTATGTCCTGGAGTCGTCGGAAAGGGGAACCCTTACTTACTTTTGGATCCGAAACACCGGTCAGACGGTGAACGCTGGGGACCCTGTATTTATGATAGTTCCCGAGCGAGCGCAGTACCAGGCAATTGTCAAGTTACCACTATTCAAAGCTGGCAAAATACGGCCTGGACAAGAAGTATTACTCAAACTCCAGGAATATCCTTTTGAAGAATTTGGCGCCTTGAAAGCAACGGTAAAAAAGATATCCAACGTAACAATGGATAATTTCTACGCTGTTGAATTGGAGCTTAAAGACGGGTTTGTTACCACGAGAAGAAAGAAGATTGACCCGAGAACATTAAGCAGTGGTGTCGCGGAATTCAAAACAAGCGATCAAAGTGTATTGCAGCGCATTTTCAATGTCTTGTATGGAAAAGTAGGTTCGAAATAACAGAAAGCTTAAAAAGGATCAGTAGACCCGCTCGAAATGAACCATCTTCCCGGCAGCATTTATTCCCTCGAGCACGATTTTAAGCTTTTTGGTAAAGCCGTTATAAAAAAAGGGGAGTTCCAGCTTATGGGTTTTTTCATCAAAGAGCACGTTAGGCTTCCATAGCAAGGTTGACCGATTATCCACAACGTCGTTTGCAGCCGTTAATTCGGTTGCGGGCTCGGGCATATAGAACTCTTTAACAGGGCTATACCCCGTGATTTTTGACCTTGGGGAATTATCTGCACTGTTCCTTATACCCCTGCCGCCTTTGCTGTAAACAGCAATGACACCACCTTCGCTCTGAAAAATGCCACCTTGTGACGGATCATAAATTTTAACGTAATCCATTTCGGCCATTGGAAGTGCTCTGATATCAGCTGGGGAAGATTCGTTATTGTTGAGATAAAATTTCACTGGTGCCTTACGCCAAGTGATGCCTGGTGCCAAAGATGTTGCACCGGATATCTGTAATCCCGGTATATTCATTTGCAAATATTGAAAAAAGCTAAGATAATTGATTGACTTTGGGTCACTGCCTAAATCAATATTCCGAGAAATGCCACCTCTGAAAAGCCCTTGTGTATATTTTTTATCAAGCGCTTCCATATTTGTTGAAGCCGTCCCCTTGATCACCACTTCATCAAGGACGTGATTTCTTGGTCCGGAATGAAGAAGATCATATTTTGGGGGCAGAGTATCCTTGCGTTCAAACGCTGTCATCTTAAGTATTTCCGCTGCAGCGTTTATTTTGAACGGGTAGGATGGAAGTAGACCATTAGAAAGCTCGATCGGCAATACAGTTGCGGTTCTGTTTCGGTTTGAGCTAAATTTGAACATAACTGAACCTTCCCCGTAAAAAATTACGCCCGCTTTATAGAAGCCACCGTTCTTGGTTTCTGAGAAATCCAGCAGGGCACTTTCACCATCTGCAGGAGTAATAATGCCGTTAATCGCAGCTTCTTTTGAAGATGTTCCCTTGAACGCATCTTGTAGTTTACCACTTATCGTGAGATATTCTGATTCAATTAACGGGTTTTGCGGTAGGGGTGCGGCAGTCCATTTATACTTTCGCCAGCCGTTTGTCAACATAACCAGATCCAGGTTTCTAATTGTAGAATCTTCCCGATTTCTAAAATAATAACCGGGCTGATATATTTTCCCGTGAAGGTCGCCCGTCAGCAATAAATGCGTGATGATATTATCCGCATCGGATGAGCCATCTGCAAATTCCGCATCGGTTACCGATATTGATAGGTTTGCTCTTAAAGAGTCCGGCTTAAATAAGGTTATCTTATTTCGTGAGCGCTTTTCTTTCCGGAGACTTTCGGGCAACGCTTTGACCTCAAAACCATAATTGTCGTTGTTTACAAAAGAAATTCTTTCAGTCAACGGCTGCTGTTTGGAATTAAAAACGGTTAGGTATAGTATTCCCGTGGGCAACCCGGCGGTTGGTATGGTGATTCGGGCGCTTGTTTCATGCTCCAGGTGTACAATTGACTGGTATACCACGGTACCGTTTAGTACGGCAAGAAGGCTGAGCGTTCTATCTTCCTCCCCAACCTGGTTAGTCCGGAACAAAGCAACTTTTCTGCTGTTGCTTGCAGCGCTAACTTGTAGGACAACGCCCTGTTCCAAAACTGGAGGAAGCTTAGTACTGTGATGTTGCCCGTCTTTCGTTTGCCAGATTGCTGTATAGGAGTAATTATTACGCGGGATAATCGTACAACTACCCATGCCATCATGAACGGTAGCGAATTCCGCGACGTCCTTGCCATTTTGGTCTTTAATCCTCCCTTCCGCTTCTAATGGGAATTCATTGTCGCCGGTAATCTTAAATGCAAGTACGGTAGGCAGGCCGGCTACCCAGTTGCCGCCTTCCGGAAGGAATTTTGCAGATGCGTTCACATGTATCTTTGCGTCTGAACTTTGTACCCGGTTCAAAATCTGCAGTGTTTTTTTATAAAGAAGGCTCGTATCTCCATTAAGGGTTGCAACGGTATAAGCACGGCATTGAGTCACCAGATCCCCATCGTTGGCTGATATAACGGCGAAGCCCGACGAGGTTGATGCTATTATTGGCGCTGTAAAACGGCTGCTAACTTGTCCTGACGAATTAAGCAGTTCTAAATAAAAGTTTTTACTCGTGTTAGACGGCCTGCCGTCGGTAAATAAATAAGCCTTGAACCATACTGTATCCCCCTTAAAATACCGATCCTGGTTAAAATGGATATAAATCTTTTCACGATTTTTGGCCTGAGTATTTACCATTTCTGAGAATGAAGTATTTTGCGCGGATACTTTGGCTGTAGTAGCGGTTAAAAGGAGTATTTGGATAAGAAGGAAGCGCATTCTAGAGGTTTTTATATTTTATATATCTAATCCTGTGATTTCTGATCCAAGTAGCTCGGATATGAGATCTTTTCAAGGTAGTCATCTACAAACGTTCAATTTAATATCGTCTAATAATATAAGGGCTTTAATTAAGTTTAGGTTAAATGGCGAATAATTGTAGGTATTTTTTCTTTGATTGTAATCCTTAACTCGCCTCACAACTAGGTTTTTAATGGCCTGACCCCCATATCCTTTAATTTATTATTTGATATTTAATTTTATGATTAAATATAACTTTTTTGTTTGTTTTTATTAGATTGATATTTTAAATTTATATCATGTAAGTTAATTAATTAATGGTTAACACCTTGGATTCGTTAGTTCAAGGTTCAATCAGTGAAACTAAATTAATTGATGTAATAGATTAAAAAGAATATTGTTGGCCGACAATGCGGGAGTAACCTCTTTGCCCAAAGATAAAGAAGGGGGAGTGATTTGCACACTTCAAAGCGACGCTGAACATCCGATCCATGGCGAGAGACAGGGGAGGTAATTGAAAGTTGACCACTTAAAAAGTGGTGTTACCATTATGAGAAAAATACAATTAAACCGTGAAAAACTGCAATTAAAAAAACTTTCTTTATTCAAGGACAAAATTAGTGACCTGAATACGGAAAGCATGTTGAACGTACTTGGGGGAAGCGGCTACATTAGTCAGGTCGTTCATTGCGGATCAACTGCTGGGAGTGGTAATCCACAGGGATGTGTAGGCGCAACTACTGCTCTCGGCAGTTGCTTTTCAGCTTGTGGATGTTAAAAGTAGCAGTTCCCGGCAGACCGGGAACTGTTTAAAATCATAAATTAGGTTATTTCTGTTCGCATGATAACACGCATTTGGTCAATCACTGTATTACTTCAATGTTCTACGTTGAATTGTTATTTTTTCAGAGATAACATACCACTCATTAATTCTTGATTGAACTGGTCAATATTGATGGTATGCAGCATATCGTAAATACGTGTTCTGATGACCTTGAATTCTTCATGTAAAGGACAGGGATTGATCTCCGAACATTGTTTAAGACCCAAAGCACAACCCCTGAAAAGACCATCTCCATCTATAGCCTCTACAATATCACTAATTGGACGTTTTAAACTTTCATCTGTGATATAAAAGCCACCATTAGGGCCCTTAAATGAATTGACAATCCCTTTACGGCTAATATTCTGAAGTATCTTGGCCAGGAAGAACTCTGGTGAATCAATACCGGCAGCAATCTCTTTGATGCCGACTTTACGCCCCTGTACGCCGGTATGAGCAATAAATAGCACCGCCTTGATTCCGTATTCGCATGTTTTTGAAAATATCGCCATAATGTGAAAGCAAAGATAAGAAAAAATAATAAAGGATAAATTTGTCTTTTATTATTTTAGTGCATAGATTTGTCCTGTTGATCAACCACAAATGATTTATAACATTAAATAAAGGATAAAAAGGTATTAATATATTATTATGACAACAGATCAAAAAGCTCTCATTACCGCAACCGTTCCCATATTAAAGGAAAACGGGGTTCTACTTACCAAATATTTTTATAACCGCATGTTTACGCATCACCCGGAACTGAAAAACTTGTTTAATATGGGCAATCAGAAAAGTGATAAACAGCAAACAGCGCTTGCGCTGGCTGTGCTGGCTTATGCAGAGAATATTGCCAACCCGCTGGTTTTGTTACCGGTGGTGGACCGAATTGGGCATAAACATGTGAGCCTGGATATTCGGCCGGAGCATTACATTATCGTAGGAAAACACCTGATCGCCTCAATTCAGGAAGTGTTAGGCGAAGCTGCTACACCAGCTATAGTAGGTGCCTGGACAGCTGCTTACCAGCAGTTAGCCGCCTTGATGAGTGGTCATGAGGCGGGTATATTCCAACAGAAAATAAATACAAAATACGGGTGGACGGGCTGGCGGCCATTTGTTGTACAGAAAAAAATTGCCGAATCAGATGAGATCACATCCTTCTATCTGTACCCTTCAGATGGTGGCAAGGTGGCTAAACACCAGGCGGGCCAGTTTATTAGCCTGCGTACCTTCCTACCGGAATTAAAGCTTAACCAGGCCCGCCAATATAGTATCTCCAGCGCACCTAATCATGATTACTACCGCATATCGGTAAAACGGGAACTCGGCCAAGAAATTGACACGAACGGAATGATCAGCAACCGCTTACATGATCATGTGCATAGCGGGAATATATTGGAGATCACTGCACCAGCTGGCAATTTTGTCTTAGCAGATGACCTGGACGCGCCGGTAACCCTGATTAGCGGTGGTGTTGGCCTTACGCCCTTATTGAGCATGTTGCAAAGCCTGATCGCTAATGAGCACCAACATCAGATTACCTGGTTGCATGGTTGCCGGAATGAAAACGTGCATGCCTTCAAACAACACGTGGAGGAGATTGGTTCGGAATTCCCGAATTTTAATCAATATACTTTCTATAATGAACCGACGGAAACCAATAAACGAGCGGGTATTTATGAAGGCTTTCTGGACATAGCCGTGATACCTCAACTTAATCTTGATCTGAACGGCCATTACTTTGTTTGCGGACCCCCCGTTTTCATCAAAAAGCAATACCAGGATCTCGTATCAGCCGGCATAAGTAAAGACCGGATCTACTTTGAAGAATTCGGGCCACAAGTGCTTTTACTAAACTAATCTTTTAAATCTTTATATCATGCTTACGCTAAAACCGAATACCCAGACTGCTTGGGCAGCCAATCCTAATATCCATGTTGTTTTTAACCCCATCAAATCTTACCTCAAATTTGTGGATAGTCAAAAAAATTACCGCACGATGTGGTGGTTTGTTAATCTAATGGTACATGGCAACCTGGTACTTGCTGTGCCTGCCGTCGTCATTTATTACTTTAATGCGCCAGTCGTTTTGCTGGGTATAACAGTACTTGGTTTTTTTGGCAACTTAGTCGCAAATATGGGGGGAGCGGGAATTCGTGTTACGCTAACAGCGTTCTTTGCCAGCCTAATTGTCAACCTGGGCATATTGCTTTATTATATTTTGTGATAGTTTACGGAACAAAGCCAACAAACGCTGGCTTTGTTCCGTATTTGCGTTTCTTAGCAGCCTTGAAAGCCAGAACCCGTGCAGGCAATTTCATTGATTCATAAGAAGTTGTATTAAAGAAACAACGTGGCTAGCATGAATATACCTGCCGATGTGACTAAATTGTTAAGCTATTTGAGTGATAGCTTTATATCCGGAAGTCCCCTATCAATTTTGAACAGGTGATTGAATCCTCATCTTGATTGGCCCAAGCCGAACATCCGGCTTGATACTGAATTATTCAATAACTAATGCCATTAAGTATGACTTTGATGATAAGGTGAGCAGATCCTGGTTGCGCTTTAGCTTGTAAAAGTGAAAGGCTTATGTTAACCATAGCTGATAATGGCAGGGGCTTTCCGCCCGGCTTCAACCTTGAAATGCCACCAGCCGGGTATGAAAATGATGGAAGCCTTAAGCAAACAGCCTGGTGGTAAGTTAAAGTTGAAAACAAAGGAGGCGTTCGCTTAAGCATTCAATTTCAGGTAGCATATGAATTAGCTGGCTTTTTGAATGAACTTTAAAATCCTTCTGAAGAAACTGAGGTTATAGAAGACCGATTTCAAAGGCCTGACGTATAAGAGGATAATGCGAACTTTTCTAATATTTGGGGTATATTAGATGTTTGAAGGTTGTCAGGAAATTAATTTGGATAAGAGTCAAAAAAACACTTTCAAGGCCAATCAGGCAATCTAACCAAGCGAAGATCCAAATAAGCTGATTTTACGAGCACGCATTTTATGAAACAGTATAACACCGTAAAGGACCTGCAACTGATAAGTGAAAACGTTTTTGAATGTTCCATGGCTGGTTTTTGGGATTGGGATATGATCAGTGATGAAGAATATCTCAGCCCCCGTTTTAAAAAAATGTTTGGCTATGAAGATCACGAGATGGAAAACAATCATGATTCCTGGCAGGAAATAGTATTTAAAGAGGATTTGCAACCTATGTTTGACTTGTTCCAACGACATATAGATTCAAAAGGCGCCGTTCCCTTTGAAACTACTATCAGATATCGTCATAAAAACGGCAGAACTATTTATGTTCGATGTAATGGGAAGGTCGTAGAGTGGACCGAAGACGGTAAGCCTGCAAGGGCAATTGGTTCCCATATTGATATTACAGAAGAAAAAGAACTGCAATTACAATTATCTGAGGCGCTTAGTCAGCGGGATTTTCTGTTGAGCGAAGTACACCATAGGGTCAAGAATAACCTCAACATGATTTTAGTCATGGCGCGACTGAAACAAACGGAGAAAAGAATTGAGTTGACCGACATTGAAGATGCAATTGTTACCACTGCCAACGCCTACGAATCCATTTATAAGAAAGGTGAGTTCAGTGAAATAATGATAGAAGATTATTTAAACCGTGTAATCCAGCCAATTATCAAAGACCACAACATTGCCTTACTTATTGAGGCTGACCAAATTAAAAAAGGGCTGGATTTCCTTGTTCCGATTGGTTTGATCATAAGTGAATGCGTTAACAATAGTTTAAAGCACGCTTTTAAAACTAAGTTAGAAAAGGTCATTCGCTTAAACATACGAAAAGAGAATAATGCCATTTATTTATCCTATCATGACAATGGATCAGGATTTGATCAATGCATTCTTAATGCGCTTGATACCCTGGAATCTTATGGTATATTTATTATCAAAACATTGGCAGAACAATTAAACGGAAACCTATACTTATCTAATGATAACGGTGCCAAGATCGAAATTAACATCAATTTAAGTCCGGCACATTAAACATGCGTTATTGCGTTGACTGAACTTGGTACACCCTGTTACTTATTAAGCCATTCATAAATATATTGGGCATCCTCATGCCAGGTAGGTTGTGCAAGGACGAGGTGGTTACGGCCCTCAAATTCTTTAAAGCTGGTGATCCCCTGTGACCGGTATTTTTTATAGGTCGCGTAATTCAATTTTGCCGGAACGATATGGTCCGTGCTGCCGGCGGTGATCAGTAAGGGTGCGTGAGGACGGGTAAAGTCGATCTTTGCCACTTTTGTTAGCCCGTCCCTGGAAATCATTTTCGATTCGGGGATGCAGAATTTATCATACGTTGCTTTTTGTTCTGCTTCCGGCATGCCGTTCGTAAAGGCAAACTGCCATTGCGAAAAGCTCATCAAAAATGATTTCTTAGTTGAGCTGAAATAGCCCAGAGGCCCCCATACTGACCTAAGCATAGCAAGGCTGAAACAAATAACGCCCTGTGGTGCTACCGAATGGATGGCCACACCTGCAGCCGCGAGATTACGTTGTAATAATAGCTGGGTGATCAGCCCGCCCATGGAGTGTCCGATCAATATGGGCTTCTCCGGCAAAAAGTTTATTTGACTGGCATAATAATCAGTTAATCTTTGTAAACGCATCGAGGCTATGGCTTCACTTGGCTGGCGGCTGCGTAGCACTTTAGCCGGGGCGTCTTTATTCGGCCAGGGTATGACGAGGCAGTCATAGCCCTTCGCTTCGAAAAACTTCTTCCATTCATCCCAGCAGTTGCTGGCCACGAATGCTCCGGTAATAAATACGATTGTTTTTGATACGATATGGTTGGTCGATTTCATAACATGATTAATTAAATACGTGTTTACATTAAAATTTATAGGATAGTTGCAGAGTCGGACGTACGCCCTGCTCACGGTTACGGACAGCTGTTTCCCAAAACACCTTTCCCTCCAATACTAAACGCTGGTTGGCCAGGTAGGCCAAGCCTGGGCCAATACCTAAAACCCGTTCCTTCGTATTGGCTAGGCCATCCACGTTTTGGTAATAGCGGCTGTCCCCGTTGTTGGAGTCCTGGTTTAGCTGCGTGAGATAGTAAGCGCAGGCTTCCGCGCGAAAGGTTTTATACAGGGTTTGTTCAACTGAAAAATTCACATTATAGAACATGCCGGGATGGACAGCTGTCCCGATCAGCTTGGTATTGTAATTAATATGATTACGCGAACTGATGCTCAGCTCCCTGTTAAAGAAATAAGTAAAGGAATAATGGGCCGAAAAGGTGTAAAAATGGGAGCTCGGATTGCTCGCGTCGTTATGGTTATAAGAACCAGTTGGCAGATAAAAATCAAGCTCTGCCCGGCTGAAGTACGCATGGTTAAAAAGCTTTCTATTCCCCCAAACGATGGCTGGGGCTACAATGAGGTCACCAAGGACGCCGTTGTTAATAGTAGGTGTCGGCCCCCCCGCATTGGTTGCCGAAATCCTGACAACAGGCAGGAATGCGGTAAGTCCGAATAATCCGCCAAAAACTTTGTTATTGCCTAACCAGACAAATTGGTGTATAGTTGTATAAGTGTTGACTTTTAGATTTGTCGGTAACTTATTACCCGCGCCATCCCGGAAAGAATGAGCCTGGTATATCTGTGAGAAATTGGCGTAATAAATGCCGGGACCGGGGGTAATACCATCGGTTATATTGGCCAGCCCGAGGTTGACAGCCGGAAGCGAAGGGTCCTGCGCTTTGGCTGCAAAATTGAATAAAATTATACCGGCGAGTACCAGTGCTGTTTTAACACCAGAAGATTTACTTAAAGACGTTTTCATGACGACAGGTTTTAATGCTATGCGTTGGAAAACGCATAGCATGTTCTGAAGGATTAGAAAGGATATTGACGGTTTTGATACTGTACGCTCACCCACTGCACCGTCGTCAATTCGTCCAGAATAAAGTTCCCGCCGAACCTTCCGGTGCCCGAAGATCTTTCTCCGCCGAAAGGGGCATGTACCTCATCATTTGCCGTTTGGTCGTTGATGTGCATCATTCCGGTTTCAATGCGCCTCGCCAGTTGCATGCCACGATAAACATCCTTGGTGTGGATGGCGCCGCTTAAACCGAAAGCTGTTCCATTGGCAAGCTCAACAGCCTCGTCGTCGTCTTTAAAAGAAATCAAGCCGACAGCCGGGCCAAAAATCTCCTCCTGGAAGATGGGCATATCGTTAGTTATGCCTGATAAAACGGTCGGCGTCAGCAGATTGCCTTCCCAATGATTGCCGCATTCAACAATCGCCCCGGCCTCCACGGACTTGGCGATGACTGCCAGGATGCGCTGCAATGCTTTATGATCGATCACCGGGCCAACCACATTCGTCGGGTTAAGCGCATCTCCGTATGGCAGCGCTTTCACCTTTTCAACGAACTTCTTTTTAAATTCGTCATAAAGGCTTTCATGAACCATAATTCGGTTTACTGAGATACAGGCCTGGCCCTGGTGAAGAAACCGGCCGAAGGCCGCAGCTTCAACCGCATAATCTACATCTGCGTTGTCCAGTACGATAAATACATTATTACCGCCCAGTTCAAGTGCAGACTTTTTTAACCCTTCTCCGGCGATTTTGCCTATGCCGCGGCCTACGGGCGTAGAGCCGGTAAAAGAAACCATTCTGGACACCGGGTGCCCGGTGAAATAATCGCCTATGACATCCGATTTGCCGATTACGATGTTTAATACCCCGGCAGGCAAGCCGGCTTCCTCCAGCACTTTTGCGATCAGCGTTCCGCCGGTAACGATAGACTGACTGGCGGGTTTTACGACCACGGTATTGCCCGTACCTAACGATGGTGCTATGGTACGCATTGAAAGATATAGCGGAAAGTTCCAGGGACTGATCAGCGCGATGACGCCTAGCGGTTTGCGGTAGATGTAGGATTCCTTGCCGTCGATGGTGGAGGGCTGGATAGCGCCGTGCATGCGGTTGGGAAAGCTGGCAGCTTCGATCAGAATATCACGGGCTTGCTGGGTTTCCACATAAGCTTTGATATATGTACTGCCCGTCTCCACGGCCAGCCACTCTATAAATTCCTCCTTACGCGCCCACAGGTTTTCGGCCGCTTTCAAGAGGATGTCACGCTTTAATAATGGGTTGGTATCCCGCCACGCGGCTTGCGCGCTTTTGGCCGCTGCGAATGCCGCATCGACGTCCGCATGATTGGCTGAATTCAGGCTATGGATGACCTTGTCAGAAAAAGGATTCAAATTGTCAATGATCGCGGTGTCTGCGCCGTCCACCCATTTACCGTTGATAAACTGCTTGTTAAGGTCGGAGTATCTTTCCATCTCTTTCAAAAATTTATATGAATAATTGCTTTACCTGCTTGATCTAAAACCTGTGCCACAACAGGCAATTAATTGACAGTCAATTAATTGCAATTTAAGCTCAACTCCTAAATACTTTATTTCGTAAAAACAGAATAGGAATTACGAAATAAAACAGAAGTCATACGATAAAATTCCGACGTGCCTGGAAGTCAGCTAAACCGCCTGCGGCAGTTCTTACCGCCGGTTTGCCTTATTTACTTTATTTCGTCATCTCCATACTGCCGAATGCGAAATATCGGTAGAATTCGAATCAGCTTATTTATAATTATCTGATTATCAACTAAATGTATAATATGGCATTATTGTAGTAACCTCCAGGCAACGATAGGGAACGCGAAAGAACATCTACGTTTCGGTAATAATTAAACATAGATCACACCAAATGAATAACCCATTAAAATACGGACAGCTTTACACCAGGCTGGCATTAGGCATTGGATTTTTATCAGCAGTAGCAGACCGGATGGGCTGGCTAGGGCCCAAAGGCCTGCACAATGTCGATTGGGGAAACTGGGACAATTTTATTACCTATACGCAGTTATTAATGCCTTTCCTCGGCCGCGGCGCGGCGAGCTTTATGGGCATTTTGGCGACCATAGCTGAAGCGGTATTCGGTCTGCAGTTATTGATTGGGTATAAAACCAAGCTTGCTGCGATCGGCTCTTTCCTGTTGCTGTTAACGTTTGCTTTGTGTATGGCCGTCTTTATGGGTATTAAAGCGCCGTTCAACTATTCCGTTTTTCCGGCGAGCGCGGCGAGCCTGTTGTTAGCTACTGTTGTCACCTACGACTGGAGCCTGGATAATTATTGGGGTACCAAGTCGAAATTTTAATATCAACTATAAATTCAAATATGAAAACACGATTTAACCTGCAATCCGCTGTCCCCGACGCCTATGCACCGCTTATTCAAATGGACAAGCTGCTGGCTGAGACCAAACTGGAACGCATTCAAAGAGAAATGATCAAGATCCGGACTTCCCAGATCAACGGTTGCGCCTATTGCCTCAATGCGCACACTAAAGATGCCGTAAAATATGGTGAAAATCCGCAGCGGATCTTTGTAATGAGTGCCTGGCGTGAGGCACGAAATTGGTTTAGCGAAACGGACCAGCTGATCTTGGAATTAACCGAAGAGGTTACCCTGATCAGTAACCATGGCGTAAGCGATGCAATATTTGAAAAAGCGGTCGCTTTATTGGGCGAAGAAACCACGGCTAAAGTAATTCTCGCGATAGTCGCCATGAATTCCTGGAACCGGTTAGGGATCGCATTCAGCAAACACCCGGAATAAAACGGGATTGTCAGCGATACTACATTTGCCGCCTTCAGGGATAGAATTCCTGGAGGCGCGGCTATTTTAAAGCGGACCGGTGCAAAAATAGAAGTAGTCTTCAGGCAGATCTTTAGCCAGTTCATCTGCAACAAGCCGAAATACCGGTCGGGGCGGAGCAAAAGGATCAGCCGGCTGATCACACTCAGTTTCGCCAGTGCGCATCCAAAAGCAATGGAACTATCTTCAGGAACGCCTTGTTTAAGGACAATTGTTAATTCGCCAAGTGACGGAATGTTTGACAGTAAGCAGCACAAATGCCGGAACATTCAAAAGATCATAGGAGCTATTCGCCTTTCCTTCCATATTCACCTCCGCAAAAGGGCAGCGTCACCCGTCCTGAAATTAATTTTGTTTGGTTTGCTGAAAGTTTGCTTGTCCTGGTGGGTACCTGTAACAAATTGGAATGCCTTATGAATACTTTTTCTTTCGTGTGCGGCCACTACATGACGGAGTTTAAAAAAGAGGGTACCAAGCAGGTACAGATGATATGGTGAAGTAAATGGTCACCGGTCATAAGTTTAAATAGCTTGTCGGTAAATTTAAAAGGGTTCGTGCATAAGGATACCGTTCGTTAGACAAGTGTCGAGTAAAGGTTGGCTTCCTTGATACCGGCCTACTATGTCTAGTTCCATGCAAGATTATACGCAACCTGAGACCCCGTAATCATTCCCTGACCGCCGGCCGGACTGTGGATATGCGCCGCATCACCCAGGAAAAAACTGTTCTTAGTGCTGAATTTTTCTATACACCGGTGATGCTGGTAGAGTTGGCAACCAGTTAACTTTTAATCTGCATCGGAATTTTTGCGGTATCTATTATGAACTGCTTAAAACCGGCCAGGTTCGCGACGGTGGTTGACTGACCGTCGTTAGGCAATGTTTCCAATCCTTTACGAATAGTCTCCATATATCGGCAAAAAAGCGAAAAAGCTGTTCCCGGCAGGCATCGCGATTAATCGCTAAGGAGACTAATGTCGTTTGATCTTTGCGTTCACTACGGAGATTTTTTTTGGTAAGTTCCCCCGGCAAAACTCATTTGAAGGGCATGGCGGACTGGGCTTGATGCGCCGTCGCAGGCTAAAATGAAAATCAGCTTTGATCGTTAGCGGCAGCGCGATACGATGATTGACCGGCTGGCTACTACTTTGACGGTTTTTCCTGCTGAAGCACACACTTGAATTCAGTATTCCATTGTACTTCTCGACCGGTGCGTATAAGGATTGATAGAGCAACTCCTCATTCTTATATTGTTCAAACGTTTTAAATTCCGGGAAACCGGTCAACGCTGCACCTGCGTCAGGTAGATTAAAGCGCGCCTTTTTCTGCGCCATTAATAAAAATAAGCCGGTTTGGAATCTGTTTGGTTTTATTACAACCCCTTGCCGTCCCATCTGCTGGTAAATCTCAAGGCTGCGCCATTTAAGGATTATCGCACGTGATTCTGCCGTAGGTCTTGATCTCTGGTCAATAATGATGAGTTTACAACCGAAGCGGGCTAACTGGCAGGCAGCCAGCAAGCCGGTTGGGCCCGCTCCGATAATAATCATTTAATACGCATCACTATTGCAGGAAAGCATTATTTTCTCCAATAGTTGTTGGCTGCCGCAATGGTCGCGAATTCCAAAGCGACGGTCTGGCCGATCGCGATCAGCATGGCCGCATCTTCGGCATAAACCGGCCTTAGCTTTTCTCTTATAGTGGCATCAGGCTGTGTAGCCTTTATAATTAACCGGGACATTTTCATGGCCAGGGCCCGGCCTTCTTCCGGCGTAGCGGTAAGTAAGGTATTACCGGGTATTAGTTGTATATTTTCGCTCATAGCTTATGTGAATTAATGTGATTGTTGACGTTCTTTAACGGATACTGGGTAAAGCCTGGCACGGTCGGCCACCATTGGATCAGCGATCTCAATGCCTTTGGGCAGGTTGCCCGGATTGTAGATAAGTGCTTTGTCCGCCTCCAGGCTATTATCGGCCAGCCGACTGATGGTGATCGTTCCCAATAAGATGCGCTTGCGCTCATTCGGCCAGGCGATCGAAGGATTTTCGATTTTGTCCCCGGTTTCGGCAACCTGCGCATACAATTTAAACTTAACAGCACCTGCACCTATGCGGGTCTTAATCTCTTCCGAAAGATAATTGTCGCCGGTATTTTTGAATTGCGCTGCGGTCAAAAATTGCTCCCCGGCCTCAGGGATGATCTGATAGCGGATGTAACATGAAATACCCTTGCTATTAATAAACTTGAAACTGTTTACGCCAAAGTAGGAGAGCGTACCGTAACTTACTGATGGTGGCTTTTGCGTGGTTACGAAGTGCTTGGCAATCGGGTGTGTCCCTAAGAACTGCTCGATCGCGTTTGGATGCGGAGCCTTTGGCCCGCTCCTGGAAATGTTCAGCAAAAATTCCCTGAATTCATCTGTCGTAGCAACCGGGAAACCATTAAAGCTATGTGCGATAATATCGGTGCTTTTACCGTTTCCCAGTTGAAATTTGATTGCCATACCACGCGGATTAGAACCTCCGGTCGTATCAGATATATCGGGAATACCGGTAAAATCGGAAAATCTGACCATCACCGGCAGGGTGCGGTACTGAAGATGCGGTGCCATAGATAAGTTTTTAGCAATGGCTGCGGGTGCGAAGGTCCCTTCGAGAAAAACGCCTTTAGCATGGACCGCCCTCGCGTTTGGATGTTTACCAAAAGCTGCATGCAATGCGTCAACCATTTCAGCAGGGGTGGCTTGGGTACGGGTGATCTGCGCAAAGGCAACACTGCCATTTACAATCATTAAAAGTAAACCTGCAATAACGCAGCGTTTTTTGGTCAAAATCATGCCACCCCGCCGGGGATCCGCATAAAAGCTGTTTTTTGTGATCATTTTTTTGGTATAATTCAGTAATTCGTTGATTACGATCTGAAGATCATGCGCAGGGACTGGTCTCTTGATATGTAGGCTATCGTCCAGTTATACAATGTCCTTAATTTATTCGTATAAGTTACCAGGGAGATCAGGTGGATAAATAACCAGATAAACAGTGCAGCAAATCCTTTTAAATGAACTTTATGCTTAAACATATCTACTACTGCATTATGCCGGCCAACGATAGCCATATCTCCTTTGTCGAAATAGATAAAAGGCTTCAGGGTCTTGTTGTTTGCCATGGCGATGAAATTGCGCGCCAGGTTCCGTCCTTGCTGTATAGCGACCTGGGCCAGCTGCGGGTGCCCGCGCGGGTAAGCAGGATCAGTAGTCATGATAGCTGAATCCCCAATCGCGTAGACATGGTTGAGCCCGTTGACTTTATTATGTTCGTCCGTGATCATGCGTTGGCCGGCACCGCGCATTTCGGGCGCAATGCCATCGAAGCTGTTGGCGGTAATGCCGGCGGCCCAGATCAGCGTCTTCGCTTCAATCATCTCGCCGGTAGTCAGGGTAACGATGCCGTGCTCGAAATTCGTCACGCGGGTGTTTAATTTGACCCGGACGCCGAGCTTGATCAAAACGTCTTTCGTCTCTTCATGCGTCTTTTCGCTCATAGGTGCCAGCAGGCTGGATCCCCCGTCCACAATGTAGATCTCCCCGCCGCTGTTTTTGATTTCCGGGTAATCTTTGAGAATGATATTCTTTTTCATTTCCGCAAGCATACCCGACACCTCCACGCCGGTTGGCCCGCCACCTGCGACAACGATGGTCAATAGTTTGCGGCGCTCTTCAGGGTCCGTACATGTGGAAGCTTGCTCGAGCGTTTTCAATAAAGAATTGCGCATGAGTAAAGCATCATCGATGGTTTTCATCGGAAGTGCGTATTTTTTGACATTCTCATTCCCGAAATAGTTCGTGCGGGCACCGGTGGCGAATACCAGTTCATCGTAGGGCAACTCGGCATCGTTCAGATAGGCAATTTGTTGAACAGGGTCTATCCGGATCAATTCACCCATTCTGAACCTCACCTCCTCATTCCGGAATAATTTTCGGAAAGGATAGCTGATGCTGGACGGATCCAAAAAGCTGGTCGCCACCTGGTAGAGCAGAGGTGGAAAATAGTTATAGTTGTTCTTGTCGATCAGTGTAATCTGATAAGCTTCGCTCTTCATCACTTCCCGGGCCAGATTCATTCCGGCAAAACCACCGCCGACAATGAGCAGCTTCTTTTGTCCTTTGTTTTCCATAAAATTAAATTACCGCTTTAAGCACCCTGTCGCTGTTTTTGAAATCCGAAAAATTCATTCCGGTCGTGTTCTTAAAAAACTTGCTGAAATGCGCCATATCATAAAAGCCAAGGTCATAGGCAATGCCCTTCATGCAGCTATTTGAGAAAACGGCCTGCCGCTTCGCTTCCTGCGCTACCCGCTGGCGGATATGATGTCCCGCAGAATGTCCGGTCATCTTCTTGATGACCTCATTGAGATAATTGGGTGTCACGGAAATTGCCTCCGCATAATCTGACACCATCTTTTGCGTGCGGAAATTCTTTTCTAAGAGGGCCATGAAACTTTCCAGGATTGCCTCGTTACGAGTCTGTCTCGGAAGCTGCGAATGATCCATTTGCGCGGCGAGGTACATCAGGAATATTTTAAGATATTGTTTCAGGATTTCCCGACGATACAAATGGTTACGGCTGAATTCCCTTAGCATTATGGCCGTGATACTCTGCATCTCCTCTGTCTCCGGTCCAGTGGTAATCGTCTGGTTACGGGCGAAGACCTGGTAAAAACTCCCATCCCTGGCTGTTATATCACCTTCCGGCCTATTCAGGAAGGACGTGTTAAAGGAAATGGCATAACCTTCAGCTTCCTCATGAAGCTGAATACCGGAAAGCTGCCCAGGTTGGATAAACAACAAATGATTATGCCCGATCAGGCCCCTTTGCTCACTAATGCAATAAGTACCTTGTCCCCGGGTGATCCAAATAATAAGAAATTGACCGTTTCTTTGAATTAAGCTGTTTTCGTCAATGTTGGTTAACATACGAATGTCAAAAGCCGGATTTCCGTTCCCATCTTGGCGATAGTCTGGTAATAAGTTGTTTAGCTGTTTCATAGCATTTCGTCAGGGTATAGAGACAGATGCCAATATTCCATAACTGTGCCTCTATTTATAAATCATTCATAATCAATGTTTTAATAATTTTAAATTTTGAATAAAGACGAAATATCCACTAAAAAGACTGGGAGTTACGATATTTCGTAATTCTGCTTGAGACGTTCCGCCAACAGGTTTAGAAGGTTGCATTGGCCCGAAGCTATAATCTGTACAATAAAAGCCCTGTCCTGTACATTGACCACTGCCGTTTAATGCACCAGTTTTATCGCAAGTAATTTCAGCTAAACTGGTTAACTAAGATGGGCAGGAATGTATCGTCAAAGTTGCAAGCCCACAGCATATCGAACCCTTTAATCTGGTAATCAGGTAAGCGATCGAGGTAGAATTGATCTTAAATGAAACGAACGCCAATTCCGTAAAATATGGTTTTGAGGGTAACAATGGCAAGATAATTATTAGTTTACGGCTGATGAACGACAATCAGGTTTTGCTTACCTTGGCTGATAGCGATAAAGGCCCCGGTAAAGAATTCGATATCGATAAGGCATCACCGCTGGGTATGGAAAGGATAAAGGCGTTATGCAAGCCAGTCGGCGGAAAGTTAAGGATTAAAAACAACGGTGGTGCAGCTATAAGTATTGTAATTAATTTGGAAACAGCAGCTGATGAAGCGGCAGCTCATGATCTGTTTACCTAGTCTGCGTGATATGAAGAAAAAAATTCTTATTGTTGAAGACGAATCGATGATCGCCCTTGATCTTAAACTGATCCTGACAAGGGCAGGATATCAGGTATGCGGAATCGCCGATTCTGTCGTAGATGCCATGAAAATGATTGAAGCAGAAAAACCTGAAATGGTTTTACTTGATATATTTTTGAAGGGTCCTCAGAACGGCATTGACCTGGCGAAAACACTCACCAAAAAGAACATCGGCTTTGTTTATCTGTCGGCTAACTTTCAGGAAAGCATCCTGGAGATGGCAAAGATGACCCAGCCTTATGGGTTTTTGGTCAAACCATTTCGGGAGAAAGAATTGCTTATTTCACTGGATGTCGCTTTTTTCCGGCATCAAAACAGTATCGAATCAAAACTGCGTCAGGAAGAGGAGCTGGAAAAAACTTTAAAAGAATTGGAACGCCATTCTTTGGATTTTAATCAAAAGGTATTAAAAATGATCCGTTCCCTTCAAGCCTATATTCCTTACGATTTCTTGAGAATTTATATTAAGAGGCCAGAGACGTCGGGCCATGTGGAAATTTCGTTTATGCGAACCGGATTTAATGATTACCAGGCCTTAACCCGGGAGGATCTTGTAAATAGCACCCGGTTGAAGCCTGAGGAATTCAATAATAAGCAAAACATTACGCTGCAAACGATTAAGGCGGAGTATTATAATCATGATCACCTGAAGGAAGCCTGGAAGATTTACCCGCTGAGAAAAGCAATCTCGGATGCTTTTCAATTGGAGTCCTTTCTGCATTTTCCGATCTTGTTGCCGGGATCCGAGATTGTAAGCCTATGCTTTTACAGCCGCAAACCCGATAGCTATCTTCCCGATCACCTTTCGCTGATGCAACGCATTCAAAAGGCGCTCACCAGTGTGATGGAAAATATCTGGTCCGGCCAACAAACCGGCTTAGCTCATATCAGGAGTGAAAATTACAGGGAACATCCGGGCAGTAAGGAAAGGAAAAAAGTTTTCGACGGTATCATTGGTAGAAGTCACCAAATGCTGAGCGTACAAGATATGGTCGCTGTGGTAGCCCCGTTAGATACCTCGGTTCTGATCCTCGGAGAAAGCGGTACGGGTAAAGAACGGATAGCGAAAAGCATACATGAACTATCTCCACGAAACCAAAAGCCGCTGGTGATCGTCAACTGTGCGTCTCTGCCTGCCAACCTGATCGAATCTGAACTGTTCGGGCATGAAAAGGGAGCCTTTACGGGAGCTATTGAAAAGAGAATTGGTAAATTTGAGTTGGCCGATAAGGGTACGATCTTTCTTGATGAGATTGGCGAAATGCCTGCCGAATTGCAGGTGAAGTTGTTGAGGGTTTTACAGGAACAGGAAATAGAAAGGATTGGCGGACGGGCACCGGTCAAAATCAATGTCCGCATCATAGCAGCGACGAACCGCAACCTGGAGAAAGAAGTAGAAGAAGGCCATTTCAGGCTCGACCTCTATTACCGTTTGTACGTGTTTCCGATATTGATTGCGCCTCTCCGTGAGCGCAAAGAAGATATTGCGGTTCTCATCGACCATTTTATCGCCAAGTATGCCCGAAAAAGCCAGAAGGAGATCACTGGAGTTACTCCCGGTGTATTGGATCAACTGATCAACTATCACTGGCCGGGAAATGTTCGGGAACTGGAACACCTGATCGAGCGGAGCGTACTTTTAAATGAGGGGCCCTATATCCGTGAGGTTTTTCTCCCAAAACTTTATAGCAGCCGCACGGCAGAGTTACCGGCTGATAACGGTAAGCTAAAAACGATTGACGATAACGCCAGGGAACATATTTTAACGGTGCTGAGAAAATGTAAAGGTAAAATAAGCGGTGCTGGCGGTGCAGCAGAAATCCTGGAAATCTTACCTACAACCCTTCATTCAAAAATTAAGAAACTTGGTATCCGGAAAGAGGATATTTAACTTAACTACCATTCAAATCAGAGCCCGGCTGTACACCTACAGCCGGGTTTTTTCATGATAGGTAATTTATACGATGATATCCATAAACGATACATTGATTCACTGTGCCTTGTCGGGGAACTTTACATCAACAAATCAATAGTTTCGGCAGCAATCAACAACACCACTAACATGAGAAACCGGCAAAGCTTTTACACTACTTTCCTGATGAGTTTTCTGATGATTTTCTGGCAGACCATTTTATTGAAGCTGATCGGCGGACAGGAAGGTTCACATCAGCCCGACAGCTTCGGCCTGATGATTCTTCAGATCGTTATGGCCATCAAATGTATCAGCAGTTCGGTAATCATCATGCCTTCCGCGCCTAATTTAAAGCAAATCATCGCAGGCTACATTGCTGCCGATATGCTTATTGCGTTTCCGCTTCTGTTGAGTAATCATCTCTTTTTGCTCCCATCTGGGATAGTGATCAGTCAGGTTGTCCTGACCATTATTTACTTCACCTCAGACCGCAGGCTATTCAGAAGAACACGGACCATCCAGCAATGGGAGACATCAGGAGCTTTAGTTTTCAGGGTATCTAATTTACAAGTATGAAAAGACTACATGAAATTATGAACATAAAATCGAACCTGAGGAATCAAGGGTTTGATCACACTTTTGTAATGGAGCGGGAAAACATCAGATGTCTGGAATACGGTGTAGTCATCTCACCCGAGGAATTTGAGATCATAGAAATCCATTATTGCAATACGCTGAACAACGATGACAAATGCATTATCTATGGCATAGAACTCACATCGTACGGCGTCAAAGGAGTATTAATTAGTCACTATCAATGCTACCTCGCCGGAATGTCAATACAGCTATGGCATAAGTTCGCCGGAATTCTTCGGACAATGTTCATTAGCGGAACCTGCCGCCCGGTAAATAATCACCTAAAAATAGTTCGATTTCATAATAACCCGGTACAACAATTAACATGAAAGCGCAAAGAGAGATGATGAACAGAAGACCCGGAGTATTACCCGATTTTACACGGCCGGGAACTTATACGGGGTGCTGGAAGCTGGAACTCGGTACGAAGAAGCTTTCTATTTGCCCCCGTACCCGAAGAATGCTGGGTCTTCGGAAAAATCAGGAAATGGACTTAAGCGGA